>CAIJGS010000021.1 GCA_903820285.1 uncultured Verrucomicrobia subdivision 3 bacterium | reverse complement strand
GGCCGCCATCAGCCCGAATTGCACAGCCGTGTCGCCCCCGTGCGCGCCGCCGACTATGGCCTCCCCATCTTTCGACTCGCCAGGTCCGGTCTTTCGCAGGCGGTGACCAGGCAGGGCGAAGTGATTGCTCAAACCCATATTGGCGGCCAGGACGAAACCCTCACCGCCCGCTTCTGGCTCCCTTCACACGGCACCCTGCCCATTGACCGCTTCCTTGCGCCCGGCTGCACCATCGCCACCGCCGGTATTTTGATCTGTCTGATGGTTCTGGCTTGGAAAGAAAAACCGGCCCGGAAATAATCTTCCGCAGCCGGTTTGATCACCATCGTCCAACCCGCAGTCTCAACATTTCAAGGCAGTACGCTTTTCAAATACCGGCCGGTATGGCTGGCAGGATTTTTACAGATCGCCTCCGGCGTCCCTTCCGCCACGATCTTGCCACCACCGGAGCCGCCTTCCGGCCCGAGGTCAATGACCCAGTCGGCAGTTTTGATGACGTCAAGGTTGTGCTCGATAATGACCAGCGTGTTGCCGGTATCGCGCAGACGGAACAGCACTTCCAGCAGCTTGGCAACGTCGTGAAAATGCAATCCGGTGGTGGGTTCGTCCAGAATGTACAGCGTGCGGCCGGTGGCTTTGCGGGAAAGCTCCGTGGCCAGCTTCACCCGCTGGGCTTCGCCTCCGCTCAAGGTGGTGGCCTGCTGGCCGAGCCGCAGGTAACCGAGGCCGACTTCAGCCAGGGTTTGCAAAGGATCGGCAATCTTGGGCACGGCGCGGAAGAAGTCCACGCCCTCATCCACGGTCATGTCGAGGACGTCAGCGATGTTTTTTCCCTTGTAGGCGATCTCCAGCGTTTCGCGATTATAGCGTTTGCCGTTGCAAGCCTCGCAGATGACGTACACCGCCGGCAGAAAGTTCATCTCAATTTTGAGAATGCCATCGCCCTCGCATTTTTCGCAGCGACCACCCTTGACGTTGAAGCTGAAGCGGCCTGGCTCATAGCCACGCACCTTGGCGGCAGGCAGCCGAGCAAAGAGGTCGCGGATGTGGTTGAACATGCCGGTATACGTGGCGGGATTGCTCCGCGGCGTGCGGCCAATGGGCGTCTGGTCGATGACGATGACCTTGTCCAGACTCTCGTAGCCTTTGAGGATGCGATGTTCACCCGGACGTTCCTTGGAACCGTAAAACTTGCGGAACAGCGCGCGGCGCAGAATGTCATCCACAAAGGTGCTCTTGCCGGAACCGCTCACGCCGGTGACACAGGTGAGCGTGCCGAGCGGGATGCGCACATCAATGTTTTGGAGGTTGTTTTCCTTGGCCCCAAGGATTTCCAGCCACCCCTTTTCCTCGGAGGGGGCAATGCGCTTTTTGGGCACGGGAATGCTCAGTTCACCGGTCAGATACTGGCCAGTAAGCGAGGTGCGATGAGCCAATATTTCCGCGAGGGTACCGGCGGCCACGAGTTCGCCGCCATGAACGCCGGCACCGGGACCGAGATCAAGAATGTAATCGGCGGCGCGAATGGTGTCGGCATCATGCTCAACGACGAGCACGGTGTTGCCGAGATCGCGCAGGCCCTTGAGCGTGGCGAGCAGACGGTCGTTGTCACGCTGATGCAACCCGATGCTCGGTTCATCCAGCACATAGAGCACGCCAACCAGCGCAGCACCAATCTGGGTGGCCAGGCGGATGCGCTGCGCTTCACCACCGCTGAGCGTACCGCTCTCGCGGTCCAGCGTCAGGTAGCCCAAACCGACGTTGCGCAGGAACCCGAGCCGCGCACGGATTTCCTTCACGACTTCGCCGGCGATTTTCTGCTGGAATTCGGTGAGCTTGAGCGAGACAAAAAACTCGTCTGCCTTGTCCACGGACAAGCCGCAGACATCCATGATGGAGTGGCCGGGAATTTTGATTTTGGACCGTTTGTTTTTGAACTGCGAGGTGAACTCCTCGCCGCCGAGGGTCACCGCCAAAATTTCCGGCTTGAGGCGCTTACCGTTGCACCCGTCGCAGAATTCCGGGCTCATGTAGGCCTTGAGCCGGTTGCGGATGAATTCGCTTTCGCTGTCCGTGGCCAGCCGTTCCAGATTGGGCAGCACGCCTTCGAAGGGACGGTCAATCTTGCTCACCTTGCCGCTGCGCCAGAAGGAGAATTCAACATTGTCCGCGCCGGACCCGTGCATGAGAACCTTGCGGAAGTCCTCGGGCAGATCTTTGTACGGCGTTTCCAGGCTGACATTAAAATGGCCGGCGAGCGAACGCAACATGGCCTTGTAATACATGATCAGCCGCTTGCCGGCGCGTCGCCACGGCTGAATGGCCCCATCCAGCGGCAGTTCCATATCAGGAACGACCAAGGCTTCATCAAAGACCATCTTCTGACCAAGTCCATGGCAGATGGGACAGGCCCCGGCGGGGGCGTTGAACGAGAAATGCTTGGCCGTGGGCGGATCGTAACTCTTGCCCGTGGCGGGCGAGCACATCTTGTTGGAATGAAGCGTCTCAATCCATTCGCTGGCGGGCGGCGTGACCGGTGTTGCCCCTGCCTTGGCTTTGGATGGTACCGACCCTGCCCCTTCGGGCAACTGGTGCAACGTAAACATCACGCCCTCGCCCCAGCGCAAAGCGGTTTCGGCCGAATCGCCCAGGCGCACGCGAATCTTGTCGTCAATGACCAGCCGGTCCACGACCACCTCGATGTTATGAAATTTCTTTTTGTCGAGTTTGACGCGGGCGACATTTTCGCCCAACTCGATCATCTGGCCATCCACACGGGCACGCACAAAGCCTTCGCGCGCCAGACGTTCAAAGACATCGCGGAACTCGCCCTTCTGCCGCCGGATCACCGGGGCAA
Organism: uncultured Verrucomicrobia subdivision 3 bacterium; assembly: GCA_903820285.1. Lineage (GTDB taxonomy): Bacteria > Verrucomicrobiota > Verrucomicrobiia > Limisphaerales > UBA11358 > UBA11358. The sequence goes on along the minus strand of CAIJGS010000021.1, from coordinate 256 downwards.
GCAGCATCACCTTGGTCTTGGGCGGCAGCGCGAGAATCTTGTCCACGATGTCGCTCGTAGATTGCGTGGAAATCGGCACGCCGGTCTCGGGACAATGCGCCTGCCCGATATGCGCGTACAACAGGCGCAGGTAATCGTAAATCTCTGTGGTGGTGGCGATGATTGACCGCGGGCTGCTGCCGGAGCTGCGCTGCTCAATGGCAATGGCAGGCGAAAGGCCTTCAATGAAATCCACGTCCGGCTTCTGCAACTGGTC
>CAIJGS010000020.1 GCA_903820285.1 uncultured Verrucomicrobia subdivision 3 bacterium | reverse complement strand
GCGAGTTTGCCGAAGCCACCTCCCAGAGCGCCAACGCCCTCCTCCATGTCATTGACGACGTCCTCGACTTCTCCAAAATCGAGGCTGGTAAGCTTACCATCGTAAGCGAGGACTTCTCCCTCCGCTCCGTGGCGGACGCCGTGCTTGAAATCGCTTCGTTACGGGAACCGGGTAAGCGCCTTGGCCTGGCTGCCATCGTTCACCGGGAAGTCCCCCACCGCCTCACCGGCGATCCGCTCCGCCTTCGTCAGGTGCTCCTGAACCTGGTGAGCAACGGTATCAAATTCACCAACCGGGGCGAAGTCGTCATCCGCGTCCGCTCTGTCGGCCGGCAGGCGGACAAACTCCTGCTCCGGCTGGAAGTCAGCGACACCGGTATCGGCCTGTCAGCCGAACAGATCGAGAAGCTGTTCCAGCCCTTTGTCCAGGCGGACACCTCCGCCACCCGCCGCTTCAGCGGCACCGGTCTGGGCCTGGCTATCTGCCGCCGCCTCGTTGAACTCATGGGCGGCCGCATCGGCGTGCGTAGCGAACCCGGCCAGGGTTCCACCTTCTGGTGCGAACTGCCTTTTGGCGTGCCCAGCCAGCCGGTCATGGCCCTAAGCCATCCCGGGCTGGTCTTCGCCCGCGTGGTGGTCGGCTCGACCCAGGCCAGCGTCCGCGAATCCCTGGCCGAACAGTTGCAAAGCTGGGGCGTGGCCTGCACCACCGCTGGCACGCCGGAGGAATTTATCAATCAAGTCCGCGACACCGTGACCACCGGCGAAACCTCCGTGGCCATTTGCGACGATGAACTGCTGTCAGTCGGCGGCGAACCATTGCGCCTGGCACTGGAACCCTGGCGGGGCCAGGTTCACGGCGTATTGCTTTCCAACCCCACGCTGGCGGTGGCGCGGGAGGAACAGGAATTTGAATGGTTTGGGAATGTTCTGCTCAAGCCGGTCAAGCAATCCCAGCTTTTCGACGGCCTCGTGGGCATGATTGAGGGCCAGCCCGATAGTGCCCGCCGGCCGGAGACAAATTTCTTCAAGCGCGGCGTCCGGGGTGCCGAACGGGTATCCCTGAGTCATTTGCGCGTGCTGCTGGCGGAGGATCATCCCATTAACCGCAAACTTTGCCAGCTCATGCTCGAAGGGCTGGGGGTCCGCCCGGACGCAGCCGTCAATGGCACGGAAGCCGTCCGTCACTGCCAGGCCAAGGAATACGATATCATTTTGATGGATTGCAACATGCCCGAACTCGACGGCTATGGTGCCACGGCTGCCATCCGCCGGCTGGAGACGGACCTGAAACGCCCGCGCCGGACCCGGATTGTAGCCCTGACTGCCAATGCCCTTATCGGCGAACGCGAGCGCTGCCTCGCCGCCGGCATGGATGATTATCTGACCAAGCCGTTCACTTCACAGCAGCTCGAGGATACCCTCCGGGCCGTGCCCGCCCGCCCGGTGGCCGCGGGCGGCAATCAAGGTGCCCTGCTGGTAACCAACCGGCTGGAGGAACTGTGCCGCGACCTGGACTCCCAGGCGGTCATGGAAATGACCAATGAATTTGCCGGCGAATTGCCCGCGCGCATGGCCGAACTGGAGCAGTTGTGCGCCGATCAAAAATGGCCGGAGTTGCAACGCCATGCCCATTCGCTCAAAGGCGTTGCCGCCTCTTTTGGCATGGAAATCCTGGCCCAATACTCATTGGCCGTGGAAGAGGCGGCCGCCAAGGAGGAAGCCACCACCGCCAAACCCGCGATCGAAAAACTGCTGATGGCCATTACCCCCACCGTCAAGGCCTTGGAAAACTGGATCAACAAACAGGCACAAAGCCCGCCCAAAACATGAAACTGCTATACGTTCACGAACGGTTTGGCGCGCTCGCCGGCGCCGAGGCCAACGCCCATATCACCGCCACCGAACTGGGCAAACGCGGCCATGCCATTGGCATCCTGCACGGCCCCTCCACCGGGAAAAACGAGGCGGGCTGGCAGGCGACGTTCCCCTTTCGCGCCGCCCTCAACCCGGCCGATAACGAGGCCATTGTCAAAAAGGCCCTCGCCGATTTTTCCCCGGATGCCGTCTACGTGCATAAAATGGCGGATCTTTCCGTGATTCAAACGCTCGTGGAGAGTGGTGTCCCGCTGCTGCGCATGGTGCATGACCATGACATCTATTGCATGCGGAGTTACAAATACAATTATTTTACCCGCGAAATCTGCACCCGCGCAGCATCGCCCTATTGTATTTTCCCCTGCCTGGCCACCATCGTGAAAAATCCCGGCGGCCTCTTCCCGGTCAAATGGGTGAGTTACTCGGAAAAGAAACGGGAAATCGCTCTGAACCGGCAGTTTGACCGGATGGTAGTGGTCACCACCTACATGCGCGACGAACTGCTGAAGAACGGGTTTGACACCCGGCGCATCGAGATCCACGCCCCGGTTCCGCGCATGGGCGATCCCAACCTGCGCAGCAGTTTCAGCGACCGCAACCTGATCATTTATGCCGGGCAGATCATCCGGGGCAAGGGTGTGGATGTGCTCTTGGAGGCACTGGCCATGGTCAAAACCAAGTTTGAATGCGTCATTCTGGGCGACGGCAATCATAAGGCGTATTGCGAAGAATTGTCCAAAAAGCTGGGGCTGGCCGACCGCGTCACTTTCAAAGGTTTCATTCCGCAGGAGGAGTTGAAAAATTATTACCGCGAATGCAGTGTGGTGGCATTAAGCTCGCTTTGGCCCGAACCCATCGCCACCATCGGCTTGGAAGTGATGCGCTACGCCCTGCCGGTGGTCGCCTTTGATGCCGGTGGCATCAAAGACTGGCTGCTCGATGGGGAAAATGGTTATCTGGTACCCTGGATGGATCGCGCCACCTTCGCCGCCCGGGTTGACCAGCTCTTGCAAAATAAGCCCTTGGCCCGCTCGCTGGGGGAAGCCGGCCTGAAACTCGTCAGCGAGCGTTATGATTTTGACACCTACATCGGTGATCTCGAAAATATGTTCACGCGGGTGATTGCGGAAAAACGGGCAAAATGAACGCTCCTATCCATGTGGCGGTGGTAGGCGGCAGCGGCTCAGGCAAGACCTGGCTGGCCGAAAGCCTGACTGCCGCCCTCGGCCCTCTGGCCGCGCGCATCAGCCTGGATGATTTTTACCGCGACCTGTCCGCGCTGCCCCCCGGGCAGCGGGACCTGATCAATTTTGACGACCCGGCGGCCATCGATTGGGAGGCCTTGCGGGAGGTGATGGATAAAATGCAGGCAGGCGGCGCGGTTGATCTGCCGGTTTATGATTTTGCGACCCACACGCGCCGGACCGCAACCCGGCCTTTTGCCCCGGTGCCGCTCGTGATCTGGGATGGCCTCTGGCTGCTGCATCCGGAGTGGCTGCGGGCGCGGTTTGGCACCAGCATTTTTGTGGAGTGCAGTCCGGAGGTGCGGTTTGAACGGCGGGCGGAACGCGATTTGCGTGAACGCGGCCGCAGTCTGGAATCGGTGCGCCGCCAGTTTTATGACCAGGTGGAGCCCATGCATGAACAGTTCGTCGAGCCGCAAAAGAACACCGCCCGCCGGGTGCTTGCCTCGCCTCCGGAAAATGGGTGGCAGGAACATTTGCTGCTTGAATTAAAAGCCCTGTCGGCGCAGCCTTGATTTACATTTGTCAACATGACCGAATCGGAAATTCTTGAACGCATGGCCGACCGCCTGCTGACTGCCCAAACCCCCTGGGGCCGGGCCCGGCTGAATTTCTATGTCAAATGGAAGCGGCTCGCCTGGAACTTCGTCACCAGCTTTGCCCATTTCATCAAGCGCATCTTTGACATTGTCGTCAGCCTGATTGCCATCCTTTGTCTGGCGCCGGTTTTTCTGGGCATTGCCATCGCGGTCAAAATGGACGGCGGCCCCATCTTTTTCCGCCAGACCCGCTACGGCCTTTATGGCCGCGAATTTGGCATGCTGAAATTCCGTTCCATGTGTGTGGATGCGGAAGCCAGACTGAAGGATTTGCTGTCCAAAAACGAAAAGAAGGAAGGCATCACCTTCAAGATGAAGGATGATCCGCGCATCACCAAAATCGGCAAGATCATCCGCAAATCCTCGCTGGATGAATTGCCGCAGTTTTGGAATGTGCTGAAAGGTGAAATGTCCATTGTCGGACCCCGCCCACCCGTGAAACGTGAGGTGGAACTTTACGAGCAGCGCCACCGGCGCCGTTTCAACGTGAAACCGGGCATCACCTGTATCTGGCAGGTGGGGGAACGCGAAGGCGGTCTGTTTGAAATTGGCGACCGCAATTCCATTGATTTTGAGGAACAGGTGGATCTGGATGTCCGCTACATCGAAAGCCAGTCCTTATGGAAGGATGTGTTGCTGCTGTTTAAAACCATCCCGGCCATCCTGTTCGGCAAAGGCGCATGAAAGCTGTCCTCATCTGCCCCGATCGCCGTCCGGAAGTAGCCTTTCTTGCCCGGAAAAGTCCCCTGGCCCTGGTGCGCATCCTGGGGCCGACCTTGCTATCTCATTGGTTGACTTATTTAGCCGACCGGGGAGCCAAGGAAGTGGTCATCCTCGTATCCGACCGGCCAGACCAGGTCCGGGCCACCGTTGGCCATGGCGAACGCTGGGGCCTGAAGATCGAACTCATCGCCGGACCGCGAGAACTCACCGTGGCCGAAGCGCGCAACGAACTGCAAAAAAACGCCGTCGGCTGGCTGCCGGCCCCGGACGACATCGTCGTTGCCGACCGCCTCCCCGCCCTGCCTGACCGGCCGTTGTTTACGAATTACGCCAGTTTTTTTTCGGTGTTGAGCGAATGGCTGCCCAAGGCGGGCGGCCATCGCGTCGGCGCCAAGGAAATTGCCCCCGGCGTGTGGACCGGCCTGCGCTGCCGGGTGGATGCCTCCGCCCGTCTCCTGGCGCCCTGCTGGCTGGGCGAAAACGTCTGGATCCGGGGCGGTGCCACGGTCGGCCCCAATGCCTTCGTGGAAAATTCCGCCATGGTGGATCACAATGCCGAGGTCAGTTCCAGTTGGATCGGCCCGTCCACCTATGTCGGCGCCCTGACACATATAAAGTCTTCGCTGGCCTGGGCCGACGGCCTGCTGAATCACGAAAACGGCTCGTTTGTCGAAGTGGCCGATGCCTTCCTGTTGAGCAATTTGCGGGGGGAACACGGGTTTGACCGGAGCAGCCCCTGGTCCGGCCGGATGCTGGCCGCCGCCGTGGCCATCGTGACGAGCCCGGTGGTGCTCCTCGCCTGGTTGAAGAACCGCGGCTCCGGGCGCCCACTTTTCGAATCCAAACGCGCCGTGATTCCCACTGCCGTGGTCGGCCATAAATCCCTGCGGGAAATGGCTTATACCGAACTGAATGGCTTCACCGGTCTGGCCCGCCGTTGGCCGCAGCTATGGAGCATTTGGAAAGGCGATTTTTCCTGGGTGGGCAATCGGCCGTTATCCCGGGAACAGGCGGCCCAGTTGGAGACGGAGTTTGAACAACTTTGGCTGGCCGCCCCGGTCGGCTTCGTTTCGCTGGCGGACACCTTTGATGCCGGCGACCGTTTTGATGACGAATCCCGGGCGCATGCCAGCTTTTACGCCGTGCACGCGGACGGAAAAATGAACCGCACTATTTTGCGCTGGCTGCTACTGCGCTCTTCCCAAAAACGCTGATACCATTTACATTCGATTAAACGCCTATGAGAATTCTGAATCAGGACCCCCAAAAAACCGAGGTAACCGGACTCTCGGAGTTGATTGCCGCCAATGCCGCGCAAGTGCGCGACGATATTCGCAATGCCCTCCCTCTGACCGTCACCATTCTGGATCTGGATCTGTCCTCCGTGACTTTTCTGGACAGCAGCGGCCTGGGCGCGCTAATCTCCCTCCACAAGACCATGCGCTCCCGGAACGGCACCGTGCGGCTCATCAACCCCGCGCCCAATGTCCGCCAGATTCTGGAGCTGACCCGCTTGCACCGGGTCTTTGAAATCGTAACCCGCTAAGCGTATGCACCTCACCATGCACGAAAACGCGTTGCAGGTGCAAGGACTGGACTACCTAAGCGCCACCAACGCCGCCGCCTTCAAGGAAGCTGTCCGACCCCGGATCAGTCAGAAACATTCCATTGTGGAAGTGGACTGCTCCACCGTGCGTTTTATTGACAGCGAAGGTCTGGGCGCCTTGATTTCCATCCACCGCAGCGTCCTCCAACACGACGGGAAAGTCCGGCTG
>CAIJGS010000019.1 GCA_903820285.1 uncultured Verrucomicrobia subdivision 3 bacterium | reverse complement strand
TCCCTGCGGAGGAGGCGGGCCACGCGGGTCAGCCAGCGGGTGGCCACCTGATGGCCATCCCGTTTTTTCAAATGCCAGAGAAAATCATACCAGCCGGGCGATTCAATGCCGGCGCCGTAACCGCTCGCAAATGCGAGCCGGCCATAGGTCCAGGGAATCCAGGTCGCCAGGACTTTGCATTTGGGCAAGCCTTTCAGTAAGGCGGCGTCCGCCTTGGCGGTTGGCAGGGTGGCGAGGGCGGGTGCGTGCCAGGCCCCGCACACCACGGCGATGCGCGAGAAACCTTCCTTCTGCGCCTCGCGGATTTTCTGCCGCATGTGGGCTTCGCGCAGAGCCTCCCGTTCGGGTTCCAACTTTTGCAGCGAGGATTCGATGGCCGCCTCGCGCAAGGCGGTCATCGCCTCCAGCACGGCGACAAAAACCTCTTTGCCATCCCGCCGATGTTCCACCAGGTGCTCCCACCAGCGTTCGGAATCCCGGCAGCCGGCGGCGCGGGCGAGATGGGCGAGCGGATCTTGATTGATATGCAGGCAAGGCGGCGGGTATTCCGGCGCAGACAGGGAAGCTATTTCGGGGTCGATGGCCGCCAGTTGGGCGGCGAGTTTTGCTTCTGCTTCGGCCGCCAGGGCCATTTGGATGCTCTGGGGCAGATCCATGAACCGTACTGGTACGCCGGCCTGCAAACCATGTTGGATGGCCTGCCATTCGGGGGAAAACTCGGCGAAGGGATAATAGACGGAGCGTTGCGGTTTTTCCGGATCGTAGACCAGCAGCGCCACCGGCGGTTTCATTTCCGCATGCGCGGCGTAGGCAAGCACTTCGGCGGCATCGGGCGGTCCTTCCACCAGAATGCAATCCGGCGACAGCGCGGTTAGCGCCTCGCGCAGACTGCGCGCCGAGCCGGGGCCGTGGTGGCGAATCCCGAAAATATGGAGGGCGGCTTCAGCCATGAATCACTCCGCCTTTTTGCAGGCGCGATAAAAATCTTTCCAGCCGTCGCGTTCCTTGACCACAGTCTCCAGATATTCCTGCCAGACGACGCGGTCTTGGACGGGGTCTTTGACAACGGCTCCGACCAGGCCGCCCGCCACATCGGCGGCGCGCAGCGTGCCATCGCCAAAATGGGCGGCGAGACTCAAGCCCTGATTCATCACGCCGATGGCCTCGGCGGTGCTCAGGGTGGCGCTGGGCGATTTCAATTTGGTTTTGCCGTCGCCAGTCACGCCGCTGCGCAGCTCCCGGAACACGGTGACGACGCGACGAATTTCTTCAATGGCCGGCGGTTCGGCGGGGAGTTCCAGCGCGCGGCCGAGTTGTTCGACACGTTGCTGAACGATCTGCACTTCCGCTTCCAGACTGTCCGGCAGCGGCAGCACGACGGTATTGAAACGCCGTTTGAGCGCGCTGCTCAATTCGTTAACGCCGCGGTCGCGGCTGTTGGCGGTGGCGATGACATTGAATCCATTGGCGGCCTGCACTTCCTCGCCCAACTCCGGCACGGGCAGGGTTTTTTCGCTGAGGATGGTGATGAGCGTGTCCTGGACATCGGCGGGAATGCGCGTGAGTTCCTCCACGCGGGCAATCTGGCCGGCCTTCATCGCCTGCATCATGGGGCTGGGCACAAGGGCTTTGAGGGTCGGTCCTTTGGCGAGCAATTCCGCGTAGTTCCAGCCGTAGCGCTGGCT
>CAIJGS010000018.1 GCA_903820285.1 uncultured Verrucomicrobia subdivision 3 bacterium | reverse complement strand
TGCGTCCAGACGGCGACATCTATTACCTGCGTCATGCACCAGATCCAAAGACCAAACCCGTCGTTTTACTCCATTGTCCGGTCTTTTGATTTTTCCGCTTTTGATCGCACACACTTTTCCGCTTTTGAAAACTACACGACAGGCCATACGAATTGACTTGCCAGCGGGCCGCATTCATGCGAAAAAAAGCCCGGTACAACGCATCTGTCGGGTCACCGGCTGGCGTCGTCTTCAAAATTCCCCTTAACCGGGTTAAAGCCAATGTAGCTCAGTGGTAGAGCAACGGTTTCGTAAACCGTAGGTCGTCGGTTCAATCCCGACCATTGGCTCCATGATTTCCAAAGACTTCTGACGGCAATGTTCATTTGAGGTAGTTCTATTCGCCCAAATACTGCCAGACATCCGAGAAAAACATCCTCCTTGCTTGCGGAAATTTGCTGCCGATGATGGAGCGCAACTCGAATGGCCTTACCGCCGGCTTCCCAGGGAAGCCGGCGGTAAGGCACAGGTCTGGTGAACGGATATCAACGCTTGATGCGGTAGAACAGGGCAGGCGCCGAGCCCTTGGGGATGGTGGCGCGGAACACGCCCGCCGCCGGCGAACTGATGGTGGCGGGAATCGCGGTCATGGGGTTCAGCAAATTCGTGGTACCGACCACGGAGAAGCTGCCGATGCTGTCGCTGGAGCTGCCGGTGAAGTCAATTAGCAGGTTGCCACCTGCCACGCTGGAAGCGGTGACCGCCGGCACCGCCACCCACTGCGCATAGAGCGAAAGGCTGGCGGCAATGCTGAAGGTGTTGCCGGGACTGTAACTGGTGCCACTGCCGTTGGCGGCGGTGTTCCAGCCCGCAAAGGTGGCGCCCAACTTGACCAGGCTTCCGGTGTTGCCCAGCACGGTGACGGTCGCGCCGGAAGCATAGCTGTTCGCATCCGTTGGCACAGCGCCACCGGTGCTGCCATTGCCGTCATACGTCACGGTATCATTGGCCGAAATCAGGGGGGCGTCCGTGGCCGTGATGAAAATGGGCGTGATGTCGCCGCCGGCGGGATTGACGGTGCTGGCGGTGGAAGGCCACACGCCGCTGGCGGCGGTATTGACGCCCAGGAGCGAGTCATCGGCGATAGCGCGCTGCTCGATGCGCTGGACGCCGTTGGCAGTGCTGTTCGGAATAATGGCGCCCCATGCACCGGCCACGCCATTCACATTGTTATTGTAGAACAGGACGTAGGAATTGGCGGTGTTTTCAGCCAGGCCGTCATCCTCCACCATGGTGGCGGCGAGCGGTCGGCCGGTGCCGTCGGTGTTATCGTAAAGTACGGCGAAATTTTTGGCGGTGGCCGAGGAATTGCCATAGATGCCGGTGCCGCTGGCGGTGTCCGTGCCAAAGGCGAGCACGGTGGCATAGTCGGGCGTGGTCACGCGGGAGAAGACGCCCGTGCCGCCGTTGCCGTCGTTGAGCATGATGCGCATGTAATCCTGGGTTCCCGCCGTGCCGAACTTCCCGGCATTGCCGGTCGGCTCGCTGATGAACCAGCCGGCATAACTGCCATTGGTATCGGTGGTAAACGTGCCGTAATTGCCGGCCGAACTCATGCTGGGGCCGGTGGTGCGCCCGAAGCTGCCGCTGACCGAGGCAAAAATACAATTGCCGGCGCCATCGCTGGTGGCGGCGTCACTGCCGATGACCACCTGATTGTAGAAGCGGTAGGTGGCGCTGGGCAGCAGATTGGAGATGGCCACGCGATAGGCAAACGGCAGGCGCTTGGAGCTGTTGCCGCCTTGGAGATATTGCGGCATGACCACTTCCGAGAGCGTCGGCGCGAGATGGGCGGTGATATTGGCGCTGGTGGCCGCGGTCAACACACTGCCGTCGTCGGTGGCCGTGAGGGAAAACAGGCCCAGCGTATCATAGGCCAGGCTGGTTGAACTCTTGTTGCCACCAGTCAGCAGCAGCGAAGTGATGCCGGTGAGGTTGCCCGATCCCGTGGCCAGGGAGATGGTCACGGAACTGGTGTTATCAACATCCAGATTGCCGTTGGCATCTTGCGCCGAAACCTGCGCGGTGAAGGCCGAGTTGGTGATGACATAATTGGGCACGAGGGTGAACGCCAGCTTGGAGGCCACCACCGTGATCGGGTTCAGGGTCTGGTCGGAATTGATGGCGGCGGTGGTGACCCCGTTGTTGCCGGTGAGCGTCACGCCGGCGGCGGCCAGCGCGAATTGAAAGTGTGCATTATCCTTGAGCACGCCAGCGGTACTCTTCAGGGAAATCTGCAGCGTGAACGTCTTGGATGAACTGTCGGTGACAGCGGTGCTCAAGCCGGTAAAGGTGATATTGGTGGCACCAATTGTGCCGGCGCCCAAGGCCGTGCTGCCATCGAACAATTCCGCCGCCTGGATGCTATTGGCCCAGCTCACCACGCCGTTGTTGGCACCTTGGGTGAAGTTAAGACCCGTGATGGTGGCGGCGCCGGCATTGCCCGCCGGGTTGCTGAACGTCACCTGCCAGACTTGTACGCCCTGGCTGGTGGTGCTGATGGTCGCATCGTTGGTGAGCGAGGAAATGGCGGCCGCTTCGCTGGACGTCACGGCGGACATCGTCAGGTCATAGACGGCGGCAGCAACGGTCTGCTGATTGCCGGTGGCGGTACCGATGGGAGTGATGGAGGTCGTGACATCACCGGCGGCGGCAATGCTGCCGGTAAAGGTATGGCCCACGGTGGCGCCCGCCGCGACGTCGGCGATGACGAGATAGTTGCTCGAGCCGGTAAGGGTCTGGCCGGAGAAGGTAAAATTAATCGGATTGGCGAGCGACTGGGCGCTGCTGGAAACAATGACGTCGCCGGCATTGTAAGTGCCGCTGTTGTCGGCATCCCAAACCACCCGGAAGTTGCTCAGGTCCGAGGTGGTCGCCGTGCCGGTCGTGGTGAGCTTCAGGGCGGTGAAGGTGGAACTGCTGCCGGCCGAACTTAACTGAAATCCAAACAACGGCAGATTCGCGGTGCCGGTGGTGATGCTGCCGGCCGTGGGGGTGCCGGTGTTATTCACGGTTACCGAGCTGACGGGGGCCAGGGCCAGGCCGCGAAAGGCTTTGCCGGCCGCCGCCGTGGCCAGAATGGTGGACGAACTGAAGGAGCCGGTGGCATTGTAGGCAGCGCTGTCGGTGTACTTGACCAGGTTGTTGGCTGCCGCAGCGCCGGTGCCAGTCGTGGCATAGATGTCCGTGCCGGAGCCATTGGCCACAATCACCACACCGAAAAAGGATCCGGTAATGGTGCCACGCAAAGTCCAGGTGGTTCCGTCAAAAGAATATTTCTTCAAACCGCTGGTGCCGTCGGCGATGACGACTTCGTCAACGCCCGCCACCCCGGCATCGCGGTCCAGAAAGTAGAATTGATTTGCACTGGTGCTGCCGATGGCGGCGGTGAGGGCGGCGAAAGTAGACGTACTGGTGGGCAGTCCGGAACCAACCGTTCCCAGAGTACCAATGGTGCCGGCACCATATAACTGGTTGCCAAAGATACCGACGCTCCGGGTGTTGCCGGAGTTGATGGTGGTCGCCAAGCCGGGTTGCGAACCGAAGGCCAGCGTGGTGATGCCGGCACCGGGGCCGGCCACATAGATGGTCGAACCGTTAACGCTCGCGGCGGCGCGAATGTTGTTCGCGTTATAACCGAATGGCCGCGTGGTGGTGTCCACCGAGCCGGACGCGTTAATGCGGGCCACGACGCGGTCGGCGGTAGTGCCGGCGACACTGGCGGTGCCAACGGCGACATTGTAGCCGGCGGCCAGCAGGCAGGTGCCGTCCTGCGAGCGCGACAAATAGCCTTCGGAGGTAGCGCTGCCACTCTGCGTCAGTGCGGCATTGGACGGCGCAGCGGCAACCGTTGTGGGCAGGGCCACGGTGTTAACCGCACTTTGACCGGTGCCGCTGGTTAAAAATTCCAGCAAGGAAACGGAGGCGGCCGCGCTGGTTTGGGTATCGGATTGCAAGACCACCAGGTTCCCCGCCGTAAAACTGCCGGCGCGGATATTGATGGGGATGGCGGCA
>CAIJGS010000017.1 GCA_903820285.1 uncultured Verrucomicrobia subdivision 3 bacterium | reverse complement strand
CGCCCGGCATTCTGGCTGTTGCTCGCGACCACATTGGCCGTTACGGGTAATTCGGTGCGCGCCGCGAATTTTGCCTTTGGTGCGGACCTGTCCTTTTTGAAACAGGCCGAGGATGGTGGAATGGTTTTTAAGGACGGCACAAATGCCCAGCCCGGCATGCAGATTTTTCGTCACCACGGCTACAACTGGATCCGGCTGCGCATCTTTGTGGACCCGGTCACCAATCATTTGCCCAACGACCTCGCCTACACGCTGGCACTGGCGAAGGATGTTAAAAAATCCGGGGCCAAACTGCTGCTCGATTTTCATTATGCCAACTCTTGGGCCGATCCGGGCAAACAGCCAATGCCGGTCACGTGGGAGACGCTGACGCATACCCAGCGCCTGCAAACAGTATTCACCTACACGCGTGATTCCGTGGCCGCCTTTCGCCAGGCCGGAGTGCTGCCGGACATGGTGCAGGTGGGCAATGAAATCACGCACGGCATGCTGTGGCCGGCCGGAAAGCTGCCGGAACATTGGAACCAGTTTGCGGATTACGTCCGTGCCGGCGTCCAAGGCGTCGCCAGCGGTGCCGGGGATGGACCGCGGCCGCGCATCATGATTCATTGTGATCAGGGTGCGAATACGCCCCGGACGAAATACTTCTTCGATCACTTGAATCAATATGGCATCGCGTATGACGTGATCGGGTTCTCATACTATCCGTGGTGGCATGGCAGTCTGGCGGACTTGCGCGAAAACCTGGCCTTCGCCGCCAAAACCTACAACAAGGATGTCATGGTGGTGGAAACGGCGTACTACTGGAAACCAAGCCGGTATTTTGTGAAATCTCCGCCTCCGTTCGCAGAATCGCCCGCCGGACAGCGGGAATTTCTGGATGAACTCACACGCGTAGTCATGAATGTGCCGGATAGCCGGGGCACCGGCGTATTCTGGTGGGAACCCGCCGTGGGCAGTCGCGGTCTCGCCGCCCGGGGATTTTTTGACGAATCCGGCAACGCCCTGCCAGTTCTAACCGTTTTTGACAAATACACCCGCCCGGAACATCCGACGTCGGACAACTGATTTTGCAACTTATCCATTGATGCCATGAATACGAAACACTCCCTTCTGCCGCTCGCCCTGACTCTGTGTGCCGGCGCCCTATCCAGCGCTGCCCAGGACACCACGACCTGGAAATTTGCCTTTGGCGATCGTGCGCCGGCGTCCGGCTGGACGCAGGTTGTGCCGACCGATATTTACTCCAGCAACCGGGGTTATGGATTTGAACCCGGAGCTTCGGTGAGCGGCAAAGACTATGTCAGCAGCAGTGCCCCATTTCTGTTCTCCGCCAAAGTGCCGGAGGGAAATTTTGCCGTTACCGCCTTGCTGAATGACCAGACCGGCGAATCTGTAACCACGGTAAAATCCGAGCAGCGGCGGCTAATGTTGGAGAAGGTGCAGATTCATCCCGGCACGCTGGCGGCGCGCACCTTCATTGTCAATGTGCGTACCCCGAAGATCGCGGTCGGCGACCATGTTCACCTCAAGAAACGGGAAGTGGATACGGAAACCATGGAATGGGATGAAAAGCTGACGCTGGAATTCAACGGCAACCACCCGACGCTCCGTGCTCTGGTAATTGCACCGACAAATGTGCCGACCGTTTATCTGACCGGCGATTCCACCGTGTGCGATCAGCCCGCCGAGCCGTGGAACAGCTGGGGCCAGATGCTGCCGCGCTTTTTTCAGCCCGATGTGGCCGTGGCGAATTACGCCGAATCCGGTGAATCGGTGAAAAGCTCCCTCGGCGCGCACCGGTTCGAAAAGGTGTTCAGCCTGCTGAAGCCGGGGGATTATGTCTTCGTGCAATTCGGTCACAACGACATGAAAGACAAGGCCACCAACGCGCTGGCGGTTTATAAATCCAATCTCGAAAAAATCGTGGCGCGCACCCGCCAGTTGGGCGGTACGCCCGTGCTGGTGACTTCCATGGAACGCAAGAACGGCATTGATCACGACACGCTCGCCGGCTATCCCGATACGGTTCGCGCCGTGGCGAAGGAACAGAACTGCGCGCTGGTGGATTTGAACGCCATGAGCCGTGAGTTTTATCGCGCCTTGGGCGGTGATCTGGACAAGGCGTTTCAGGATGGCACCCACCACAACAACTACGGCAGCTATGAACTCGCCAGGTGCGTGGTGACCGGTATCAAAAAGGCCGGCCTGCCGCTGGCGAAATCCATCGTGAGTGATTTCGGAGATTTCGATCCGGCCAAGCCCGATGCGGTAGGCACCTTTGAAATGGCCGTGAGCCCGGTGGTTTCCACGGATAAACCGCTCGGTAATTAGTGCGGTGTAGGTTGTCAATTGCAGGTTAAAAATAAGTACCAACGCTCTCCCTCACCCAACCCTCTCCCCAAAGAGAGGGCTTTTTCTTGGCACATTTTTGATGAGTCCGGTCATCAGTTCGACCAATCCAGCCGCTTGATTCGCGAAACAGGCGGCAACCGTTTTCCCTTCTCCTGGGGGAGAAGGCCCGGATGAGGGCGAGTGATATAATAAACTATTTTCTGGCTGCAATTGCGGTTAATCCCGGTCGAGCCGGCGTTTGGTTGAACTTTTTTATCCAGCTCCCCAACTCGGGCAATGACCAGACTGGCAGTCGACGCTCCGTCAATGGCGGGATCCAATCACAATCCGATGGCTGCCGGAACGCCTTACTTGATCAGCCGCTCGTAATAAATGAGCGGGGCGTTTTTATAAACCACCCGCCCCATTTCGGTGTAGCCGCCGCGCGCATAGAAAGGGCCAGCCCCGGCGGTGGTATCGTAGGCATCGAGACGGATGGCATCAGCGGGCCATTTTTTAGCAACCTTTTGGACCTCTTCCAGACAACGGGTGCCGATCCCCTGGCGTTGCCGGTCTGGTATCACCGCCATGGATACCAGATAGAGCGGACGGACGCAGGGCGTGAAATACGTGGTATCAATGGCCCACGGTTTTTTGGTGGCCAGCCGCAATGTGGCAATGATTTCCGCGCCGTCTCGCGCCACGAGCACGTGCATGTTTCGCAGGGCGAACAAAAGGCCGGCTTCCGTGGTTTTGCTGGACCAGGGACCCTGACCATGCGCAGCCGTCAGATGTTCCGCCACGGATGTGTGCAACGCGGCGAGCGCGGCGGCATCATCCGCAGTTCCGGGTTTGAGGCTAAGATGTTTCACTGAGGTTCTGGTGCCTGGAATTCTTGTCCGATGGAGCAAAATACAATTCCGCAAACTACCCTAACAAACCCGGATCATACAATTTAGCATTGAAAAATATTTCAATTCCAACCCAACCGTAAGCCAGTGCCAGGCTGCACAAAATAATCCCGCACAAAAGGAAATGCCCATGCCGATAGGCGAGAATTCCACAAAATGAAGGCACCAAAAAAATCACTCCCCACACCAAAATTCTTCCAGTCAACGAATCAAAAAAATTAAGGAGTTTGTAGGAGAAAGGTAGAAAGTAATTGGAACCCTCAAAGGGGCCGGCATAGTTGCGATGCATTATATCGATTCCCGTATAGCCGAGTATGGTCGATAGGAGCATGAACAGCACCAACGAACCAAAAAAGCCTTTGAAGGTGGCAGTCACGGAACAAGGTTATTCCAGCCAGCCGGTTACGCCACCCTAATTTTCAAACCTGCCCGGCCAATCCAGCCCTACACTTGGCCAACTTTGCGCAGGTAATCGAAGGAAAAAATTCCCGTGTTATGCCCATCGCCCCAGACGGGCTGGATGGCGTAGCCTCCCACGGTGACCATGCGGGTCAGCTCAAAAGCCTTGGAGGTCAGTGGCTTGGGCGGGTTTTTATAGACGTTGCCCATGATGTCGGTTTCGCCCTGGCAGCCCGCACAGGGGCAGCAGCGGCGGAGTTGTTCCAAGGCAATGAAACTTTCGGTGCCATCCGCCCATTTAATGGCGAGTTCCTGGCCGATCTGCTGGATATCGAGGGGGCGCATCAGTGTTTTTTGATAAAGCGTTCAAAGGCGGCGAGGGTTTCCGGGCTGACGTGATGCTCGATGCCTTCGGCATCCAGTTCGGCGGCCTTGGCGGAAACACCCAGTGTCTGCAAAAAAGCCACGACGGTCTGGTGCCGCTGCCGGCATTCATCCGCCATCCGGCTGCCGCCGGGGGTCAGGAAAATGGCGCGGTAGGGTTTGGTACTCACATAGCCATCCCGTTGCAGGCGGGCCAGTGTGCGGTTGACGGTCACGTGGGTCACGCCCAGCCGGCGGGCCAGGTCCACCACGCGGGCCTCGCCCTGCGCGGCGGTCAGATCGGCAATGGCCTCAACATAATCCTGCGCCGTCTCCAGCGCGCGGTCGTGGCGGGAGCGGCGAAACGTTTCCGCCGGCTGCACGGGCGGGCGGGCGGGAACTTCGGCGGTTTTTTTAACGGAGCGTGACATGATGACGACACTATTCAATGCGGCCCGGCCAGCTGAGTCGAGGTTTAATTTTGTAACCTGAGCTACATTTTGATTGACAAGTCGTCGATTTAAATGTATCCCATGCTACATGTTGAGCGAAAGCAGGCTGATTTTGGGCGCCGGTCCGGTGACGGAGCGGTGGCAGCCATTGGTTGGAAAGGCTGGGCGGCCAGGGCGATGAATCCAGGCAAAGACATATCCAAACCAACCGGCGGGGCGGGCCCGAACCATCCCGTGGAACAGGTTTCGCTGCCGGAGGTACATCGCAGCATCCTGGTGCCGGTCACGGCGTCGTTCTGGCGCAAGCTGCTGGCGTTTTCCGGTCCGGGCTTCCTTGTGGCGGTTGGTTACATGGATCCGGGGAACTGGGCGACGGATTTGCAAGGCGGCGCGCAATTCGGCTATACGCTGCTTTCCGTCATCATGATTTCCAATCTGATGGCGATCCTGCTACAGCATCTTTCCATCAAGCTCGGCATAGCCACGGGCCGGGATCTGGCCCAGGCGTGCCGCGATCATTATTCGCGCCCGACGGTGTGGTTTTTGTGGATCATGTGTGAGATTGCCATTGCTGCCTGCGATCTCGCGGAAGTGATTGGCTCGGCCATCGCGCTTAAACTGCTGTTTGGCATTCCGCTGGTCTGGGGCTGCCTCATTACGGCGCTGGATGTGCTGGCGGTGCTGTTTTTGCAAAGCAAAGGATTCCGCTATATCGAAGCGCTGGTCATCACGCTCATTGCCACCATTGGCGGCTGTTTTGCGGCGGAGCTGCTTTTCTCCAAACCCAGCCTAACCGGCATGGCCTATGGCTTTGTGCCGCACCTGGAGCTGCTGAAAAATCCCGAAATGCTATATGTGAGCATTGGCATTATCGGGGCGACGGTCATGCCGCACAACCTGTACTTGCACTCGTCCATCGTGCAGACGCGCAAGTATGAACAAACCGCCGGCGGCAAACGCGAGGCGATCAAGTTTGCCACCATTGATTCCACGGTCGCCCTGATGTTTGCCCTCTTCATCAATGGCGCCATTCTGGTGCTCGCCGCCTCTGCCTTCCACTGGTCCGGCCATCAAGACGTGGCGGAAATCCAGACGGCGTACACGCTGCTCAAGCCGTTGCTCGGCGTGGGCGCGGCCAGCATGCTATTCGCGCTGGCGCTGCTGGCATCGGGACAAAACTCCACCCTCACCGGCACGCTGGCCGGCCAGATTGTGATGGAAGGGTTTGTGAGCATCCGCCTGCGGCCGTGGCTGCGCCGCCTCATCACCCGGGCCATCGCCATTATCCCGGCTGTACTTGTCATTGGCTGGTTTGGGGAAGGTAAAACCACGCAATTACTGGTCGGCAGCCAGGTGGTTTTATCCATGCAACTCGGCTTTGCCGTCTGGCCGTTGATGCGGTTTACCGGTGAAAAAAGCAAGATGGGGCAATTCGTGAATCCGCTCTGGATCAAAATTCTGGGCTGGACGACGGCGGCTATCATCATCATTTTAAACGTAAAGCTGCTGTTCGACACGTTCCTGCCCCCGGCCGTGCTGAAAGCCGTTTATCATTTCCTTGGCCTGCCGGTGCCGGCGGAGTGAACGTATGTACCAAAAAATTCTCATCACGCTGGAGAACGGCCCGGCCGACGAAGCCATCGTCCCGCACATCCTGGAACTGGCTGGCCGGTTCGGTTCGGAAGTGCTGCTGCTGCACGTGGCCGACGGTTTTGCGGCCCGCTGCTTCGACCAGCTCAAGCTCGCCGAGTCCGAGGAAATGCGTGAAGACCGCGCCTACCTGGAAACCGTTGCCGTAAAACTGCGCGCGGCCGGGTTGGTGGTGACCAGCCGGCTGGCTCTGGGCAATCCCCCGGCCGAAATCCTGAAAATTGCCGCCGAAGAGAAATGCGATCTGATTGCCATGACCAGCCATGGCCACCGTTTCTTTGGTGATATTTTTCATGGCAGCACCATCACGCAAGTGCGGCACAGTGCGAAGGTACCGCTGCTGGTATTGCCGCCGCGAAAGCGGGCGAAGGGTTAGGAAATTAAACGTTGAGACGCAGAGTGCCTGCGGTTATCGATATCAGAAACCAAATTTTTTCTCCGCGTTCCTCAGCGACCTTTGCGACTCTGCGTTAAATCTCCTTTCTCGCCTTATCCGTAAATATTCTTCGGATGCCGCTTATGCCCGCGTAGGGTGAACCGGTAAAAATCCCGCAACTCCACCACCACCTGTCCGGCCAGCCAGAGCGGACCACCGGTAATCTGGCGGCTAGCCAAGGCAATCTCTTTGGAATATTTCTCATTGCCGTTCTGCCGCACCCGCTTGGACTTGATGCCGGAACGCACGGCGAGGAGGGCCTTTAACTTCAATTTCCGGTGCCAGATCCAGCCCTTGCCGCGCAGGGCCTCATTCATCTCCATGGTTCGCCATTCATCCAGAATCAGCGGCTGGATGGCGGGTGCCAGCGAGGTGGTTTGATTCGTGCCATGCCAGCGATATTGGCCCAGCGACCGATTCACAAACACAATCTTGCGGCAATGCGCTCCCAAGGCGGCCCAATACATCTGGTCGCCCATGATGGGCGCATCCAACGGAAAGAACACGGGTACGGGCTGGTAATCTGTCCGGATCAGGGTGGCACAAAACGCCTGGTTCCCAATCTCGGCTTTGCGCTGCAAAAAAACGTCCCGATCCAGCACCGTCGCCGAGCCATCTGCCTTCCCGGAATAACTCAGGTGCGCATCATTTTCATCAATCCGCTCATCCAGACACCAGCCGAGACCCAGCCCGTCATCGATGCCGATAGCTTTCGTCATCACCTCATAAAACTCGGGGGAAATGGTGTCATCCGCGTGCAGGAGGTGCAAAAACCTCGTCTCGGGTGCCAGCTCCAGACTGCGGTTCAGGTTGCCGAACAGACCCAAATTCATCGGGTTGCGGATGAATTCACAGGTCAGGCCGGAAAAACCCTTCACGATTTCCTCGGTGCGGTCGGTGGAACGGTTGTCAATCACCACCACGCGATCCGGCCGGCGCGTCTGGCGCGCGACCGAGGCCAGGGTCTTTTCTAGGAACTGCTCGCCGTTATAAACCGGGATGGCGGTGATGATCGTTGATTTCACTGAGGCGGAGCTTAGGCAAAAAGCGGGTGGGCAGACAAGTTCTGGCTTTCATTGGCTCCGCTATTTGGCCAGCATGATTGAATGAACACAGCTGACATACCTGTATTCATCCTTTGCGGCGGGCTTGGTACGCGCATCAAGGAAGAAACTGAATTTCGCCCCAAGCCGATGGTCCCCATCGGCGAGCACCCCATTCTCTGGCACGTCATGCAGGTCTATGCCAAGCACGGCTTCCGCCGGTTTGTGCTCTGCCTCGGTTTCAAGGCCGATGTGGTGAAGGATTATTTCCATAACTTCCACCTGCGCAACGCTGACTGCACCATCCAGCTCAAGACCAATGAGGTCACGGTGCACGAGCATCAGCACAATCCAGACTGGGAAATCACCCTCGCATTTACCGGGGAAAAGAACATGACCGGCAGCCGCGTGGCCCAGGCTGCGCGCAAGTATCTGGGTAAGGCCGAACACTTTGCCGTGACCTATGGCGACGGCGTGACGGATGCGGATCTGACCGCTGAACTGCGTCAGCATCTGGCCGGCAATAAGCTGGGCACGGTGCTGGGCGTGAACCCGCCGTCCCGCTTTGGCGAGATCAAGGTGGATGGCGACCGCGTGCTGGCCTTCGAGGAAAAGCCCGATCTGGAAGGGCATTGGATCAATGCCGGATTTTTTTTGTTCCATCGCGATTTCCTCAAACGCCTCCCGGAAGATGAGACCTGCGTGCTGGAGCGCGATCCCTTGGTGAAACTGGCGCAGGACGGCCAATTGAATATCTACAAGCACCCGGGCTTCTGGGCGTGCATGGATACGCAACGGGACCGTGATTATCTCACCAAGCTGGCGGAATCCGGTCAGCCGCCGTGGCTTAAATAATTTCACGCCATGTTTGCCGGGCAATTTCAAAACAAGACGGTGTGGCTTTCCGGTCACACCGGTTTCAAGGGCAGCTGGCTTGCCGAATGGCTGTTACGCTTGGGGGCGCATGTACATGGTTTTGCGCTGCCACCGGCCACCAATCCCGCCATTTTTGAGCAGCTTGGCCTGGCTGGCCGGCTGGACCATGAAATCGGGGACATCCGGGATTTTGAACGGGTCAAAAAATCCATCGGCCGCGTCCAGCCGAATTATGTCTTTCACCTCGCGGCCCAGCCGCTGGTGCGTTACTCCTACGAACATCCGCTCGAAACCTACTCCACGAACGTGATGGGCACGGCCCACGTGCTGGAAGCCCTGCGGCAGCTGCAAAAACCGTGCGCCGTCGTCATTGTCACCACGGACAAATGCTACGAGAACCACGAAAAGGACTACGCCTATGTGGAGGGAGACTCCCTCGGCGGCCATGATCCTTACAGCTCCAGCAAAGGCGCGGCGGAAATCGTGACCAGCGCCTATCGGCGTTCCTTTTTCGGCAAATCGCCGGTGAAGATCGCCAGCGCCCGCGCCGGCAATGTGATCGGTGGCGGGGATTGGGCGCTCGACCGCATCGTGCCGGACTGCATCCGTTCCTTGCAACAGGGGGCCGCGATACCGGTCCGGAATCTAGTGGCCACGCGGCCCTGGCAGCATGTCTTGGAGCCGCTCAGCGGCTATCTCTGGCTTGCCGCCGTGCTGGCGCAGCCCGGTCTGGTCACCGCCCCGCCACAACAGTTGGCCAGCGCCTTCAACTTCGGACCGGACAAGGAAGCCAACCGTACCGTCGGCGAACTGGTGCAGGAAATTTTGAAAAACTGGCCCGGCCGCTGGGAGGATAAGAGCGATCCGCATGCCGTCCACGAAGCCAAATTGCTGATGCTGGCCACCGCCAAGGCCAAAAACTCGTTGCACTGGCAGCCCGCCTGGAAATTTGCCGCCGCCATTCGCGAAACCGTTCAATGGTACCATGCCGTCAGCCAGAACCCGGCGGCCGCCGGCCGGATGACCGGGCAGCAACTGACGGATTATGAGCAGGCGGCTAGAGTCGCCGGGATTGCCTGGGCCGTTCGCTAGCCGCCCGTTAAAGAAGTAGCAGCCGACGTGAGGAGGCTTTAAATAATGTACATTTACAAAGATGTTTGAGCCTCCACCCGTCGCCTGCTGCGTCCTAAATGATTTTTAAACGGGTCGCCAGCCCCAAACTGCTCCGAAATAGGCTTGGCACGGCCAGCCAAAACACAATAATTGGAACCGAGAATGAACGCCGCTGAAATAAAAGCTGAAATCCTGCGCCTGACCCGGGAATTTTCCCGCCTGACCCATGGGGCCAACCGTCCGGGCTACGCGCCGGATGAATCCCGCAAATTTGTACCGGGCGAAACCAACGTGCCCTACGCCGGACGCGTCTTTACCGAGGACGAAGTGGAAGCCGCCGTATCTTCCACGCTCGATTTCTGGCTCACGCTGGGCAAGGAAGGCGAAGCGTTTGAGCAAAAGCTCGCCGCCTTTCTGGGCGTCAAATCCAGCATCCTGTGCAATTCCGGCTCCTCGGCCAATCTGCTGGCCGTGTCCGCGCTGTCCAGTCCGCGCCTCGGCAACCGTCGGTTGCGCCAAGGCGATGAGGTCATCACCGTCGCGGCCGGTTTTCCCACCACCGTTGCCCCGATCATCCAAAGCGGGTTCGTGCCGGTGTTCATTGATAACGACCCGATCACGCTGAACGCCCGCGTGGAACAGTTGGAGGAAGCCTATCGCGAAGGGGTCACCAAGGCCGTTTGCATGGCCCACACCTTGGGCAATCCGTTCAACCTGACGGCCGTGAAGGAGTTTTGCCGCAAACATAACCTCTGGCTGATCGAGGACAACTGCGACGCGCTCGGTTGCAAATACGATGACAAGTTCACCGGCACGTTTGGCGACATGTCCACGCAATCCTTTTATCCGCCCCATCACCTGACCTTGGGCGAAGGCGGTGCGGTGAACGTGGTAGAAAGCCTGAAGCTCCGGGCCGTGGTGGAAAGCTTCCGCGACTGGGGTCGCGATTGCTGGTGCGCCAGCGGCGTGGACAACACCTGCGGCAAGCGCTACGACTGGCAGCTCGGCGACCTGCCCAAGGGTTACGATCACAAGTTCATCTATTCGCACTTTGGCTACAACATGAAGCCGCTGGACATCCAGGCCGCCATCGGCCGGGTGCAGATCGGCCGGCTGCCGCAGTTTGTCCAGGCCCGCATTGATAACTGGGAATATCTCCGTCGCGGACTGGATGGTTGCGCCGAGTATTTTGATTTCATGCTGCCCACCCATGCCACGGGTTGGACACCGGAAGGCTTCACCTGGGATGCTTCCGGTCACAAGACCGTTTGCTCCTGGTTTGGTTTCATGCTCGCGGTCAAACCCACGGCACCGTTCAAGAAATTCGAACTGGCCCGCCATCTGGAAGTGAAGAAGATTGGCAACCGGATGCTCTTCGGCGGCAACTTGGTGCGCCAGCCCGCCTTCGGCCAGCTCAAAAAAGACCGGCCCGATGCCTTCCGCGTGGTGGGCGATCTCGCCGGCGCGGACCGCATCATGAACGAAGTGCTGTTCCTTGGCACCTACCCGGGCCTGACCCGGCCCATGCTGGATTACATGGTGGAAACCATCACCAGCTTCGCCAAAAAATTCTGATCCATGGAATTTCTCCCCACCGAACTGCCCGGGGTGTACGTGGTGCGCCCGCGCGTGTTCACGGATCAGCGGGGTAGCTTCATCAAGACGTTCCATGCGCCCATGTTTGCGGCGGCGGGCCTGGGCGAATTTGTGCCGCAGGAGGAGTTTTATTCCATCTCACACCAGCACGTTCTCCGGGGCATGCATTTTCAAACACCCCCGCATAACCAGACCCGGCTCGTCGGCTGCCTTACCGGCTCGATTCTGGATGTGGTGGTGGATTTGCGCAAAAGCTCGCCCACCTTCGGCCGCGCCATCAGCCGTGAACTGACGGCTGCCAACCGTGAAATGCTGTTTATCTCCGAAGGTTTTGCCCACGGTTTCCTTTCCTTGGAAGACAATTCGCTGGTCAGCTATCTCGCCGGTCGGCCCCACGTTCCGGCGGCGGATACCGGCATCCTGTGGAACAGCTTTGGTTTTACCTGGCCGGTGAACGATCCCATCATGTCGGACCGCGACAAAGGCTTCCCGTCCTTTCAGAATTTCACCTCGCCGTTCTAAGCCGGTATGAAAATCCTTTTTACGGGCGCCAGTTCGTTTACAGGGTTTTGGTTGGTCAAAGCCCTCGCCGCCGCCGGGCACGAGGTGGTGTGTCCCATCACCCGTCCGCTTGCGAGTTACACGGATGTCCGCCGCCAGCGGCTGGAACTCCTGCAACCCTGCTGCCGCCTGGTGTCCGGGGCTTCGTTTGGTTCGGATGTGTTTTTACAACTTGCGCGAGGTGAATCGTTCGACCAGCTCTGCCATCATGCGGCCGACGTGACCAATTACAAGAGCCCGGACTTCAATGCCCTGGCGGCGTTGGCCAACAATACCCATAACCTGCCGGCCGTGCTTTCGACCCTACGGACCAGCGGTCTCAAGTCGGTGGTGCTCACCGGGACTTTTTTTGAAGCCGGTGAAGGCCGCGGCACCCAGCCCTTGGTGACCTTCTCACCGTACAGCCATTCCAAGACCCTCACGTGCGAACGCTTTCAGGAAGTGTGTTGCACCCAATCATTGCCGTTGGGGAAATTTGTCCTGCCCAATCCGGTCGGACCGTTCGAAGAACCGCGGTTCACCGCCTACCTGATGAACAACTGGAAGGCCGGGCGATCCGCGGAAGTCAAAACCCCCGACTACGTGCGCGATAACATCCACGTGGATTTGCTGGCCGCCGTGTACGCCCAGTTTACCGCGCGGGTGGCATTGCAGAATACCGGCTTCATCAAAATGAACCCCAGCGGTTATGTGGAGTCGCAGGGTGAATTCGCCCGACGCGTGGCCCGCGAAATAAAAACCCGGCTGGGCTGGAACTGTGAACTGATTCTGGCCCGTCAGGAAAGTTTTACCGAGCCACTGGAACGCACCAATACGGAACCCGTCGCAGCGCTTGTGCCTGGCTGGAATGAACCAAAGGCTTGGGATGCATTTGCTGAGTATTATGTGAAATAGACTGCCCCCCATTTTGAAACCGAATGGTTTCTCAAAATAAAAAGGCGAACGGATAGCTCCGTTCGCCTTGATTATTTTCCCACGATGGCGTGGGAAAACCGATCGTTACACCCGGCAAGTCATTGACCTTGCAGGCGGAAGTATTGCTGCTGGTTGGTCGGGTTGCAGGTGACAGTCACGTTGCCGCCATTGGTGGTCAACGGCAGCACGATGGTGGTCCACGGACCTTGTGGCTGACTGGCGGTTTGCACCGAGAAGGTGCCGTCGGCCAGCGGCCAGTTGAATTGCAAATGGGAACCGGCGTTGGTGAGCGCCAGCTTCGGGGCGGACGGAAGAGTGACAGTGCCGTTCACATAAACGGTGTCGAGCGAACTGGCCGTGTTATCGGCCACCTGCAATTGTACCAGGGTGTTTTCCAGATTTAGGCTGGCGGGGCCGCTGGCATTGGTGCCGGTCACAAATTGGAGTACCAGCACCTGGTTGGTTCCCGCCGCAAAGGCGGTGCCGGGCGACAGGGCCAGCGCGATGCCCAACTTGCCAGCCACGTGGTTGGAATTCACGTTCAAGCGGCCGGCGGTGACGTTTGTGCCCAGCAACACATTCACGAGCCGCAGCAGGTTGGTGTTGTAGCCAATGGTCAGGCCAAAGGCGTTTTCATTGGTGGCACAGACCAGTTGCACCGGCACATTCACGGTCTGACCGCGTTGGGCGGAGGCATTGGCTATCTGTAAAATCCGGCTAGAGGCCGGTCCACCCCGCGCAATAGGTACGTCACCGACTGCTGCCGTTGTGTAGGGGGTAACCAAAGTCAGCGGATCCAAGCCCAGCGCATAGCGGCCGGCCTGCACCCAGTCGGCCACGGTGAGCGCGCCGTCCGGCGCGTTGCGCGGCGCGCAGTCGGCGCGGAGCAATTCATCGGTGTTGGTGGGAACGTCGAGGCCGGCGACCATGCGGCCGACTTCCAGCCAGTCAAAGATGTTAACCTGGCTGTCGCCATTCGTGCGGGGATAGACATCGGCGGCATATTCGGCCGGGGTCAGGCTCACGGTACCGCCCTGATAGGTGGCGGGCAGCGAATTCAAATTATTATCCACGATCTGCCGGCCGGTGGGATAGTCGCCAAAGGTCAGATTGACGGCGGTTGCGTTGGTGACCGGCAGGGTGGTGAAGATGAGGTCGGCTACCTCATTGGTTCCGGCCGGGAGGGTGGCGCCGGTGTCCAGCAGGATGGCAAAGCCCACATAGCCGTTGTTGGTGTAGACCGGTTGCAGATAAGCGCCGGCGGTGGCTTGCCCCAGTTGGATAGATTGCAACACCAACTTGGTCGGGTCATAACCAACGCTGGCCAGGAAGGTGTTTTCATTACCCAAGGCGTTCATCCAGACGGGCACGGCGATCGTGCCACCAGACATGGCGTTGGTGGATCCGAGGGACAGTCCGGTTTGCGGCACGGTCAATACTGCCACGGCGCTGTTGGTGGCCGAGTAAAGGTTCGTGATGACGACGTCATAGTTGCCGGCATCCGCGAGGCTGACGGTGGACAATGTCAGGTTGGTGGTGGTGGAACCGGAGAGGTTGCCGCCATCCACGAGATTGGTGCCGTTTTTCCGCCACTGGTAGGCGATGGAGCCGGTTCCCGTAGCGGCCACCGTGAAGCTGGCGCTGCCATAGCTCGGTACGGTCTGGCTTTGTGGCTGCTGGGTGATGACCAGCGGGGAGATGACGGTCAAGGCGGCGGGAGCGCTGTTGGTGCCGCCCGCGCTGTTGGTGATGGCGACGGAGTAATTGCCGGCGTTCACCAGTTGTACATTGGTGAGCGTGAGGGTGGCGTTGGTGGCACCGGAGAGATTGGTACCGTTAAAACTCCATTGATAATAAATCGGGGCCAGACCGGCTACGCCCACATTGAAGCTGGCCGTTGCGCCTGGCGCCACGGTCTGGGGTACAGGTTGGGCGAGGATGACCGGCGGATAGGAGACGGTAAGGCGGACATAATCCACGGCCACATCCACTGGATAAGTACCCCCGGAATTGCCAACGGACTGGGACAAGCCGATTTTAAAGCCGGAAGGATAGGCGGAGGCACTATGGGAGAAGGTGCGGCCGATCAGTTCGGTGCCGGCATCATTCAGGATCGAGGCGCGGATATTCTGCCCCGGGGCGCTTTGCAGCACCAGGTGGTACCAGGTATTATTTGAGTAGGTGAGCGAGGTTTCGGAATAGGAGTTATCGATACTGCTGCCGGAGAAGAAGGACGGCGAGGTGGCATAGCCGCCGCCGAAGGGGGAGACAATGTCGTAGCGGTTGCTGTTCGCCGCATCAATAATCCAGAGTTCAACGAAGCCATCAATGCTGCTGGTGATGGACTGGTTCATTGAATTGTAACGGGCTTCAAAATAGAAATTGGTGCCGCCGTAGTTGGTGACAGAATCCCAGCCGCGTCGTTGCAGGTTGGCTAGGTGATTGGTCAGGCGCAGGACGGAATTGGAATTCAGCGATTGGAAGGCAAAATTTCCGCCGCCGAGATAGGCGGCCGTTTGCGAGGAGCCATAGGGGAAACTGCCGGAATGTGCGCTGATGGGCAGGTTGGTCTGCCAGTTGGCATTCAAGTTGGTGCCGGTGAAATCATCAAAGAAAGCGGTGGCCAGCGGGGAGAGCACGGTCAGAACGCCATTGGCGCTGGTGTTGGTGCCATAGGGACTGGTCACCACCACGGCATAATTACCTGCTTGTGCATATTGCACACCGGCCAGGATAAGGGAGGAGTTAGTGGCGCTGGCGATATTAGTGCCATTAAAAGTCCATTGATAGGCAAACGGGGCCGTGCCACCAACGGTGACGCTGAAACTGGCCGTGTTGCCATACACCACCGACTGACTGGCTGGCTGGTTGGTGAAGACGGGGCGGAGGCCATTCACCGTGAGTATCGCATTGGAGCTGACGATGCCACCAAAGGCATTGGTGACCGACAACGCGTAAAGGCCGGCTTGCGAGGGCTGCACGTTGGTCAGTACCAGGGTGGTATTGGTGGCCCCGGTCAGGTTGGTGCCATTAACGGACCAGAGATAGACCAGCGGCGCGGTGCCGGTGGCCGACGCGGCCAAGGTAACGGCGCTGCCCGCCAACACGGTACGGTTGGTCGGCTGGGCAACGATGAGCGGGGCTGCCTGGACGGTGAGGACGGCATTTGAACTAGTCGCGCTGCCGAACAGATTGGCCACGCGGGCGGAATAAATGCCCGCCTTGCTTAATTGGACATTGGTCAGGGTGAGGGAGGCGTTGGTGGCATTGAGCAGGTTGGTGCCGTTAAATTTCCATTGCCAGCTGAAAGGGGCAGTGCCGGTGGCGGCGGCAGTGAAGGTGGCGGTACCACCCAAGGCCACGGCCTGTGAAGCGGGCTGGGTATTGATAACGGGAGCCCCGCCGGTGTTTAAGGTCGCGTTGGTGCTGAAGGCGGCCCCGTAGGCGTTGACGACCTCTACCGAGTACGTTCCCGCTTGGGTGGGCTGGACATTGGTGAGCACCAAGGTGGTGTTGGTGGCGCCGGCCAGCGGGGAACCGTTAAAGCTCCATTGATACGTCAGTGGAGCGGTTCCCCGGGCGCTGGTCGAGAAACTCGCCGTGCCGCCGGTGGCCAAGGTCTGGCCGGCCGGCTGGCTGGTAATCAACGGTGCCGAAGCATCCGCCAAATTCACATAATCCACAGCCACATCCACGGGGTAGGTTCCCTGGGAACTGCCTACCAGTTGGGACAGGGCAATCTGAAAACCGGAGCCAAACGCGGTGGGATCGTGGTTCAAGGTCTGGCCAATCAATTCCGTGCCGCCATCGCTCAAGATGGAGGCCCGGATGTTCTGTCCGGGGCCGCCGGCCAGAACGATACGATACCAGGTGTTATTGGTATAGTTGAACGAGGTTTCGGAAAAGGAATTGTCCACCGTGCTGCCGGCGAAAAAGCTCAGCGAAGAGTCGTAGCCGCCACCAAAAGGGGAAACAATGTCGTAGAGACTGCTGTTGGTGGCATTGATGATCCAGATTTCAATGAAGCCATCAATGCTGTTGGAAATGGACTGGGTGAGGCTGTTAAACCGGGCTTCATAACGGAATTCACCGGTGGCAAAATTGGTGATGGTGCTCCAGCCGCAGCGCTGCAAGGGCGATAGGGAATTGGTCAGGCGCAGCACCGAACTCCCAGCCAGGGTTTGAAAACCAAAGGAGGGAGCGCCGATATACAGGGCGGATTGGGAGGAGCCGTATGGAAAACTGCCGCTATAAGCATCGGGCAGAGTGGCCTGCCAGACGGGATTCAATTCCGGGCCGCTGAAATCGTCGAAAAACAGGGAATTGGGGGTCAGATACACCGTCAGTGTGGCGGCGGCGCTATTGGTGGTGCCATCGTCATTACCCACGGCCACGGCATAACTGCCAACCTGGGCAGGCTGAACATTGGTCAGCGTGAGCAGGGCGTTGGTGGCATCCGGAAGGTTGGTGCTGTTGAAACTCCATTGATAGGTTAACGGCGAAGCGCTGGTGGCGGTAACGCTAAAGCTGACCGTGCCACCCTCAGAGTTGGTCTGATTGACCGGCTGGGTCACGATAAGGGGAACGACGGCGGCCACCTTCGCCGTCATGGCGAACAGGGCAAAGAGAGTAAGGCAAATTGCTTGAGTGATGGTTTTCATGGAAAGATCCCTTGGTAAATGTGTCCGGAAATATCGTTACGGCTGCCCTATAATGTATAGTGATACTTTTATAGATCAGCTTTCACGGGTTGTCAATGGCATTCCAAGTAACTAATAGATAGCGTTATAGACTCCATGAATTGAGGCGGGCTTATTGGTGATGACAAAGGCGAACGGATACTCCATTCGCCTGGCTGAGGGGGGGCAAAATATAATCGGAATCGGTTTACCTGGGGAGTAGCTTAATCGAGACGCGCACAAGCCATGGCTACGGCGGACAGGTCGCCGCAGCCAAAAATTTTACGCGGCACATTTTTACAAACCGGTGGGATGATCCAAAAACTCCCACGGCACTTTGAATTTTCGGGAAAGCTCCGCTGCCAGTGCCTTCACGCCGAACGTTTCCGTCGCGTAATGGCCGCCGTAAATTAGGTTCACCCCGAGTTCTTCCGCCAATGCGTAGGACCAGTGGGGTCCTTCGCCGGTAATAAACGTATCCACTCCTTCGGCGACCGCCTGTTTCACTTCCGCGCCTGCCCCGCCGGTGACAATGCCAATGTTCTGGCACATTTCTCCGCCGCCGGGAACGAGCAGCGGCGTTGTGCTGGTGGCCTGCGCCAGTTTTTTAACCAGATCGGCTCGCCCCATTTTCAGACGGGTCTTTACCCCGATGTTCTGGCCGTGACTGAAAAAGAAAGGAGTCAATTTCTTGAGTCCCAGTTCCTTGGCCAGTAGGGCGTTGTTTCCCAGCTTCGGATGCAAGTCCAGCGGCAGGTGGGAGCTGTACACCGCCAGATTGTTTTCAATGAGCAGTCGGAGCAGTTCATATTTTTTGCCGATCCAAGGTTGCGGCTTGGACCAGAATAATCCGTGGTGCACCACCAGCAGGTCGGCCTTGGCGGCAATGGCCATTTTCACGGTGACCAGACTGGCATCCACCATGGCGGCAATGCGGGTGACGCGGCCGTTGTTGGCCACTTGCAGGCCGTTCACGGCACCATCCCAGTCCGTGATTTCCGACGTCCGCAGTACCCGGTCGCAATAACCGGAGATTTCCAAAAGAGAGGCTTGGCTCATGCGTGCCGCTAGTGATGACCGGATGGCGCGCAAAACGCAATCC
The DNA here is from genome assembly GCA_903820285.1 of uncultured Verrucomicrobia subdivision 3 bacterium. Lineage (GTDB taxonomy): Bacteria > Verrucomicrobiota > Verrucomicrobiia > Limisphaerales > UBA11358 > UBA11358. The sequence goes on along the minus strand of CAIJGS010000017.1, from coordinate 2,773 downwards.
GAATCCGCGTTAACCCGGGTTCAGGCAAGGCGCCGAGTTCCCTCACCAAGCGCGGGTATATTGCAGCGGCGGGGCCACCCGTTCCTTTTGGCCGAGCGCCTTGGCGGCATGCGCCGGCCAGTACGGATCACGCAAAAACTGGCGGCCGAGCAGGACGATATCGGCCTGGCTATTTGCAATGATGTCTTCCGCCTGTTGCGGTTCGCTGATGAACCCCACAGCGGCGGTGGAAATGCCGGCTTCGCGGCGGATGCGTTCCGCAAAGGGCACCTGATAACCCGGGGTCACCGGAATAACCGCATCCGGCACCATACCGCCAGAGCTGCAATCCACCAGATCCACGCCTTCCGCCTTGAGCAGCTTGGCCAGCGCCACGCTCTGTTCGATGTCCCAGCCGCCGGGGACCCAGTCCGTGGCCGAAATCCGCACCGCCAGCGGCAGATGATCCGGCCAGACGGCGCGGACGGCGCGGGTCGTTTCCACCAGCAGGCGGACCCGGTTTTCAAAACTGCCGCCGTACTCATCCGTCCGGTGATTCGCCAGCGGCGATAGGAATTCGTGAAAGAGATAACCGTGCGCGGCGTGAAGTTCGAGCCACTGAAAACCGGCGACCAGTGCCCGACCGGCGGTAGCCGTGAATTGTTTCTGCACGGTGAGAATGTCGGCGGCGGTCATCGCCTGCGGCACCTGGGTGAGCCGGCCGCCAAATGCGATGGCGCTGGGCGCAATCGTCGTCCAGCCGCCCTGATCTTCCGACAGGCGGCCATCCCCTGCCCATGGAACCGAAGTGGAAGCTTTGCGGCCGGCATGGGCGATCTGGATGCCGGGCACCGCGCCATGGTCTTTCAGGAAGGAGGTGATGCGTGCTAGTGGAGCAATGTGTTTTTCATCCCACAATCCCAGGCAGCCAGGCGAAATACGGCCCTCTGGCGAAACCGCCGTGGCCTCGACAATGATCAAACCCGCGCCGCCCACCGCCCGCGAGCCCAGATGAACCAGGTGCCAGTCATTGGCCACGCCATCGTCCGCCGAATACTGGCACATGGGCGAGACCCCAATACGATTGCGCAAGGTAATGGAACGAACGGTCCACGGGTCGAATAAGTGCGGGGCGGTGCCGGGCGGATTTAACATATGGCCCCAATCTAGGCTGAAACCGGCTTCGTGCAAGGGACCATTGCGGGCGGGCGGGCAGCAACTTACCTGATCAATGGAGGCGAACCCATTTATTTCCCCGCAATCCCTTTCAAATATGCCAGAATCAACTCGGGCAAATCCCGGCTGTAACCGCCCTCCAGCAGGCTGAACATGGGCACCCCCAGCGCCCGCAAGTTCTGGCCCAGCCAGTAAAAATCCTCCACCTGCAACACCCCGGAAACCACCGGATCGCGCACGTACGCGTCGAACCCGGCGGACACCGCCACTAGATCGGGCCGGAAACTGCGCAAGTCATCCAGCGCGCGGGACAGGGTTGCGCGATAGGTTTCGCGTGGCGCGCCTGGCAGGACGGGGTAGTTAAAGCAATTGTGCCCGGCATTCTCCCCGCCGGTAAAGGGGTAGCCGGGAAATTGTTGCACGGAGAAAAACTCAATGCCGCGCTGGTTCAGCAGAATATTTTCCGTGCCGTTGCCGTGGTGCACATCAAAGTCAAAGACGGCAATGCGTTTGGAACCCGTGGCGGCGGCTTCCAGCGCGGCGATGGCCACGTTGTTCAAGAAGCAAAACCCCATGGATCGCTCGCGCAGGGCGTGGTGTCCCGGCGGCCGCATCAGGCTGAAGACGGTTTCACCCTGGCGGGCCGCCTGCAAGGCATCCAGCGAGGCCGCCACCGAGGCGCGGGCATAGGTGCCGATGTTTTCGTACCACGGCGTGTCCTCGTCAAAATCCTCCTGAATTTCCAGCCGCGCCAGTACGCCGGGAGTATGGGCTCGCAGAATGATTTCTTCGGCTGCCGGCCCAGATGGGGTGGCCCAAAGGATGGGCAGCTCGGTTTGCTCCCGGAGCAGTTTGAGCGTCCGCTCGACGCGTTCCGGCCGTTCCGGATGGCCGCGCTGGCCGTAGCCCGTGCAGCGTTCATCGGTAATGATCTTCACCCGCACAATTTCGCGTGATAAATACCGCCAACGCAAAGCAAAAGTTTCAGAAATGTTCTGGGCCGGCCGGGGCAACTGTCCTAGGCTTGTGTCAGTTGATATGCTGACACCCCACAACCGATTGCTGCCAAAATGATAAAGCCTGCCACCGCCACACGCATTGCGGCCATTGCCGGATTGCTGGCCGTCCTGCTCGGCGCCTTTGGCGCGCACGGACTGAAAGACCTGCTGGCGCGCAATGCCACGGCCACCCTCTGGGAAAAAGCCGTCTTCTACCACTTTATCCATGCGGTCATGCTGTTTGTTCTCGCCGGCCGCAAACCCTTTCCCGCCCTGGCGTGGTGGGGTTTTCTGGCAGGAATCATCATCTTCTCCGGCTCGCTTTATGTGCTGGCGGTGACCGGTGAACGCCGGCTGGGCGCCATTACTCCCATTGGTGGCGTGGGCTTTGTCTTTGGCTGGGCAGCCCTGGCCCTGTGCCGTTCCGAAAAGTCCTGACCTTTTTTGTCTTTTGATATTAAAAAAGCTTTACCCTATACTTTTGCCGGGAGACAAGCCGGCAGAACCGGAAAAAACATCACCCAATTTAAATAACTAACATGGAACATAAACGCGTTGTAGAAAAGGACCCGCCGCTGCAGAAGAGTGACTTGATTGTCATCACCGGCGCGGGTGGTTTT
>CAIJGS010000016.1 GCA_903820285.1 uncultured Verrucomicrobia subdivision 3 bacterium | reverse complement strand
GACGATGACGACGATGATGACGATGACGACGATGATGACGATGACGACGATGATGACGATGACGACGATGAGGACGATGAGGCGGACGGAGACAGCGACGAAGATGAAGCTGACAAGCCGGATGCAGATGCGGGCACCGGGACGGGCGATCCCGGCGTGAAGCCGGCCTGACGGTTAACGTGTTTAACGTGAATTAAAATGGAACTGAAACTGATTTTGGAGTCCTTGCTGTTCTCGGCGCAAAAGCCGATGAGCGTGAAGGAACTGCGCGATGTGCTGTCCACGGCCGCTTCGGCGGAAGGGGCGGATGAGCTGACCAAGGGGCTCAAGAAGACGAAGGAAGAGGACATCGTGGCCGCGCTGGAACTGTTGCTGGCGGATCATGCCGCCGCCGGGCGCAGCTATCGCCTGGCCTGTGTGGCCGGTTCGTGGCAGTTCGTGACACAGCCGGAATATTTCCCGTGGCTCCGTGCGTTGCTAGGCGTGAAGGCGCGTCCGCCGCGTCTCTCGCAGGCGGCGCTGGAAACGCTGGCGATCATTGCCTACCGTCAGCCGGTGACCCGCGCGGAAGTGGAGCAGGTGCGCGGGGTGAATGTGGATGGCACTATGCAGACGCTGCTCGAACGCACCCTCGTGGTGCAAAGCGGTCGCGCGGAAGTGGTGGGACGTCCGGCGCTGTATAGCACCACGCCGCTATTCCTGGAATATTTTGGTCTGCGCGATCTGGATGAATTGCCGGCGGCGGATGAATTGCGTCGCATCCCGGTGGAACGCCTGCCCGCGCCGGTAACGGCCGAGCCCGGTCTGGCCACGCCCGTGCCGGAACAGCTTGCCTTGGTCACCCCTGAGACGGGTGAAATCGTCCCCGTGGAAACGCCGGCAGCGGCTGAAGGTGTTGAACCGGTGGCCGAAGCGGTCGCGCCCACTGAGGCGGCTCCAGCAGCGGGAGAAGTTCCGCCAACGGAAGAGCCACCGCCGGTTGCCTGAGGTTTTGGCCGCCTGACGTTAAACGTTGCGCAATACCAAGTTTCACCTGAAAGCCAACCAATTATCGGTTGACTAGGATCGCTTAATGCCGCATAGTTGCACAATAGGAGATAAACAATAGAAAACTAAAAACTTATGAATAAATTCAATGGTTTTTCTTTCCGTGCGGTTGTCGGCGGCCTGCTCCTGACCGGCGCCGTTTTCCGGGCTGATGGATCCAGTACCACTTATCCTTGGAGCGAAACCGGCAGTTCATTTGGCGACGCTTCCGGAACAGTGACAATCCCGGATACAACAGCCGTGCTGGATTCTGATTATGAGGAGTTTAGCAATACCGGATACGACTTTTTCCTTGCCAGCGGTGCTGATTTGGAAGGCGCATTTACTTCCGGCCCTTTAAGCGGAGACACGATTACGGGTACGGCGGCACCACAAATATTTAATTTCCCCGACTCCCCGCTGGTTTTAGCCTCGGCGACTCAGCCAATGGCCATTTATCTCACATTTCTGGCCGGTGGCAATGAATATACCATTTATTATGGCGGGGCCCCATCTACGTTTAGCATTAATGAGAATTTCGGATCATTTGACAGTGATACAGGGGGCGACTTGTTTACCCTGAATCCCGTTCCAGAGCCTGGAACCATGGCTTTGGCAGCCATTGGGGGACTCGCTCTGTTGCGGTTCCGTCGCGGCAAATAGTGCGCTCGGTTCCTCCTGAAACGGAAATAAACCACCCGGGCGGAAATGTCGGCTGCGGTTGAAGCGGTTTTGGCGCTGTTTACCCAGCGTAGCTCGCCAGCTCGCAACCTTGGGCATGGTTCCGGAATTCCGTTGGAATTCTCAATGGGTTGGCAGCGGGCATAGACCAATGAGCCTTAAACCAATGAAGGTGACCACTCGATCCGGACGTGGTTCATCGAAGTTTATTTGCATCGGTCGACTTCCCTATTTGTTTTTCTCATTGGGGACAATTTTTCACCTCGTGTACCCAGTTATGGTGACATGCGGAAAACCTGGGGTCGGCTATATTGATCTTGTTGCCGGCAGTAACCCGCAACAAAAATTTTAAGCGCTTGTTAAAAAGAGGCCGGAGTAGTGTCCGGCCTCTTTCTTTTTTTGTGGCTCTTCGTTCGAACAATTTTCCGGATTCCTCACCCGTTGTTTTTTATTCGCCGACCGGTTTCCGTTTGGGGGCGGGGACGACCTGATAGAGGCCATCCGTGCCGAGGGTGTAATTGAAACGCGCCTGGCAGCGGCCACCCACATTCAGGTGCTGGCCGCTGGCGCAGAGGAGAATCAGACGGATTTCGCCGGTCTTCACGCGGGCGGGCAGGTCGGTGAGATCGAAGGTAAAGGTGTGGTCGGGGCCCAGGGTGCCAGCGTAGCTGACGGCGTCGTAATCGCTGCCGCCGGCGGGGTCCACATACAGCACCACGCCGTAAATGGGCTGGCTGGATTCAAAGCTGCCGGTGACTTTCATGGTGCGGCCGGCGGGTTCAAAATGGCAGGTGGGAACGCGGGTATGCCAGGGTTCATCCAGCCCTTTGTCCACGTGGGAGAACACGGGATTGGCGGCGATGCGCAGGGCGTGGGGGAGGGTGAGGTAGGAGCCTTTGCCTTCGCCGCGCAGTTCTTCGGCGTAGTGACGGTTGCCTTCGCCCATGAGGGCGTGACCGCGGGTTTTGTAATCGGTGGCGGTGCCGGCGTTGTGGGGCAGGCCAAAGAGATGGCCGAGTTCGTGGGCGGTGCCGCCGATGAAGATGGTGTTGTAGCGGCCGACGCTGATGTGGCCGTATTGATGATCGGTCACCCAGTCGTTGGTGTTGAGCAACTGGCGGGTGTCGAGGAGGTCGGAATCGAACTGCCAGCAGAAGCCGCTGTGACTGTTGCCGGTGCCGCAGTAGGGGCTGTTGTGCGAGGTATTGGTGCCGTCGTAATTGCCGAGGCGGGTGAAGACGACGCAGTGATTGGTTTTGAGATTGACGCCATCGGCGGTCATGACTTTCTCGACGTCCTGATAAATTTCATCGGCGGACTTGGCCTCGGAATAATCGGCGGCAGGATGGGTGCCTTTGACGAGGTGGATCACGAGCTTGCCGGTGGCGTCGTAATCGAGGGGAATGCCGTCGGAGGGGAGGCCGTAGGACTGAAGCTGGGTGGCGTAAAATTTCGAGATATCGCCGAGCACGCGGCCAAGGCGGGCCTGGTAATCGGGAGCGGGGGTGCGGTCGGCGGGGCAGAAGTAGGCGACGTGCAGCACTCGGTGATTGCGGGGAGCGCCGGCCTGGTAGTCCGCGAGGATCTGCCGGGCGGTGGTCACGCGGGGATCTTCGGGCGCGGCGTTGGTTTGTGCCTGGGTCCGGGAAACGGGCAGCAACAGCGTCAACGCGGCGGCCAAAGCGAGTTGAAAACGTTTGAACATGCCGTACGGTAAATTTCTCCGGGCGTGATGTAAATAATTTTTGCCTGTTTATCACGAGCTATCAAGGTGTGTGAGGGCTGGGGACATTTTTTACTCCGCGGGATTGTGTACTTCCCAGATGCAAATTGAATTGACCGGGTGTCTGCCGCGAATGACTATGGCTGAAGCTGATTAGCGCAAGATGCGCGGGAAGAACCTGCCAACCAAATAACCAATACCCAGCCCGAAAAAAGGGCCAGCCACCCAAGGCCAAATATGATTGTCCAACCCACGCCCGGCCCAGATAACGGCTTTTCGCATTATGCTTTGATGGTGGCGACTTGGATTTTGACCACCGGAGTTTCCGCCATCCTCGGCTATCGGCTTGGCCTGCGCTCGCAAATCGCGGCAAAAAGGCTTGATGTCAAAGCGGCCATGCTTCCCCTGATTGAAACTTTCATCGCTCGCGGCAAGGGGGATATCCATGGCTGGCTTGAATTGCGCCATGACTGCATGAGCTTGCTTCACGATCCGGCTGTTAAAATGAAAATCTTGCTGTCCGGCCGAAAGCGAAAGCGGTTCATTGAAGCGTGGGAAAGTTTCTTTAGCATCACGACTGAAGACTTTCACTTCCCCCAATATAACGAAAGCGGCGAGAAAACAGAAAAAATGCGCCAATTGTTTCTGGCGCGGTTGAACGCATTGCATCAAGCGGTTGAGGATTGCTGACTTCACATATTCAGCAGGATGTCAACCCCCCCCCGTGCCGG
>CAIJGS010000015.1 GCA_903820285.1 uncultured Verrucomicrobia subdivision 3 bacterium | reverse complement strand
CGGACATTCAGGGTAAGCAAAAAGATATGCCCAAGACGGAGGATGTGCTGCGGCCGGTATTCAGCAAGAATCCACCCGCACCCGCGACTCCTTCACCCGCCGAGCCGACCCCACAGGAGGCGGCCAAGGAAGCAGCGGAGGCCAAAAAGGCCACCACCGCCAGCAAACAGGCCGGCGACCTGACCATGGGCAAACCCACCCCGAATCAGGAGCCCCAGCCGGAAACCACGCCGGCCACCAAGCCGCGTCCGCGCACCTTGAAACAGGCCAGGGCGCAGCAGGCCAAGCAGACACCCGGCCAGGCGATGGCATTGCCCGGCGGCGTCCATCGCATTGCGCTGTCGTCCTCGTTGGATGCCAAGGCGACGCCGTTTGGCGCTTATGATGCCGCGCTGGTGGATGCGGTGACTTCCTGCTGGTGGGATTTGCTCGAGAGCCGCCAGTTTGCACTGGACCGCACCGGCCGCGTGACCGTGCATTTCCGGCTCAACGAAGATGGCACCGTGAGCGAAGTGGGCATCAAGGACAACAACGTGGGCGAATTGCTGGGCTATGTCTGCGCCAATGCCATCGAAAAGGCGGCTCCGTTTGGGCCGTGGCCGTCGGATTTGCGCAAGCTCGTGGACCAGAATTTTCGGGATATCACCTTCACTTTTTACTATTATTGAACGCTGTTTATGGAAATCGTCGTTAAAATTTTGCTGGGTCTGACCTCGCTGGTCGGACTGGCTTTCATCATCGAACGGGCCTGGGTCCTGCGCTGGACGCAAGTGGTGCCCTCGGAAATCGTCACCGCCCTCGGCGAATGCCGTTCCAAGGCGGATGTGGCCAAGCTGCGCGGCACCTGCGAAGCGCGGCCCTCCCCCCTGGGCCGGCTGATCCTGATTGCCGCCGACCATCTGGACTGGCCAAAGGTGGACAGCGTGGAAGCGCTGGAAACGGCGGCCCGGCACGAAATTGTGCGGCTGGAACGCAATCTGGTGGTGCTGGAAATCATCGTTGGCATCGCGCCGCTGCTGGGGCTGGTGGGAACGATCGCCGGCATGATGACGCTCTTCGCGAATGTCGGGGTTTCCGGCCTAAACGATGCGGGGCGGCTGGCCAGCGGCATTGCGCTGATCCTGAACGCCACGCTGGCGGGCCTGCTGATCGCCATTCCCGCGCTGATTTCGTGGAGTTATTTTAGCAAAAAGGTGGAGGTGCTGGCCGCCGAACTCGAAGCGCTGTGCTCCGAGTTCATCCGCCGCCAGTATCGCGAAAAAAGCGAAAAGCCCTGACGCCATGCGCTTTCACGTCCGCAAACGCCGTTCCGCCCCGGCCGTCATCATCGTCGCGCTGATTGACGTGCTGATCGTGCTGGTCGTGTTTCTGCTGGTCACCACCACCTTCAAGCAACAGACGCAGCTTAAGCTCGCGTTGCCGGATTCCTCGCAAGCCAAGAAGAGCGGGGCAAACGAGAATCCACCGCTCGTGGTGAGCGTGGATGCCAAGGGGATTTATTACATCGAGAAAATTGCGCGCACGCTGGAACAGGTTCGCGATGAACTGCACACCCGCATAGGGCAAAATCCGCAGCTCATTCTCGCGATCAATGCCGATGAAGCCGCCCCCTGGGGCCGGATCGTGAAGCTACGAGACGTGGCCGGCGAGGCAGGCATCAAGTCCCTGGTGGCGTTTACCAAGGATAAGCAGTAAAATGGGACGGGCTGGTAAATGGCGGTATTGGCACGCTAATGGCGTGTAATCATTAAACACTAATATTTATGTTTAAATTGAAAATACTTTTGCTGTTCCCAATTGTATTTGCTGTTGTAAATGTCAGCGTGTTTTGGGCGCTAGTTATAGGAGTGCCTGGGTTCCCATTTTTTCCGACTGTAAAATATAAAACCAGCAATCAGCCTTGTACGGTGCATTTGGAAAAAGGAGGCTATTATGTTTTATATTATATAGAGAGTAATCGCGATTTGCCGATTTCCCGGGCTGATGTCGGACCGGTTGATGTTACCGTATCGGGGCCAAGCAATGTTATTGAATCAATTCAAACGGCCCCGTCTTATTATTATTTTGATTACGCACCAAACCGCTATGGGATCAGGGGGCATTCAGTTTGTAGTTTTAAGATTGCCAATGATGAAGATGTCACGATCAAAGGTGATTTTCGCAAGTATGGGTACGAT
>CAIJGS010000014.1 GCA_903820285.1 uncultured Verrucomicrobia subdivision 3 bacterium | reverse complement strand
TGCGTCCAGACGGCGACATCTATTACCTGCGTCATGCACCAGATCCAAAGACCAAACCCGTCGTTTTACTCCATTGTCCGGTCTTTTGATTTTTCCGCTTTTGATCGCACACACTTTTCCGCTTTTGAAAACTACACGACACTTTGTCCGTTGCCGCTTGACTTCGCCGCTCTGGTCTGGCTTTTTGGCATGATATTTGGCGTACAAGGATAACCCATGAAAAAAAATCTTTCCGTCCTTGCCTATGGGCTGATGGTATTGGGCCTGTGGGGCCTGATCGCAACACGCAGCCTGCTTTCGCCGTCACCCTTCGTCCTCGTGCCACAGGCCGGTGCCGTGGTACTCATGGTGGCGGCCCGAATTGCGTTTGGGCTGCGCAGTTTTCATTTCGCCGCCAATCCTACCAAAGGCGGCCTCGTCACTTGGGGCCCCTACCGTTTCATCCGGCACCCCATTTACACCTCCGTGTGCCTGTTTATGGTGCCGGGTGTGGTCGCCCATCTGTCGTTGGCCAGCGGAATGTTTTTGGGGCTGATCCTGATTGGGGCAGCCCTGCGGATGCGCTTTGAAGAGGCACTCCTCGTGGCCGAGTATCCCGAGTACGCGGATTATGCCAAAAAAACCTGGCGCATGCTGCCCTATGTCTACTGAAACGGGAAAAAACGCAGCCTTACCCAGCATCAGCCGCTCCCGGCTCGAATGCCTGTTCGACGGTATCTTCGCGATCGCCATGACCATTCTGGTGCTGGACCTCAAAGTGCCCGAATTGAACCATCCGAAATCGGGGGCGGAACTTGGCCAAGCCCTGTTACATTTTGCCCCGGTGTATGGCAGCTATATCCTCAGCTTTGTGATTCTGGGGATGTTCTGGTACCGGCATAACCAGCAATACCATCACTTCCAAGTAATCACCGGGCAAATGCTGTTTTTCCAAATGATCCAACTCGCCCAAGCGGCCTCTTTTCCCTATTGCGCCTCGCTGCTGGGCCGGTATCCCGGCAATCCCATGGCCAACGTACTCTACATTGGCTGCGTGTTCATTTATTTTGGCGCGATGCTGGGCAACTGGCTCACCGCCAAACGCTGCGGGGCGTTGAAGCCCGAGGTTTCCACCGCAGATTATTTGCGCATCCGGAAGCGGCTGCTGCGCAATAGCGTCATTATTTCCTGCATGTTCGGCTATGTCCTGCTCCGGCTCTGGATGCAGTATTAAAGCATTTTACTCCGGCGCAAATACCACCACCCCGGGTTTTTGATGCCGGTTTCATTCCCGATGAAAAGCCCGCATTTCCTTGCTCATTTCCCTTCACAAGGCCAAGGCGGCCAGTATGCCCGACCTGGAGAGTATTAAACAATACTGTAGCCATTCGGTTGGAGACGAGCCGGGAAGTGGTCTTTTAGGGTTTGGGTTTCGCCTCGGCTGCCAGAAATTCCTCCTCGAAGGCGGTCAGTTCCTCAGGGCTCAAATGATAGCCAAAAATCTCCCGCAATTGTCGGAACTCGGCACGGCCCATCCGCCGGGGCAAATCGCGACGCAATACCGGGCTGATGGGGATGTGTTCATAAAAGGCGCAGGCCACCGCAGTGACCGCCTCATCCGAGGGCGAGAGCCGGCACCACCGGGCAAATTCATAAAACCGGCGGACGAGATCCCCGGACTCCTGACGGCAGGCTTCCTCACACGCGTACTGCAACTCAATCCACAAGGCCATGGGATTGCGGGCCGACTCAATGATCTGCCGGCAATCCGGCAACTGTGCCAAGGCTTGTCGTCTCCAGGCGCTCATAGGGGATTTGTCTTCGGAATTTATAAACGGTTAATTCGCACAATTCAATTGAGTCCCCATATCCTGCTCACTAATTCGTATCGTGAATCGCCTTGGCTACCGCTGCGTTTGTGCTCGCGGCTTGCTCAATCCATAAAAGTAAATTTTTCGTTTTCTCGTCGTTATGCGTCAGTCCCGTATAACCAGAATAAAAATCAGCCACCGGGACGGAAAACATCTGGATAGCCCGCTGCGTGTCGCCGGACTGAATTGCCTCAATAGCTCGCACACCTCTGGCTGCTGCCAAACGGTCAGAGCTCTCCATGCTTAACTCCATCTCCTGCACAGCCTCGTTTGTGATGTGCCCCTCATAATAGTGATACCCAATAAAAAATCCGCCCGCCAAACCAATCAGCAAACAAAAGCCAGATGCGAGGAATGCTTTCATGGAACTCAATGCGGTATAGTCAAATTTACGCGACCTGCGAACGGTGGCTTATCCCGTTTCTTAAGTGGGTATTAAACTTAATTACCTGGCTTGTCCAGTGTCATTTGCATAATGCACGAGTAAGGTTTTGCAATCAGCAAAAGCCATCTGACGGGAATATCGACTGACGCCTCTGGGCATCCTGAAGGGATGCAGGCTTGTAGCCAGGGGTAAGGCCCATCCGATGGGCCGCCACCCCTGGTATCGCAACGTAATATTTTTCCTTCTCCCATTGGATGGGAGAAGGTGGCCGGAGGCCGGATGAGGGTTCTGCGTCACCGCTTGCCTCGTCGATTCCCAAAGTTGCCGGGACATTGAAATCTATGGGGTTCTTATAATATTCCAACAATTCGCTCAGCAAACCCAAATAAGTTGTGGGTAATCACAAACTATGATCACAAAGCGGGTTCGCTCATTTGGCAGCCAATAGTTTTTGGACCAATGGACGGGTAATTTTGTCCGGGTCTGCACCTTTTGTGGCATGCCACTCGCCCACATCGAAACACTCAAAGACGGCAAATGCGAACTCAGGAATGGTCGCTGGAAAGTGACCAAACAGATCTGCCATGGCAATGTCAGCAGATTGATAGTTTAATTGGCCTGCTAAATACTGGGTGGCAACATGCTGGGCAAAAGCATCGCAAAACGTTTCTTCCGTCATCTTTTCCTGCTCACAAAACGCATCCACATCTGCCTGCCGCAAATACGTTTCAATTGTTTGTAGAACAATGTCACTGAGCGTCATGGTGCGACAGGCATAACAACCTCACTCCGGTGCAAACACCACCACGCCCAGCGGCGGCAGCAAAAATTCCGCCGAATGCGGCATGCCGTGCGTCGGCACATCCTGAGCTAAAACACCGCCAGCGTTGCCCTGATTGCTGCCGGCATACAAGGTCGAATCGCTGTTCAAAACTTCGCGCCAGCGACCGCCTCGCGGCAACCCCACCCGATAGCCCGCGCGCGGCACCGGCGTGAGGTTCAGAATCACCACAAACTGTTTCGACCCGTCCGCTGTCTGGCGCAGGAACGAGAGCACGCTGTTTTCGCGGTCGTTGCAATCAATCCACTGGAACCCGGCGTGATCGTAATCCGCCTGCCAAAGCTGCGGGGATTGCACGTACAGGTGGTTGATGTCTGCCACGAACTGTTGCAGACCGCGATGGAAAGGCCCGGCCTCCAGCAGCCACCAGTCGAGCTGCGCATTTTCATTCCACTCCGCCGGCTGGCCGATTTCGCCACCCATGAACAGCAGCTTGCGACCGGGGAACAGCCACTGATACGCCAGCAGCGTCCGCAGATTCGCAAACTTCTGCCATTCGTCGCCCGCCATGCGGCCGATCAGCGAACCTTTGCCATGGACCACTTCGTCATGTGAGAGCGGCAGCACAAAGTTTTCGTGAAAATGATAGAGCATCGCAAACGTCAGTTCGTTCTGATGATATTTGCGGTGGATCGGCTCGTGCTTGAAATAGCCCAGCGTGTCGTGCATCCAGCCCATGTTCCACTTGAAATTGAAACCCAGACCGCCCAGATACGGCGGCCGCGTCACCAGCGGCCACGCGGTGGATTCCTCGGCAATCGTCATCACGCCGGGGAATTCCACGTGCGTGATGTGATTGAATTTGCGGAGGAAATCAATGGCCTCCAGATTTTCGCGGCCGCCATGCTCGTTGGGAATCCATTCGCCCGCCTTGCGGGAATAATCCAGGTACAGCATCGAAGCCACGGCATCCACGCGCAAACCGTCAATGTGAAAGCGGTCGCACCAGAACAGCGCGTTGGCAATGAGGAAATTCACCACCTCATGCCGGCCGAAATTAAAGATGAGCGTGCCCCAGTCCTGATGCGCGCCCTTCCGCGGATCCTCATGCTCAAAGAGCGCCGTGCCGTCGAACTTCGCGAGCGCCCAGGTATCGCGCGGGAAATGCGCGGGCACCCAGTCCACAATCACGCCAATGCCCGCTTCGTGCAGCGCATTCACGAGAAATTGAAAATCATCCGGATTGCCGAACCGGCTCGTCGGCGCGTAAAAGCCCGTCACCTGATAACCCCAGGACGGATAATACGCGTGCTCCGCCACCGGCAAAAATTCCACGTGCGTAAAACCAAGCCGCTTCACGTACTCCACCAGCGGCTTCGCCAACTCGCGGTAACTCCACGATTCCGTCGCCGTCTTTTTCTGCCACGACCCGATGTGCACCTCGTAGATGCTCATCGGCAACCGCATCGCATCCCGTTCCCGGCGCTGCTGCAGCCACGCCGCATCGGTCCATTGAATGCCCGTGGCCGGCCACACGATGGCGGCGTTGCTCGGGGCGATTTCAAAATAGAACCCAAACGGATCCGTGTTCAGCTTGATGTTGCCGTGCACATCGCGAATCTCGAACTTGTAATGGGTGCCCTGACCTACGCCGGGAATGAAAATTTCCCAGACCCCGGAGACACCGAGCAGCCGCATCGAATGCGTGCGACCATCCCAATGATTGAAATCGCCCACCACGCTCACGCGCTGGGCATTCGGCGCCCACACCGCAAAACTGGTGCCGGGCACGCCATCAATCGTGCGCAACTGCGCGCCGAGCTTGGTGTAAATCTTGCGTTCATCGCCCTTGCCGAACAGATAAAGATCCGCCTCGCCCAGCGTGGGCAGAAAAGAATACGCATCCCGCGTGCGCCGCACCTGGCCTTTTTTGTCGGTGATGACGAGGTCATACGCATAAACCCGGTGCGCCAGCTTGGTGAGCCCCTCAAAAACATCCGTCTTGGGAATGCGTTTCAATTCAAACGCCGGCTGATCCTTTTCATGCACCGGTTCCACCACCACCTTCTTGGCATCAGGCAACAGCGCGCGAACGACGAGGCCGGATTGATCCCCCAACGGATGCATGCCGAGCAGGGTGTGAGGTGACTGATGGGTCAGTTGCACCAAACTGTGAAGTTCGTCCGGCGTCAGAATCATGCCTGTGAGTATAACGACCCGCCCGCCCGGCAGCGACAGAATTTCCTGCCCCGGCAAAAAATACATTTTTAGGTGCGAATAAGGGAATTTAACCGCAGATCAACGCTGACGGACGCAGATAAGCTTTCGCACTATGTGGTGCACTTTCCCGGAACGCGGTTTGAGACAAACCGCGCTCCGCTGAGCAGGCACCCGCCCAAGCCTTATGGTGGCATCGCCAAGTTTTCCTCAATTTGTGCCCCTTCGTGAAATTCGAGTCCCGGCTCCACCACAAAAAACTTGAATCCCGCCCCCGCCTGAGACACAACAAGGCCAGCAAATGAAATCGTCCAACGACCTCACCGCCGCCGCCGATCAACCCTGCGAAGAATGCGGCCAGTTCGGCACCCTCGAAATCGCCGGCCGTTCCCTTTGCCCCGATTGCGTCGCCCTCGCCGGGTGCGGCTGCGCCGGGCATGGGGAGGATGAGGCAGAGTAACCGCTTTATGGGCGGGCGGGAGGTGCGGCGCACGTTTCTTAAACTACCTTGATTTACCTTTATTTGGCTGGATTTAGCATGATTTTTGGAGCGGGAATCAAGTTTTGGGGGCGTGGGTTCATGATGGGTATGGGCAAGGCGGGGCGGATGGACGGTTCAGTGATTACCGCCCCGGGGACAGGTGCGCTTCGGAAATTGGGTGGTTGGCTTGATATGCCTTGATGAGGCTTGATTGCCGGGGTTTTAACGCAAAGGCGCAGAGACGCCAAGGCGCAAAGGGTGAGTGTGCTGGAATGTCGGTTGCTGTATGCCGGTGCTTGATAGCAAGGGGGCGTTGATTCTGGATTTATCTTGATTTTTGCGGTTTTAAAGGGGTTTTGAAGCAAAAGCGCGAGGCGGGTGACCGCGAAAGACGGGAAAGGGGACTTTGACCGCAGATCAACGCGGATGAACACAGATGGGGAGTTTCCGGGGCGGGGTGCCGGTGGCTGGCTGCCTTGATAAGGTTTGAATTGGTTTGATTTACCCTGATCGTCTGGCTGAGGGGTGGCGGCCAGGGTCTGGGGGCCGGGGCGGTGCAATAGCTGCAGGGCCCGGACGAACCCGCCAAGGGCTGGCGAGACAACCGGGCGCGAGCTTGGCCGTGACGGTGAGTTTACCATGTAAACTTCCAACGTGATAATATAGCACAGGTTCGGAGATGTCAAATGGGGGGTGGTTTTTTACAGAATGACAGATTGGGGAGGTGAATGCCGAAGTTGTACAGGGGCACAGCCATGATCCATAGCAGGCTCGGGGTTGGGTTGGGTTTTAAGGTACCTTGGGTGTTGCCGTTTGGGTCGGGATGCAATAGGTTGGGGCATGCTTTTCGACCGTCAGCGGGTGGTGCTTGAGCTTCTGGACGCTTTGAACGAGCCGCTTGGTTCGACGGACTTTCAGAAGCTGCTTTTCCTTTATACCCGTGAAGGTGAACCCACTCCCAGCTACGATTTTGTGCCATACCGGTTCGGCTGTTTTTCGTTCACGTCCTATGCCGACAAGCGCCGGCTGGTGGAACAGGAACTGATCGAGGAGGGCGAAATGTGGAAGCTGACGGACAAATGCCGTCGCACCGCGCGCGGCAGTGTACGGTCGCCGCTGCCGATGGCGCGGTTTGCCAAACAATATAAGGCACTGCGCGGCAATGACCTGGTTACCGATGTTTACCAGCGTTACCCGTATTTCGCGACGCGCAGCGAAATAGTGGAAAAAGTTCTGCCCAAACCAGAGGATCGTGCCCGCGTGGAGGCCGCCCGTCCGGCCCGGCAGATGCCGGGCCTGGTCACGCTGGGTTACGAAAGCAAAACCTTGGAGGCTTACCTGAACCAACTGCTGCAAGCTGGTGTGACCCTGCTGTGCGATGTCCGGCGCAACCCGTTGAGCCGGAAATACGGTTTTTCCAAGAGCACGTTAAGCCATGCCTGCGAAGGTGTTGGCATCCGCTACGAGCATCTGCCGGAGCTGGGCATACCGTCGGAGAAACGGCAGGACTTGGAGACGCAGACCGATTACGACAAGCTGTTCGCCACCTACGAATGCACGACGTTGCCGAAGGAAACCCAAACGCTGGCCAAAATCGCGGGTTGGATTCAGGTGGAGGGGCACCGGGTGGCCTTGACCTGTTTCGAACTGCTGCCGCACCAATGCCACCGACACTGCGTTTCCGACGCGCTGCAAAAAACCTTCGGGCCGAAACTGGCGGCCCAGCATATTTGAGCCGGGGTTATGATACGCAAAAAGGTGCTCATCACGGTCAAGACGTACCCGACCCTTTCGCGCAAGCACGGTGAACTGGTATGCACCGCCGGAGTGCGGCAAGGCTCAAATTAACCGATTGAGCAGATCGGCATGTTCTGTTAATAATCTGGCCATGAGCGCGCGAAAAACAAAACCAGCCAGCATCGCCAAGAGTGTGACGCACACAGCGGTTACGCTTCTGGATTTTGATTCGCAGAATCCACGGCTGCCAAATTACATTGATAAGAGCAATGATGTTGAAGTAATCGAGTGGATGCTGAAGGAAGCCAACATTGTTGAATTAATGGGATCGATCGGCGAGCAGGGCTACTTTGACGGTGAGCCGCTGATCGTCGTTCCCTCCAAGCATCCACCAAAACATTTTGAAGTTGTTGAAGGTAATCGTCGGTTAACAGCAGTAAAACTTCTCCTGAAGCCTGACTTGGCCTTGACACGCAAGTCAGCCGTTTTGGATGCGGCAAACACCGCGCGCCATAAACCAACGGTATTGCCAGTTTTGAAATTCGAAACCCGGGATGAGGTGCTTCGTTATCTCGCTTATCGGCATATCACGGGAATTGAACCTTGGAACCCCCTCCAGAAGGCGCGCTATCTTAAGCAACTCGCTTCTTCTAAGGACTTTAAAAAACTAGGTAAAGACGAATTGCGTCGACGTCTGGCTAAAGAAATTGGCAGCAACTCGAACTACGTTGCACGGTCACTCGCTGGTCTCGCAGTGTATGAGGCGATCGAAGAAGCACATTACTTTGATATTCCCGGTTTGGATGAGAAGACTCTTTCCCACAGCGTACTAACAACGGCTTTAACCTACGCTTCGTTGTCGAAGTTTATCGGTTTGGAAGGTCCAACCGACGACGATGCAAGTCATCTCGGCACTAAAGAACTGAAAGAATTGACCCGTTGGATTTTTGAAAAGAATTCAGAAGGTCAAACACGCATCGGCGAGTCCCGTAATCTCCAAAAGCTGGCGCGTGTTGTCACTGAAAGCAAGGCACTGGAAAAATTCCGCGCAGGGCGCCCGCTTGCAGAGGCTGATTTGCTTACGAGCGGACCGGTAGAGGCATTTCGCAATTCTCTTGCTGAAGCAAAGTCCCGAATGGAAACGGCGCGTGATTGCGTCCACCTCGTAGACGAATTTTCTAACGAGGATAGCGACCTGTTAAAGGAGATTCAGAAACTGTCCCGCCTTATTTCAGGCCATGTGGATGAAAGCTTGTTGGATTCACCCAAGCCAAAGGAATAGAGCGCTCTAGTTATGGCTTATTCGCTTCCCAAAAACCGATCGTCGAGCGTTCACCATTTCGCTGACTGGGTAGAATTGCTTTGCGTTGCTGATGCCGACGGTATGATGGATGAGAGCCGTGTACGCCAGGAAGCGCGAAAACAAAAAGAAGATTTAGGCGAAGGAAACGATGAAGATATTGCCGAAGAACTTGCCGATGAGTCGTTGGATAAGTCCGAAAAAAACGACCGCTGGAATTCTACTGTTGCAAACTGGTTTGAACACTTGCGTTTCCGTGCACGTCAGTTTGGTGATGCCTATCCATTTATCATTAAAAATGGCGAGGACATCATTATGCTGAAGTCTGAACTTACGACCGCCCAGCAGCTTTATCTTGCTTTCTTGATGTCGTCAAATTTGAAGTACTTTGAAAAACATCAATCGGATCTGACTGCCAGCTTTGAAATTATCTGCCTCGAATTATTCAAAGCAATCTCACCTCGCACAGCTGAAGTCCATTTGTTTGGGGCTAATAAGCTGAACAAAGGCGAGTTCTCAGGAAAACTTTGGGACAAAATCCAATTGCTTGCCGCACGGTTACGTGAGCGTGTTCATATCAGCGAGGACGATTTAGCGAAGAAGGACTCCGGAGACCACGGCCTAGATTTGCTTTCCTACGTTCCCTGTGGTGACTCAAATCCAGGGACTGTTCTAATGTTCGGTCAATGTGCTTGTACAAACGAATGGACTCACAAGCAGGATGATTCCGCTGAGGGAGCTTGGCAAAACGTTATGACGCTAATGTCACGTCCCCTCAATGTCATCTTTATTCCGTTTTGCCTACGTGACACCGACGGCGAATGGCATAGACCTCAAGACCAGCGCGGTCATGTTTTGATGGATCGCCTCCGATTGCTATTCTTATTACGTGGAAATGAAGATGAATTAAAAACACTTCCTGCTTTCGCAGCCGTCGGTGAATTGTTGAAAACTAAAATCGCCTTCAATTGATATGCTACGCAAGCTCAAAGCTGTTTCACTTTTTTCTGGATGCGGAGGATTTGACCTTGGCGCGCAAAATGCTGGCGTTGATATTATTTGGGCCAATGACATTGATCCTTACGCCGCCTCAGCCTACCAAACCCTGCTTCCCAAAGTCCCGTTCACGCTTGGCGACATTCGGAAGATCAAGGAGTTTCCCGAAGCAGACATTTTAATTGGCTGCTATCCCTGCACCGGCTTCAGCGAAGCGGCACGGAGGAGACCATGCGATTTGACTGAACGCGATTTGCGGGCGAATCCCGGAAATTTTCTTTACCGAGAATTTCTTCGTGCCTTGCGTCAAGTGCGTCCAAAATTTCTTTTTGTTGAAAACGTCAAGGGGATGCTTACGGCGGAACAAGGTTGGTTTTTTGAAAAACAAAAACAGGGCTTTCGTCGGCATGGTTATAAAATTCAGTCCAAGTTGCTCTTGGCAACAAATTATGGGGTGGCTCAAGAACGCAAGCGTGTCTTCATCGTGGGAGTCCGAAAAGACGTAAAGGATTTTGTGTATGAGTTTCCGGCACCTACACACGGTACTGACACTGGTACGCCATTTGCGGTTTTGCGTGATGTTATAGGCAATATGTCCGCAACTGATGATGATGCGTATTGCAAAAAAGAATTCCACGGACATTTTCTTACACGCAACCGAAAGCGGTCATGGGACGAACCAAGCTACACCATCGTTGCACACGCTAGCCATGTGCCACTCCATCCAGATGGAAAGCCAATGAAATGGGTTGGGAAAGATAAGTACATGTTGCAAGGCAATATCAATCGCCATCTTTCATGGCGTGAGTGTGCGGCAATCCAAGGACTGCCATCGCATATTAAAGTAGAAGGTGGGCTTTTTGCCAAATACCGGGTCGTAGGGAATGCGGTTCCTCCAGCGTTTGGGTTTGCATTGCTTAAATCTGTCTCTCGCTGGGCAAATCAGACTTAAACCTCAGAAAAACCATTGGGTTTCTCCTACGAAGTGGATTGCCCGTCGAGATTCTGCCACAAAAAACGCCGCCCACATTTTCGTGGGCGGCGCGTTGAAACGTCTGGTTTTAGCCGGGCTTACAGCGAAGCGGCGGCGGCTTTGGCGGTGGCCATGTCTTGCTTGCGGTTTTTCAGGGTGGTGAAAAACTCGTAGCCTTCGCGCAGGCGGCGGACCATGACGCGCTTGTCTTCCAGCATGGTTTTGACGATGCGCAGGATGGGTTTCGGCCGGAAATAATAGGTGCGGTAGAAACGGTCCACTTCTTCGAAGATGGCGTCCTTGTTCAGGCCGGGATATTCGATGGTGCTGTCCTGGTAGCCTTCGCCGCCGAGGAGGTCGGTCTTTTCCTTCTTGGCAAACCAGCCGTTGAGGCGGGCCTGTTCGTAGAGTTCGGTGCCGGGATAGGGCGCGGCGAGACTGACCTGGATGCTGAACACGTCCAGTTCTTTCGCAAAATCAATGGTTTGCTGGATGGTCTCGCGGGTTTCCACGGGCAGACCCAGGATAAAGGTGCCGTGAATGAGCACGCCGGCCTTATGGCAGTCCTTAGTGAACCGGCGCATTTCGGTGGTAGTGACACCCTTCTTGATGCGGGTGAGCGTGTCGTCGTTGCCGCTTTCATAGCCGACGAGGAACAGGCGGAGGCCGTTATCCTTGAGCAGCTTGATGTTGTCGTAATCCAGGTTCGCGCGGCTGTTACAGGACCAGGTGAGGCCCAGGGGCGAGATCTTCTTGGCGATTTCGCGGGCGCGCGGGAGGTTCGCGGTAAAGGTGTCGTCATCAAAGAAATATTCCACGACTTCGGGGAAGATCTTCTTGAGGTAAGCCATTTCGTCGGCGACGTTCTGGGCGGAGCGGACGCGGTACTTGTGGCCGCCGATGGTCTGGGGCCAGAGACAGAACGTACACTGGGCGGGACAGCCGCGGCCGGTGTACATGCTCATGTACGGATGGTTCAGATAACCGTTGAAGTACTTCTGGACATCTACATCCCGGCGATAGATGTCGCCCACCCACGGCAGGGTATCGAGATTCTCGATCAGCGGGCGTTCGGCGTTGTGCTTGATCTTGCCTTCCTTGTCCTTGTAGGACAGGCCGAGCACGGTGGCAAATTCGCGACCTTCGGCGACTTCTTTGCAGGTATAGTCAAATTCCTTGCGGCCGACCCAGTCAATGGCCCAAGAGGCCTTGAGCGTTTCGGTGGGGAGCACGGCGGCATGGGCGCCGACGAAACCGATGACGGTGCCGGGCTTCTGCTGCTTGATGGCTTCGGCCACCTTGCAATCGTTCTTCAACGACGGCGTGCTGGTGTGGATGATGACGTGATCAAAGTCCTTGGCGATGCGCAGGCATTCGTCCTTGCCGATGTTATGCGGCGGGCAGTCGAGGAGCTTGGCATTGGGGGTCAGCGCGGCGGGTTGCGCCAGCCAGGTGGGATACCAATAGCTGGTCACTTCACGGACCGTCTGATAACGCGCACCGGCGCCGCCATCGAAACCGTCAAAGCTCGGGGGTGAAAGATACAGTGTTTTACTCATGTGCTTGGCTTAAAATCTTACTTGAACCTTAATTGCTTACTTGGTCTTGGCGGTGGTGGACTCCTCAGTGCTGCAGGAGCCGGCTCCGGCATGTTCCTCTTCCTTGTGGGAGAAGGCGCCACGAGCACCGGCGGCCGGGGATTTCAGGGCGGCCTTGGCTTCGGCCAGATGGCCCTTGCCGATGGTCACGCCGTTGTAGGCGCGCTTGGTCAGGTCGGTCGAGGCCGGGAACGGTTTCGGCTTGGTGCCGAAGTTGTAGCGGAAATTCTTCCAGTTGTCGCCGCGCTGATAATTGGTGCCCAGTGCGCCGCTCGGATCGTAGCCGCAATGGACCATGCAGTTTTCGCAGCGGGGGTCGCGGGCCTTGCCGTCGACGACGCCGTAATTTTCCCACTTCACCTTCGAGAGCATTTCCTTATAGCCATTATAATGGCCGTCGGTCATGAGGTAACAGGGAGCTTTCCAGCCCTTGACGTTGTAGGTGGGAATGGCCCAGGCGGTGCAGGTGAGTTCGCGTTTGCCGGACAGGAATTCCTGATAAACGGGCGTGCCGAAAATGGTGAACAGCTTGCCCCATTCCTCGATTTTGGCGAATTTCTCGCGGGTCATTTCGCGGGTGAGGAAGAATTCCTTGGGATCGCGGCCGAGGCGCTTGGCCATGTCTTTCTTGGCGGCGTCATAATCGTAGCCGGGGGAAATCGTATGGCCATCCACTTCGAGCGAGGAGAGGAACTTGAACATGTCGTCCAGTTCCGCCACGTCGGTTTCGCGGTAAACGGTGGTGTTGGTGGCCACCTGATAGCCGACAATCTTGGCCATCTTGATGGCTTCGACGCATTCCTTGAAAACGCCTTCGCGTTCCACAATGAGATCGTGGGTGAATTCCAGACCGTCCACGTGGACGTTCCAGTACATCCATTCGGAGGGGCGGATGACGATTTTCTTTTTGGCGGCGGCGTCCGCGGTGCGGATGGCCTCGGCTTCCTTCTCCGTGATCAGGTTGAGCGACAGCAACTGCTTCAGCTTGGGCTCGACTTCGGGGGTGTAGATGGCGGCGAGGTAATCGCGCATTTTTTTGCGCATGAACACGCCGTTCGTGCAGATATAAATCACGCGGCCCTGTTCGCGCAGACCGGCGACGAGTTCCTCAATCTTGGGATAGATCAGGGGTTCGCCACCGCAAATGGAGACCATGGGCGCCTCGCATTCCACGGCGGCGGCCAGGCATTGCTCCAGCGGCACCATGTCCTTGAGGGACGTGGAATATTCGCGGATGCGGCCGCAGCCGGTACACGTGAGATTGCAGGTGTGCAGCGGTTCAAGCTGCAACACCATCGCAAACTTCGGCGTACGCTTCAGTTTATGCTTAATAATATGACCGGCTATCTTAGCCGTCAGGGCGAAGGGGAATCGCATAGTAAATTAACGGAAGAGATTAACGGGAAATCGCAAACAAATTTGTACATTCCGACAGCGGAGGCGAGGCCTTCATGATGCCCGGCAGAAAGAAGCTTGCCGGAGACACCGTTTGGCTGGCGTTAATGCCTCCACAGCCGGCCACGAGCAGCGGCAACGCCGCCACCAATGCCAGCCATCGGAAATTCCAAATTAATCTCACTTGCCGATTATACGCGACTTCGCCACGATAGCAACTGCTAATTGACCGTATCATGTTGCAAACAGCCCGTTCCCTGCCCCTCATTTTGGTGCTTGCCAGCTTTCTGGCGGGTGCCATCCCTGCATGGGCCCAGTCGGAAACCAACCCGGTATTCATCGCCCGGGCGGAAAAGGCTTTTCAGGAGGCGCATGCCAGTTATCAAGCCGCTCCTAACGCCCCAACCAACGCCATCCCGTTTGCGAGCGCCTGTTTTGACCAAGCTGTTTTTGCCACGAACGACAGTCAGCGTGCCATAATGGCTCAGTTGGGGGTGGATGCCAGCCGCCATTTGATCACCCGGAACCCCAAATCGGCCGCTGGCCATTATTACTTGGCCATGAACTTGGGTGAATTGGCCCAGGCCGAAGCGCCCTCCATTGCCGCCTATAAGCTGGTGCACGAGGTGGAACGTGAGTTTAAGACGGCGGCCGATCTGGATGTGACCTTTGATTTTGGCGGTCCGGCCCGGAATCTGGGCGAGCTTTATTTTCAGGCTCCCGGCTGGCCGTTAAGTGTCGGCAACAAGCGCAAAGCGAAAGAATGGCTGGACCGGGCGGTGGCGGTGGCTCCCGGCTATCCCGAAAACCAGCTGAATCAGCTGGAGGCCCACCTGAAATGGCGGCAGCGGGAAGAGGCGGAAAAGACCCTGAAAGCACTGGATTCGCTCTGGCCGGCCGCCAAAAAGCAATTTACCGGGGAAACCCGGGAGAAAGACTGGGTGGACTGGTCGGCCCGCCGCGCGGAACTGCGGACTGAGTACAACCAGCTCTATCCGGCTGAATGAACGCAAAGCGGTGGGAAAGTTGCAGCCAGGGAAGCCAGAAAGAAATCTGTGGCGCTTCCTTGAACGAATGGATTAGACTCCCGGTCAAATCCGCTCCGGCATGGCACGAAAATTTATAGCGGCGCTGAGTGACTCATCGCTCTTCCTGCGCGAGTGGCTGGCTAATCCCCAGCACACGGGGGCGGTTGCGCCCAGCTCCCCCCATTTGACCGCCGCCATGGCGGACTGGCTGCCATTGGACCGGGATGCCTATGTCTTGGAACTCGGACCCGGTACCGGGGCTGTCACCGATGCCCTATTGAAGCGAGGGTTGCGCGAAGACAGGTTGATTGCCATCGAACATAACCCCAATTTGGCCAAGTTGTTGCACAAACGGTTTCCCCGGGCAAACATCATCAATGGCGATGCCTGGCAACTGGACAAACTATTACGCGCTTGCCCCCACCCGGTCACCCAAGTGGGGGCCGTGATTTCCAGTCTGCCGCTGCTCAACTTTTCCCACGAACAGGCCGATGCCTTGGGCATCAAAATCCGCACCATCCTTGATCCCAAAGGTTCCTGGGTGCAATACAGTTATCAAATCGGCCGCCGCCGTTCCCGGGGCACCGCCGAGTTCCGCCTCGTCGCCTCCAAGATCGTCTGGTTCAATCTTCCGCCCGCCCGGGTGAGTGTTTATCAGAAGTAAAAGTTCCCTTTAACTTCACAAATCCGGCCTGCTGTGTTCGTTTACCAGCGTTATGTTCACTCTCAAAGGCACTTATAAAGATGGCCGGGTGTAATTTGCCGAAAAACCTCCACAGGTAAAGCCGTCGCGCGTGCTTGTCACTTTTTTGGAATCCGACAACGTCGACCTCCAGGCGCGGGGAATTGGCGAAACCCAAGCCGCTGATCTTCGAGCCCGCCTTAAAACATTCGCAGAGGATTGGGAACGACCGGAAGCTGATATTTATGACAAAGATCCGGCACGGTGATGTTGTCCTGATCTTGTTTCCCAATTCCGACCAGCGCACGACCAAACGCCGGCCTGTACTCGTTGTTCAGCGAACCAATCTCAATAGCGGGTTGGCGCAAACCATCGTTGCCATGATTTCCAGCAACCTTGTCCGGTGCGGTCATCCCAGCCGGATTTTTGTGGGAGTCAATTCTGGCGAAGGTCAGATTGCCGGCTTGCGGCTGAACTCTGTCATTATGACCGATAATCTGGCGACGGTGCTCGATTCGGAAACTGACTCGGTGCTGGGTATTTACCCGGAAATGAAAACTGTCGATACGGCATTAAAACACACTTTGGAGCTGGTTTGAAATGAGTGAAGATCATCGGTGGTTGATGAATCATTCGCCTGGTTTTAATGCTTTTGCAGGTTTCACAAAACAGTTTCCCGCTTCTTACATTTAGAATTATTCTAAATCTTGACACCCGGGCCGCCTGCGTTACATTGTCCTCACCTTGAAGGCCCGCAGCCCGCATACCGATGAGCAACACCTGACTGAACAGTTGGGGGCCACCGGTTTTCGCCTGACGCCGCAACGCCAGCAAGTGTATGATGTGCTCCGCCACAAGCGCGACCATCCCACGGCGGAGGAAGTCTTCATTCGCGCCAAACATGCCATGCCGGAAATTTCCATGGCCACGGTTTACAACTGCCTGGATGCGCTGGTGAAGTGCGGGATGGCCCGGCAGGTGACGGTGGATCGCGGCGCGACCCGTTATTGCCCAAACATGCATGAGCACGGCCATTGCCATTGCGATGCCTGCGGGAAGATTTTTGACGTGGATATTCCACACGAACTGGCCGGTCTGACGCTGCCGGCGGGCTTTCTGGCCCGGCATTTTGACGTGGCCGTTCACGGCCTCTGCGCCGCCTGTGTCGCGAAGAAAAAATAAATTTTGAACCGATGAGTACTGCCACCGAGACAATTGAAGATCTGGTCAAACAGGAATACAAGTACGGCTTCGTCACGGACGTGGAATCCGAGTCTGCGCCGCCCGGCCTGAACGAGGACATTGTCCGCCTGATTTCCGCCAAGAAGGGCGAACCCGTCTGGCTTACCGACTGGCGGCTCAAGGCCTATCGTTACTGGCTGACGCTGAAGGAGCCCACCTGGCAGTTCGTCAAGCATCCGCCCATTGATTTTCAGGACATCACCTATTACAGCGCTCCCAAGCAAAAGGGCGACGCACCCACGAGCCTTGATGATGTGGATCCCAAGCTGCTCGAGACCTACGAGAAGCTGGGCATCCCGCTGCGGGAACGCGCCCGGTTAGCTGGCGTGGCTGTGGACGCGGTGTTTGATTCCGTTTCCGTGGGCACGACCTATCGCGAACAGCTCGCCGAAAAGGGCATTATTTTCTGCTCCTTCAGCGAAGCCGTGAAGGAGCATCCCGACCTGATCAAAAAATATCTCGGCTCGGTGGTTCCGTATACGGACAACTACTATGCCGCGCTCAATTCCGCGGTGTTCAGCGATGGCTCCTTCTGCTACATCCCGAAGGGCGTGCGCTGTCCCATGGAATTGTCCACGTACTTCCGCATCAATGCCGCCAAGTCCGGCCAGTTTGAACGCACTCTGATCGTGGCCGATGACGGCGCGAAGGTCAGCTATCTCGAGGGTTGCACCGCGCCCATGCGCGATGAAAACCAGCTCCACGCTGCAGTGGTGGAACTCGTGGCGCTCGATGATGCCGAAATCAAGTACAGCACCGTGCAAAACTGGTATCCCGGCGATGCCAATGGCGTCGGCGGCATCTACAATTTCGTCACCAAGCGCGGTATTTGCAAGGGCCGGAACTCCCGCATCACCTGGACGCAGGTGGAGACCGGGTCCGCCATTACCTGGAAATATCCGAGCTGCATTTTGCTCGGTGACAATTCCAAGGGCGAATTCTACTCCGTGGCCGTGGTGAACAACTGCCAGCAGGCGGACACCGGCACGAAGATGATTCACATTGGCAAGAATACGAAGAGCACCATTATCTCCAAGGGCATCTCCGCCGGTCGCGGCCAGAACAGCTATCGCGGGCTCGTGGAAATCCGCAAGAGTGCGGAAAATGCCCGTAATTTTTCGCAGTGCGATTCCATGCTGATCGGGGCCAAGTGCGGTGCCCATACCTTCCCGTATATCGAGGTGAAGAACACGACTTCGAGCGTGGAGCATGAGGCGTCGACCTCCAAGATCGGCGAAGACCAGATCTTTTATTGCAACCAGCGCGGCCTCGCCACGCAGGATGCCGTGAACATGATCGTGAACGGCTTCTGCAAGGAAGTGTTCAAGGAACTGCCGATGGAATTCGCCGTGGAAGCCCAGAAACTCCTTGGCGTGAGCCTCGAAGGCAGCGTCGGCTGATATTTCGTTGCGGATGGACCCGGTATTTGGACCAAATTTACCTCATGATTCAGAATCTTTGTGATCTCTGCGTTCTTTGCGGTTGATATTTATCCGTGTTCATCCGTGTCCATCCGTGGTAACAATATTTTTTAGAAAATGAGCAAGCAACCAATTCTCGAAATCAAGAACCTCCACGCCGGTGTGGAGAACAAACAGATTCTCAAAGGCTTCAGCCTATCCATCTATCCCGGCGAAGTCCATGCCCTCATGGGTCTGAACGGTTCCGGCAAGAGCACGCTGGCCGCCATTCTGGCCGGTCGCGACGGCTATGAAGTCACCAGTGGCGAAGTCCTTTATTACGGCAAGGACCTGCTGGATCTCGACCCCGAGGAACGCGCCCGCGAAGGCGTCTTTCTCGCGTTTCAGTATCCGGTCGAAATCCCCGGGGTGAACAGCACCTATTTCCTGAAGGCCGCGCTGAACGAAATCCGCAAGTCCAAGGGCCTGCCGGAGTATGACGCCATTGAATTTCTGGAACTCGTGAAGGATAAGATCAAGTTGCTCGACCTGAACGAAGACCTGCTCCGCCGTTCCGTGAACGAAGGTTTCTCCGGCGGCGAAAAGAAGCGCGCCGAAATTTTCCAGATGGCCGTGCTCGAACCCAAGCTGGCGATTCTCGATGAAACCGACTCCGGTTTGGACATTGATGCCCTGAAGATTGTTTCCAGTGGCGTGAACAAGCTGAGGCGCCCCGATTCCGCGCAGCTCGTCATCACCCATTACCAACGCTTGCTGAACTACATCATCCCTGATTTCGTGCATGTCATGGCCGATGGCCGCATCATCAAGTCCGGCGACAAGTCCCTCGCTCTCGAGCTTGAGGCGAAGGGTTACGATTGGCTTATCAAGCATCAGTGATATACTGCGGTCATGAAATTGGATGACTCCCAGCGGCAGCGGGTTTCTGCCTGGATCAACGAAGGCCTCAAGCTTTCCGAAATCCAGAGCCGGCTCGCCTCGGAATTTGGCCTGAAGCTTACCTACATGGAAGCCCGCTTCCTGGTGGATGACCTGAAACTCGTGCCCAAAGACCCGGAACCGCCCAAGGTGCCGGAACCCCCGGTGTCCAAGCCGGCCGCCGCCGCGCCGACTGCGGCCGGTCTGCCGCCCGAAGATCCCGAAGTCCTCCCGCCCGGTGGTGGCGGTGTGGTTGTGCAGGTGGATCAAATCACCCGGCCCGGAGCCATCATCAGCGGCAAGGTCGCCTTCAGCGATGGCCAGACGGCCGACTGGTACATCGACCAAACCGGCCGCCTCGGCCTCGTCGCCAAGCAGCCCGGCTACAAGCCCACGCAGGCGGATGCGCAGGAATTTCAGCTGGCCCTGCAGCGCGAAGTGGCGCGTTTGGGATATTGAGCTGGCCGGCGGAATTCAGAAGTTGGAAGTTTCAGCCGGCAGCGCAGCTTGAACGCCGTGCCGTCAGCCAGATTGCGCCACGACCGGATCCGTCTCAGCCGTGCCGTGGTTCTTCCCTGTCATTGGAACAAGCGAGGATCAAAAGCGAAGTCAGTCGGCTTCTCAAGCTTGATTTTGGCAAAATCAGGATGCCGGGGATTGATGAGATAATTGAGTTCCTTGGGGATGACGACGCTGGGCACTGCGAGAATGACGGAGCTGCCGGAATTTATCCAGTCATCGCCCAGCAGTTGCAAGGACGCTGGCGGTGGTTCCTGCATCCAGTCTTTGGGCAGCCCACCGACCCGGAATGCGTCCATCAAACCGTCATCGAACTGGAAGAAGAAACATTTGTAGCCCCGGCGCATCGCGGTGCGGTCAATGTGAACCCGGATTTCCAAGGCGGCCAGGGATTGATGCTCGCTGGCATAAACCATCGGCACGCCGACTGAGTTCCAACGACCGCCATAAAGCCGGGCACCTTCGCCGTCGAAGGCGGTGGTCGCCTGGTCTGCAAGCACGATGCGCCAGCCGGTGCGGATCATGTATAGACCCCGTATTCGATGCGGCCCAGAAGGTTTTCCACCTCCCGCACACCAATTTCCGTCTTGGCGTAGTCTAACGGCAGGGCACCGCCCAGGCCAAATTGAGGGGAGTTGAGCCACTGTTTGGCATCCTCCAGGCCACCGAAGACTTTGACGGCCTTGCCCAAAAGCCTGGCGAAGCGCACCACGCGGTCGGACACGGCGGGATTCAGTTTGCTGCCCGCGCCTTTGCTACGGTGGAAGGTGGCCTTGGAAATTCCCAGCATGGGCGCAAGCCGCTCCACCGGCACGGCGAGACTCGCCTGCAATACTGTCAACTCCCTCACCGGCAATCCCACCTCCATCAGCTTGACCAGATTGGCGGCGGTAAAGGCGTGGTGAACGGTCTTTTTTAGCGGCCCGTGAATATAAAAATTAACCACGCCGCTGCCGGTGATTTTGGCAGGCGCAAGCCGGCGGTGGAAGTGGGCGGTCGGCACAGCCCGATCCTTCTTTGGCCGGGCCTTTGTCAGGGTATCGCTCATTTGATATTGTTAATAGTCTCATTTGACATGTCCGTCAAGCGCCGTTTTAGGACAGGCTGCCCAGGGTCGAACGCCCCGGCGCGGAGTTTGGCAAACAGTGCCAGTTCAAAACCCGCTCCCCGGGGGGGCAGGGTGAGGGCGGGCGCCCCAAAACAATCAAGGAGTGCCCGGGGGCGCCTCAATCCTCCACCATCCATCGTCGCCGCCCAGGCACGCTTAGCGCGTTCGTCTTGCCGCGCCGGCGCGTTTCGTGGCATAATCGGGACCAATGCGTGAATACTTTCGTGCCTGGGCGGAAGCCTTGGAAAAGTTCTTTCTTGAAGTGGTTATCTTCGAGGAGCGCCATGATTTTCGCGCCAAACTGACCCGCACCATTCTCTTCGGCGGTTCCAAAGTTTTTCAGGTGGCGATCAAACTCCGCCGGTGGCTGTATAACGTCCGCATTTTTCGTGACAAAACCCTGGGCGTGCAGGTCATTGCCATTGGCAACCTGACGCTGGGCGGGACGGGCAAAACCCCCGTGGTGGAAAAGTTTGCCCGCGCCCTGCGCGATGCCGGGCGCAACGTGGCCATTCTCTCGCGCGGCTACCGGTCCAAGCCGGTGCCGCTGCACCGCAAGTTCCTGAACAAGATTCTCCTGCGCGAAGACCAGACGCCGCCGCGCATTGTGTCCGATGGCAAATCCCTGCTGCTCGACTCCGAGATGGCCGGTGATGAACCTTACATGCTCGCCTCCAACCTTAAGGATGTTGTCGTGCTCGTGGACAAGGACCGCGTGAAGAGCGGTCGTTACGCCATCGAGAAGTTTGGGTGCGACACCCTGCTGCTGGATGACGGATTTCAGTACTGGGATTTGCAGGGCCGGCGGCATGACGTGGTGCTCATTGACCGGCAGCAGCCGTTTGGCAACGAGCATCTGCTGCCGCGCGGGACGCTGCGCGAACCGCCGTCGCACCTGGCGCGCGCGCAGACCATTTTCATCACCAAAAGCGATGGCAACACCGCCGAACTGCGCAAGCGCATCAACAAGCTGAACCCTACGGCCGCGATCATCGAATGCGTGCATCATCCGCTGTACTTTGAGGATGTGTTCAGCGGCGAACGCGTGGGGCTGGATTTTCTGGCGGGCAAACGCGTGGCCTCGCTGAGCGGCATCGCCCAGCCGGAGAGCTTTGAGCAGAGTCTGGTGAAGCTGGGCGCGGAGCTGCTGTACTCCAAGCGCTTCACGGATCATCACCGTTTCACGCAGCAGGAAATCCTCAACGCCATCAACCGCAGCAAAAAGCGGCAGGCGGAGATCATTGTCACCACGCAGAAGGATGCCGTGCGCTTTCCGAAGATTGACCGGCGCGACCTGCCGATTTATTTCATGCGCGTGGAAATCCAAATAATGAATGGCGCCGACGATTTTCAGGATTGCGTCCGCAAAATCTGTTTCCGCTGATGAACTTTGCCGCCTACTGGTTCGGCCGCGCTTTCATCGCCTGCATCCAGTCCCTGCCGCTCCGGTGGGTGGCGCGGATCGGGCGGGGGGCGGGCGCGTTGGCCTGGCGGCTGGATGGACGGCACCGGCGCATTGTAATTGAGAACCTCACACGCTGTTTCGGTCAGGAAAAGACGGTCGCTGAAATCTCGGCCATCGGCCGCGAAAACTTCCGGCGCATCGGCGAGAATTATCTTTCCGCCATCAAGACCGCCTCCATGAGTGAGCGCGAACTGGCGCCGCACATTGAGTTCACCGGTCTGGAAAGGCTGCCGCAGCCGGCGCCTGGCACCACCCTGCGCAATGTGGTGATTGCCATCGGCCACTTTGGAAATTTTGAACTGTATGCGCGTTTTCATGATGCCCGGCCGGACTACCGGTCTGCCACCACTTACCGGGCGCTGAACCAGTCGGCGTTTAACCGGCTCATGCAGGAACTTCGCAACCGGAGCGGCTGTCTTTACTTCGAGCGCCGCACGGAAGGTCAGGCTTTACGCGAGGCGATGAATAAGGGAGGGATTGTCATCGGGTTGCTGGCGGACCAGAGTTCCGCCGGCGTGCGCGCGCCATTTTTGGGGCATGATTGCAATACCGGTCTCGCGCCGGCCGTGCTGGCGTTGCGCTATAACTGCGATCTCTACACCGCCATCTGCTACCGTGTTTCACTGGCCAAATGGCGGCTGGAATTCGGCGCGCAGATTGCCACGCATGAGAACGGCAAGATGCGGCCGAGCGCGGACATCATCCGCGAAATGAATCTGGCGCTGGAGGTGGCGGTTCGGCGCGATCCGGCGAACTGGTTCTGGGTGCATCGCCGCTGGAAGGACTGAGCCATGAGCGTCGCCTTTCATCCTCCCCCCCGCCGCATCCTCGTGCGCGGCGTGAACTGGCTGGGTGACGCCGTGATGACCACGCCGGCGCTGCTGCGCCTGCGCCAGTATTATCCCGCCGCCCATATCACACTGTTGACGCCGGCGAAATTGCAGGAGTTGTGGACTGGGCATCCGGCCATTGACGACACGATTGCCTTTGCCGCTGGCGAAGGGCTCTGGTCGATCGCCCAAAAGCTGCGCGCAGGGCGGTTTGATCTCGCGCTGGTGCTGCCCAATTCCCCGCGCTCGGCGCTGGAAACGTGGCTGGCGCGGATTCCCCAGCGCATCGGTTATGCGCGGCCGTGGCGGAATGCGCTGCTCACACGCACCATTCGTTCGCGGCCCGGCGCGGTGAAGATGCGGAAGCGTACACCGGAGGAAATTCGGGTGCTCATCGCTGCATCCGGTGCCGCAGTTGGCGACCTAGTTCCGGTCATTCCGGCGTCCGCGCACCAGTTGCACGAATACTTGCATCTGGTCGCTGCGCTCGGAGCCAGTGCGGAGCCGAGCGCGCCGCACCTGGCCGTATGTCCGAAGGAACTGGAGTTGGCGCAACAGAAATTCGGCTTGGCCGCAGCACCGCTGCCGCTGGTGGGGTTGAATCCCGGGGCGGAGTATGGACCGGCCAAACGCTGGCCGGCGGAGCGGTTCATTGCGGCGGCGCTGGCGGTATCCGCGCAGATGCCCTGTACATGGGTGGTGTTTGGTGGCAACAATGACCGCGCTACGGCGGAGACGATTGAGGCCGCGTTACGGGCGGCGAAGCTGACGGTTGTGAATCTGGCGGGCCGCACCAATCTGC
This sequence comes from uncultured Verrucomicrobia subdivision 3 bacterium, assembly GCA_903820285.1. Classification (GTDB taxonomy): domain Bacteria; phylum Verrucomicrobiota; class Verrucomicrobiia; order Limisphaerales; family UBA11358; genus UBA11358. The sequence goes on along the minus strand of CAIJGS010000014.1, from coordinate 2,987 downwards.
GCGAGTTGATGGCGGCGCTGAAATTGTGTCGGGTGCTGCTGACTAATGATACGGGGCCGATGCATGTGGCAGCCGCGCTGGGCACGCCGGTGGTGGTGCCGTTTGGCAGCACTTCGCCGGAGCTGACGGGGCCTGGCTTGCCGGGAGATTCGCGTCACCGGCTGCTGAAGGCCGATGCGGTTTGCTCGCCGTGTTTCCTGCGGGAGTGTCCGATTGATTTTCGGTGTCTGCTGGGGATCGGGGCGGAGCGGGTGGCGGCAGCGGTGATTGAAAGGTTAAACGCTAAAGGCAACAGCTCTTAAGCTGCAGGAGCTAGCCGATGGGGAAAGGACTGGGGAGACACGAAGTGGGTTAAATCCGCTTCAAAGGAAAATGGCGGTCAATGAATTGATAATCCCGGTCGTTCTCCAGCAGGTTTACCCCATGCTGGATGACGGTGGCCGCGATCAGGCAATCTATGGAATTGCGGATGGTGAGGCCCTCCCGCCGGAGTTCGCGATAAATCGTCGCTCCCAGTACAAAGGTGGAGCGGTCATCCGGGAGGTAGATCAAATTTTCAAAATGCCGTTTCACGGCGAGATACGGCTTTTCCTCGCGGATGCCTTGCAGAACCTCCAGCCAAACACAGCCGCAAACACAAAGATCGTGCCGGGCGGTCACGGCCGCTTTCAGCTTGTCGGTCTGGCTGGTTTTGCGGCCGCCGAAAAAATCGATCCAGACGGTTGAATCGATCAGCAGTTTCATGGCAGCCGGCGGCGGCGCATCTCAGCCAGATTGCCCGTCCAGGATACCTGGCCTTCCAAGGCCAGGAGATCGGTCTGTTTTTCCCGGCGAACCAGCTCTTCCAGCGCGTGCTGGACCAGCGCCCGGCGGGTTTTCAAGCCGGTGACTTTCAAGCCCTGACGCACCAGGGATTCATCCAAGACAATGTTGGTCCGTTTCATCCAATACACAAGATATGTCAAAAACGTGTGTATTCAAGTTTAAACGCCATGGGCGGCAAATTCACCGGCTCGTTTGAAAAGCAAGATCAGCTGAGGTTGCGGTATTGCCGGACAGGTCGGCCGAGCCGGCGTGAAAATGGTACCACGTTTGCGGAGCAAGACCGGTGAGGGTGAGGATGTGCGAGCCTGTCAGCGTGGCGGACGATGTCGTTGAGCCGTACGCGGGGGTTGGGCCGTAGGAGACGGTGGAGGTGGCCGGTTTGTCCGTGGTCCAGGTAATGGTCGCCGTGTTGGTAGTGGCTGAAGTTGCCACCGAGGAAATGGCCGGTGGAACGTACAATGATTCCAGCAATCCGGAATGGGCAACGCGATTGAACAGGCGCGAATGGCCGGCATCATTCGGGTGTACGCCATCACCGAAATTGTACTGGTGATCGACGGTGCCATCGGGATTGGCCAGGGCGCTCCAGAAGTTGATGGAGTTTTTGGGGTAAGTCTGCCGGATCCACTGCATCGTTTTGGTTTGCAACTCATATTCCGGTTTCCCACCAACGCCGACGGGGACGGTGGTGGTAATCCAGATCGGGATGCCGGCGGCGGCGGCGGTATGCATGATGGTGGTGAAATTCGACTCGGTCAAAGACAGGGGAATTTTCTGGCCGGCATCATTGGAGGTGAGGGACATAAGAATGGCGTCCGGGTGGGCGGCGATCGCGGCGGTGATGTTATGCTGCGGATCTTCACGTCCGGTGCCGGTGGGCATCAGCTTGGGGGTGCTGTAGCCGCCAACGGCCAGATTGGTGACCGAATTGCCGGGGTTTAATGATTTCAGATAATCCGCGTATAAACCGGCCCATGAATTGGAGCGGGTGGTGGCCCCGTAACCCCAAGCAATCGAGGAGCCGATGATGACAATCTTGCGGGGCGTAGAATTGCCAGGGCTGTCCGCCTTGGCTGGCGCAGAGAGCAGGCAGGCGCATAACAAGGCGATGATGCCGTTGGCAAGTGAGCGGCGAGGACGAGGGTGATAAAACATAGGTAACCGATCAGGGCTTTTTCATGCCCACGGCGGGCGTGGGGTTTGTTAATTTTGCGCTGGCTGGCTGGATTTGCAAGCGGTATTGCCGGGGACGATCAATCTGGATATATCTTGATTTTTTACGTTTTTAAAGGGGTTTTAGCCTTTATGGGGACAATTCGAATCTTCAAATGCCAAGGGCCAATCTGACCTCCAGGAGACTTGTCTCCCAGTCGATACGGCCGCGCAGGCGACCTGCCATGGCAACCTGACATCTCTTGGCGAAACCAGAGACGCGGACCCGATTCCCGTGTCAGCAAGGCAAAGCCCCCAGCAATCGTGCATCATCAAGGCATATCAAGGCATATCAAGGCATATCAAGGCAGCCAATGACATTTTTATGCGCCTCCGTCCCGAATTTGAATTTTCCGCCTTTCAATATTTCGATCGGGGGGAGTACCATGGCGCGCAAGGTGCCAATGCCGACCAAACCGCCCACCAGTAATCATTAAACATTTAACCGCCCAAATGAGCGAAGCCACTGCCACGCCTACCCCAACTCCTGAACCCTTCCGGCAAAACCTGTCCGCGTTGCGCAATGCGGTGTTTGAGTTGCACAAGATCCTGATTGAATCCGAGCGCGCCACGTATGAGCAGACGGTGGGCACGATTCCGTCGCCGGGCTATTTTCTGCAATTGCTGACCACCGACCCATGGTTCGCCTGGCTGCACCCGCTCTCGCAAATGGTGGTGACGATGGATGTGGCGCTGGATTCCAAAAAAGATCCCCTCACCGCCGCGGCGGCGGAGGTGTTGATCCAGCAAACGCGCCAGCTGCTCACGCCTTCCGAAACGGGCGAAGGTTTTGCACGCCATTATTATGATGCGTTGCAGCGGGACCCGGAGGTGCTATTTGCCCATGCGACGGCGGTGCGGTTGGCCAGGCCGGTGAAGCCAGCGAGTTGAGTGGCGCGTGATGGCAGCCGACGGGAGAGGCCACCAATATTTTTGGAGGATATAATTTT
>CAIJGS010000013.1 GCA_903820285.1 uncultured Verrucomicrobia subdivision 3 bacterium | reverse complement strand
GTGGCGCTGGTCAAAGAGGAGGAGTGATGAAACATCTCCTGCGCAATCATCTGGCCCGGTGGTGGTGGGTTTGGGCGTTATGCCTGACCGGCTATGGCCTGCTGCTGTGGGCACAGTGTACGGCGAAGGGGTTGAACACCATGGCGGTCTTCTTTCCGGTTTGGCTGTTCATGGGCACCGCCCTGTTATCGTATGATTTGCGTCGGGGCCTCACGCGGGTTTGCCTGTCGCTGCCGGTCTCGGCGCGGGTACTGGCGCATAGCTGGTGGTGGGCGGCAGTGGGATTGCCCACGGTTGGCATCACTTTGACGAGCGCGGGAGTTTATGTTGCTGTCGGGTTAATTAAAGGCAACTGGGGTGGTTGGCCAGGGGTTATCTCCAACATTCTGATGTGCACAGGTTTGTTGGGACAATTTTTCTATATCCAGACCCAGAACCCGGCCCTACCCGCCGGCAAAAAATGGGGCGGCTGGAGCAACTTGTTCTTCAATGTACTGTTCATGGTTGTCTGGATTGGCTGGCTGAAAACCGGGAAATACGGGGATTTGCGTTCACCTTGGGGCCTTGGTTTTCTCGTGGCGGCCACCATCCTGACCATCAAAGGCTGGCGGCAGGCGGAATGGCTGGTGAACAAATATGCCGAGGATCGCGGCCCTGTCCAAGCCGGCTCCGGCGGTTATTTGCCATTGGCCGGCAACGCCACCGGCCCGGGCGGACTGGGTTTTCTGATCCGCCACATTTACGTCGGCATGGTCGTGCCCGGACTGTTTATGGTCATCTGGTTTGCCGTCGTCTTCGCCTGGTCGGCGTGGCGGCAGCGGCAGTTGATTGCGGACGACATGCTGATGGTGGATCATGTAATTTTTCTGATCGGCTCGGGATTGTTACTGCTGCAAATCGTGCCGGTGTGCGCGCATCTCCGCTATCTGCGCACCCTGCCGGTGTCGGCAGGCAGGCTGGCCGGGCTGCTGGTATTGGCCCCGTTGGCCGCCATTTTGACGCTGTGGGCGGGCAACTGGCTGATGATGATTCTGCTGGTCGCGCCCGTGAAAATCGTCAACGACTCCATGGGCCCATGGTGGCTGCTGCAACTCGGCTGCATGACGCTGTCCATCCCGGTGCTGGTGTGGCGCGGCGGAACCATCACCTCGTATGTCATCCTGGCCGCCCTGTTTGGATTGAATTTTTGGCTGCCCCTCAATGTCACGTTGCCGGCGAATCCGCTGGCCACCGGCGGCATCGCCTTGGCCTTGGGGCTGGCATCGTTGGGACTGACCAAACTCGCCTTGGAACGCGGCAGCCGGACGTATCGGTCGTGGGGAAACATATCGTGGAGTTTGGTGACACCCATGACCCGGATTATCGTCCCCCGATAACCTGAACGGAGTTCTTTCACCCATGAAACACGGAACTGTATGAAATTGATTTTGCGCGATTATATACGCCGGTGGTGGTGGGTGTGGGCCCTCGGCCTGCCTGTGAATGCCGGTATGCTGGTCAGCGAATGCATGGCGCACCAGCATGGCAAATATACCACGTTCTTTCCGTTGGGCATCTTCCTGGGATCCATCCTCTTGGCGATGGATTTGCAGCGCGGAGGCACCCGCGTGTTTTTGTCCCTGCCCGTCACGGTCAGGCAACTGGCCCGGGTCTGGTGGCTGGAGGCGGTTGCCCTGCCGGCGGTGGCGATTCTGCTGGTGAATACGGCGGTTTTTTTGGTGTTGATCTGGGGTCGTGGCATGACCGGGATACTGTCGGCTTATGTCAATCATACGCTGACGGATGTCCTCATGCTGGGGGTAATGTTTTTCACCCTCACGGGCCTGCCGGTCGGCCAGCTGGGCGAGACTTGGAGAGAGAAAGCGCGGGCCACTTTTTTCAGTCTTTTGTGGGGCTTGTCTTTCGGCGGTTGGTATTTTTTTGCATGGCTGTTTGATTACACCACGCCGAGTGGACGGTTCGTCATGGTGCTCGCCGGGGTGCTCGGCATCTGGGGCTGGGCGCGGGCCGAATTGCTGGTGCAAGTGCGCGCGGGGGTGCGGCTGCTGGCGCCCAATCTATACTTGCCCGGCTCGAGCCAGCCAACCCGGCCATCGCGCTGTGCCGAAGGCGCGGGCGGATTCGGGTATCTGGTGCGTCGCACCTATGGGCGGATGATGCTAATGGGCCTGGGGATGATCGTCCTCATGGTGCTCTTTTCCTGGGGTGCCGTTGCGCTGGTGGATGCCAAGGCTCATTTCATGAGCACCGCCAAGATGATGACCACCAACCCGATGCTGTCCAACGGCTTCATCTTCCAGTGGTTATTGGTCATGCAAATGCTCCCAGTATGCCTGCATATGCGGTTTTTGCGAACCCTGCCGGTTTCCAGCACCTGGCTGGCGGCCTATATGGTGTTCACCCCGCTGGCGGCCATTCTTTCCATCGCGGTTATTTTTGGCGGGTTGCTGGCGGTCAGCGGAATCATTACGGGGCCGGCCAGTCTAACTTGGATCGGCCAGGTTAGTGGTTTATCGGCGGGGGTGGTCACGCTGGTCATACCGATTCTCTTATGGCGGGGTTTTAACCGGTTTACCTGGGTACTGCTTATGGCTCTGATCATGGGCTCCAGCTTTGGTCAGATACTGGCCACCTTTAAACTCTCGCTGGCCACCAGCGATGGCTTATCCATCCTGTTTATTATCAGTTCTTTCGTGTTAACCAAGCTGGCCATGGATCGCAGCAGTCTGGTATATCGTCCCCGCACCATTACTGCGTTCGGAACCTGGAGTGTCGGTGGCGGCCGGTGATGGGTTTCCGCGAGGTTGCGGAAGGGCGGCCGGGTCGAACTTGCAAACCGGGCTGATTTTTGGTTCAATCAGGCAAATGTTGCGAATTGGCTGTTTGTGGATTTTGACTCTGAGTCTGCTGGCGGCAATGGCATGCAGCGCCGCGGAATCGGCGGAGGTCACCTTGGACTACGTGGTTCAACGCGCTTTGACCCGGGCGAAGCTGCCGTTTCATTCCCCGCGCGCCGACCTGCCGAAGATTCTTAACCAGGATAATCTCAACTACGACAAGTACCGGGAAATCCGGTTCCGCCGCGAACGCGCCCTGTGGTCGCAGGGCAACTTCCCCTTCCAAGTGGAGTTTTTCCATCCCGGCTATATTTACACCGAACCGGTGCATGCCTATGAGTTCACCCTCACCCATGTACAACCGGTCCGGTTCGTGCGCGATTTCTTTGATTATGGCTCCCTGAACATCGGCAGCCAGATTCCGGCAAATACGGGTTATGCCGGCTTCCGCGTGCTCTATGCGCTGAACGATCCCAGCCGGTTGGACGAACTGGGAGCTTTCCAAGGCGCGAGCTATTTCCGGTTGCTTGGCAAAGGCCAGCGGTATGGTGAATCCGCCCGCGGCCTGGCCCTGAACTGCGGCGAATCCGACCGGGGCGAGGAATTCCCCATTTTCACCGACTGGTGGCTGGGCAAGCCGCATGAAGATGACACCGAACTGCGGATTTACGCCCTGCTGGACAGCGTCAGCGCCACCGGCGCCTATGAATTTCTGATCCGCCCCGGCGAAACCACGGTGGCCCGCATCGAAGCGGTGATGTTTCTGCGTGAAGCGGACAAGATCAAATCCGTGAACACCAATCAGGCGCCGATCAAAACCATTGGCTTCGCCCCGCTCACGAGCATGTTCTGGTTCGGCAAAAACACCGAACATAAATTTGATGATTATCGCACGGAAGTGCATGACAGCGACACGCTCCTGATGCATTTCGGCGATGAAATCGTTTCGCGCCCCCTGGACAATCCGCCGGTGATGCGCCACCAGATTTTCAACGCCCCCAACATCCGCGGCTTTGGCCTGCTGCAACGGGAACGTGATTTCTCCGCTTATCAGGACATGTTCAACCTGTATCACCAGGTGCCGAGCGTCTGGGTGGAACCCACCGGCAACTGGGGTGATGGCGACCTCCACCTTGTGGAACTTCCCACCACCTACGAAGGCTTGGACAACATTGTGGCGTTCTGGGATCCCCGCAAGAAACCCGAACCGCTCACTCCCCTGCGCTTTGGCTACACGCTGAAATGGACGAAGGAAACGGACATCAGCCTTTCCGAGAACAAGGTGATTTCCACCCGCATCGGGCCGGATGCCCAGTTCCCGGGCGCGCGGCAGTTCGTGATTGATTTTGCCGGGTCCAAGCTGGATACGATTCCAACGGACAATCCGCCGGTGGCCATCGCCAGTTGCAGCGGCAATGCCGAGATCGTGGACAACAACCTGGTGGTGCGCAACGTGAACATGGGCTCCTGGCGCGTGTATCTGAAGATGCGGCCCAAGGCCGGGAACCATGATCCGGTGGACCTGCGCTGCACCCTGCAAGTGCAGACCAACCGGGTGAGTGAAACCTGGACGTATCAATGGAGTCCACCCTGAAAAGTCTTACGGACGGGTCCGGGCACATTGCCGGTCGTTCGCTGGAGGAATGGAATGCCGCCTACGTGAAGGTGGAGAACTATTTCCACGCCCTGCGCATCCGCAACAAACCGTTGCTGGGGCAGCTCGTATTGCGCGTATTGGAGCGTGCGCAGGCGCGGGTGACCACCGAGCCGGCCCGTTCCGCCACGGAGATTGCCGCGGAGGAAATGGACCGCCTGGTCACCGAGTGGTTCGCCGCCGTATTGCAGACTTCCCCCACGGGCACCGACCAGTTTTTATCCACGCGCGGACGCCTGGCGCTGCTGCTGGCGGACATGCCGGGCAAATGGCAGGATCAGTTTTTGCGGCCGGGACCCTGGCCGGAGGAATTTGTGGAAGCCATGCGCGAGACGTTTTTCCGCGCCGGACCGGATTTTCAGTTATCCAAAATGGTGCCACGTCCGCTGGACCTGGGCCCGATCACCGCGCTGTCCAATCTGGGGAAGGTCCCCTATTTGCGGATGGCGGTGGCGTGGGCCCTGCTGGCCCTGTTGCTCGTCGCCATTTTCTGGCTGACTCACCGTTGATGCCCGACCATGCCGGATAACCCCCATATTTGTTCCGTGTCGGGCCCGCGCATCCGCAGCGGCTGGCGACTGTTCGTTTTTTTCTCGGCGGCCCTGCTGCTGACCGGGCTGGTCTCCATGCTGTTCGCGGATCTGCTCTGGCGGACGGGCTGGTCCTTTTCCCGCACAGTGTTGCTCGTACTGTTCATCATCCTGTTCCTGCTTTCCGCCATCGGTTGCATGCACGGGGTCTTCGGTTTTGTGATTCGCATTTTTGGCACGCGCCGGCGGATCACCGGGTTAAAGGAATTCCGCAATCATAAGATTGCCGGCGTGAGCACGGCCATCATCTTCCCCATTTATAACGAGGATTCCACCCGGGTGTATGAAGGCATCCGGGCCACTTATGAATCACTCGAACGCACCGGCGAGCTGGAGCATTTTGATTTTTACATCCTGAGCGATTCCACCAACCCGGACCGCTGGGTGGAGGAGGAGCGGCGCTGGTGCGATCTGGTGCGCGAGCTCGACGCCCTCGGCAAAATCTATTACCGCCGCCGCCTGTTCAACGAAGCCCGCAAGAGCGGCAACGTGCGCGATTTTCTAAACACCTGGGGCCGGCGCTACCGCTACTTTGTCTGCTGCGATGCCGACAGCGTGATGAGCGGCGAAACGCTGACCGATCTGGTGAAGCTGATGGAAACCCATCCCACCGTGGGACTCATTCAGACCGTGCCGGCACTCGTGAATGCGGAGTCGCTCTTTGGCCGCATCCAGCAGTTTGCCAACCGCCTGTACGCGCCGGTCTTCATCGCCGGACTGAATTATTGGGCGCAAAATCTCGGCAACTACTGGGGCCACAACGCCATCATCCGCACCGAGCCGTTCATGCAGTTTTGCGATCTGCCGCAATTGCCCGGCCGCAAACCGTTCGGCGGCCAGATTCTGAGCCACGACTTCGTGGAAGCCGCGCTGATGCTCCGGGAGAACTGGGAAGTGTGGATGGCCTACGACCTCGAGGGCAGTTATGAGGAAGCCCCGCAGGCCTTGATTGAAAACGCCCAGCGCGAGCGCCGCTGGTGCCAGGGCAATATGCAACATAACCTGGTGCTTTTCGCCCGCGGATTGCGCGGCGCGAGCCGGCTGCACCTGTTGCTCGGCATTTTTGGGTATCTGGCCGGCCCGCTGTGGCTGGCCTTTCTCGTGGCCTTTGACTGGATCTACTGGTACCAGCGCTACACCGGCCTGTCCGACCTGACCGTGCAGTCCTTCAACCCGTATCTGGCCAACTGGAGCGGCACCCAGCATGCCCTGCTAGTCTTTGTGATTTGCATGATCATCATCATGCTTCCCAAGTTTCTATCCCTCGTGGATCTTTTGTTGGATTTGCCGCGCCGCCGCCAGTATGGCGGCATGGCACGCGCCACGGCCGGCGTCATTGGCGAAACGATTTTTTCCACTTTGCACGCTCCGCTGCTGATGCTCTGGCATACGCGTTTTGTGCTGACCAATCTGGTCGGCATCAGCGTGGGCTGGAACACCCAGCGCCGCACCGCCGATGGCACGGACTGGCTCTACGCCCTGAACCGGCACTGGGGGCATACCCTCATCGGCATCGTCTGGGGCTGGGTTATGTGGAAACTGGAGCCCGCCATGTTCTGGTGGTTTATTCCGGTGCTGGCGGGCATGGCCCTGTCCATTCCCTTGAGCGTCCTCACAAGCCGACGCAGCCTCGGCGCCCGTGCCAAAAGCCTCGGCTTATTCCTGACCCCGGAGGAAACCAAGCCGCCGCTGGAACTGGTTTCCCTGCGCGCCCGGATGAAGATTCATGAGCTGACCGAAAGCGCCGTTCCGGTTTATTCCCACGCCGGCCTCGCTGCTTCCGTGCTGGATCCTTACGTCAACGCCATTCACGTTACGCTCCTCCGTGAAAAGCAGATGAACCCCGAATACGCGGAACAGTTGAACCGCCTCGGCGCCGGCACCGACGCTGTGCGCGAGCTCGGCGAACGCCTGCTGGCCCAGGGACCGGACAAATTGAAACCGGCCGAGCGCCTGCAGATCATGGCTGATCAAAGTGTCATGGTGTGGTTGCACCGTCAGGCCTGGCTGCGCCCCGAGGAAAAGCTCGCTCCGTGGTGGAAGGCGATGATCCGCGAATTCAGCCGGCAGGAGAATTAGGACGGCTTTGTTTCCAAAAAACCCGGCAATTATCCGCCGTCAGGGGCTTTATTTCAACGGCCAGCCGCTGCGTTTCTCAATCGCTCGATCTATTTCCCCCATAAGCCGCTCCGTGGCGGACAGGGCATGAATAATCCCGGCGTATGTGATGATATGCTCGAAGGACAGCTTTCGCTTGTACTTGCCCGGCTTGCCGCCACCACCGACGACCGGCGGCATCTCGTGGAACAAATCGGCTTCAGTCATTACGGTATGTTCACGTCCGGCATGGGCAGAAATTTATCCCAACCAAAAAATTGGCGAAATTTGGTTTTGGGCCGGCGGTTTGCCGGTGAAAAACAAATACGCCGCCCGGCTGGCGCGGGGCGGCGTTATGAACCTGAGAGCAATTTTATTTCCGGCGGCGGTTGGCGACCAAACCGGCCAAACCACCCAAGGCTGATAGAGCCAACGTGGCCGGCTCGGGTGCGGGGACTACGCTGATGTCGTCAATCGTGTACACGCCATTGCCGTCGGGAACATAGTCGTTAAATGACAAAATGGTACTGGCGCTGGCAGCGGTGACAGAAAACGTTTCTTCCGTCCAACCACCACCGGACTGGTTTTGGACGTCAAAAACGGAAACCCCGTTCCAAGCGACTCCAAATTCGTTGGGTGCGGTAAGAATTTTAGAGTTCCACCAAAAATCCAAGGTGTAGGATTCACCCGGGGTGGTAGTCAGAGTTTGGGAGATTTTGTCCGTCGGAAACGCATCAAAACCGTACAAACCGACCGCGTAACTTCCAGAATGGACGGGTATTCCATCATCAGCAGTCAGAACCGGTGCAGACGCTAGAGCGCCGATTAGGCTCCAACCCGTGAGGTCGCCGGTCTCAAAACCGCCGTTGGATACGAGATTTTGCGCTTGCGTGCTGACGGTCAAACCAACAGCCATCATACCAGCCATGAACTTGAATGTATTTTTCATTGTTTTAAGAGTTGATAAACCGGATTAAGTTTTACTAAGTCAAAAGATAAAATTTTTTTTATAATAAAATAAACCTGCCTATAACATAATAATAGTATTTGCAAGCCTGTCAATAAAAAAGTTTACATAAAAAAGTTTACAATGTCGTGTAGCAATCAAAGTTGGAAAAGAGTGTGCGATCAAAGCTGGAATGGATTAGAAGGCGGGACAATGGAGTAGAACGATGGGATTGGCGTTGGGATTGGGGGCGAAGCGGAGATAAAAGATGTCGCCGTCTGGGCGGAGGCAACGGATGACGGAGGTGCGGGGAGGAGCATCCAGGGATTGGCGTTGGGAGCCGACGGGGACTTTGCCGTCGTCGCCGACGCGGACACGGGTTTGCTGGCTCCAGACAAAAGGCCACCAGGGACAAGCTGGGGCGGGACGCAGCACGGAGCGATTTTGGGCAATGGCTTGTTGGCAGGCGGCGTGCGGAGTGGTGCCCAGTTCGCGGTGGATTTCGTGCTGGTTGGCATGGGCGAGGAGTTGGTCCAAGAGCTGGTTGGCACCTGTAAGTTCGCGGATTTGATCGGCGGCGAGGATGGGTGGGAGGCGTTTTTGCCAGTAATCATGGCGGCGTTCGATTTTGCCTTTGGCCTGGGGCGTTGGGGCATAGCGCAGTTTGACACCGTAGAAGTGGAGGGCTTGGCCGAGTTGGGTGAAGGCGTCGGGATTATGGGTGTAGAAGAAGGAATGGAAGTCCACATAGAGGGCCAGGGGCAGGCCGTGGGTTTGGAAGGCGCGGGAAAGGAAATCGAGGTGGGCCAGGAGGGTTTCGTGGTGATAGAGGCGTGCGCCGGTGTTGAGGCGGGTGGCATCGTCAAGGATGTCGAGGAGTGCTTGCTTGTCGGTGGCGCCGGGCAGCCAGGCGTGGGGACTGGCATCGTATTGCCAAAGGGCGCCGTAGTCGCGAGCCTGCCAGCGTTTGACGGGTTGGCGCCGGCACCGACGCTGTGCGCGAGCTCGGCGAACGCCTGCTGGCCCAGGGACCGGACAAATTGAAACCGGCCGAGCGCCTGCAGATCATGGCCGATCAAAGCGTCATGGTCTGGCTGCACCGTCAGGCCTGGCTGCGGCCCGAGGAAAAGCTCGCTCCGTGGTGGAAGGCGATGATCCGCGAATTCAGCCGGCAGGAAAACTGAGCCACTCCTTCGGGGCCAGTCTGGGCTGCGCCGTTGGCGCTCGGGATCGGGGTGTTTGCATTCGAGGCCACCGGTTGACGGCTTGATTTTATTTACGGGATAAGGCTAACTGTCGGCGTGAAGCCCATCGTTGATGAAGCTGCGGTTCTGGCGATCAACCGCCCGGACAAGGTGTTGTGGACTTATTACCTGTTGGGCTGCCTCGTCATGCCACCTTTGTTTCCCCTCCTGGTCTTGCCGGCGTGGTTCCGTTACCACACGATGCGCTATCGTTTTACCGACGAAGGCATCTCGATGAGCTGGGGCATCCTGTTCCGCCGCGAAATCATCGTCAACTACGCGCGCATCCAGGACATTCACCTGCGCTCAAACATCGTCGAACGCTGGCTCGGCATTGCGCGCATCTTGGTGCAGACCGCCAGCGGCAGCTCGTCGGCGGAATTGACCATCGAAGGATTGAAGCAATTCGAGGCCGTGCGCGACTTTCTCTATGCCAAAACACGCGGCGTGAAAGACGCCACGCAGCACCATCCCACCGCCAGCACAACCACCCCGGCCACGGAGTCGGGCCTCAATGCCAGCGATGCCGCTGAACTGGCCACGGCCTTGCGGGAAGTGAGCGGGGAACTGCGCGCCATCCGGCAGGCGCTTGAAAACCAAGCTAAGGTTAAAGCGAAAGGGCCGGGAGATGTTTAATAAACTGCGCTCGTGGCTGCTGCAAATCCTGCGCGTGCCGCCGGAACCGGATGCGCCCTTTGGCGATCCGGTTTCCACCCGGATTTTCCGCGCCAGCCCGAAATATTATGCTTTCCGCCTGCTCGGCTGGGGCGTGGGACAGTTCTTTGCCCTGGCCGGATTAATGGTCGGTGTCATGGTGTTGTTGCTGGCCGAACACAAGGCGGCGGAACTGCGCAGTCAGCCGACGAGGCAGTCAGCCCCACCAGCGCAAATGGAACCAAGCGCCCCGGAAACCAATTCGACCAGCGGGAAAGCGGTGAAGAAAAACCGGCGGCATGGCAAGTTAACCGATGACCTGGCCGGCTGGCTGGCGAAGGTGCCACCGGGATTATTTTTCCTGATCTGGATCGTTAAACTGTTGGGTGTGCTGGCCTACCTGGCCCAGGCTGGCATCACTTATGCGGCCTTGCGCCTGGATTATGAAATGCGCTGGTATGTCGTGACCGACCGCAGTCTCCGCATCCGCACGGGAATTTGGAAGGTGCAGGAATTGACGATGAGCTTTGCCAACTTGCAACAAGTGGTGCTTTCGCAAGGACCCATTCAACGCTTTTTGGGGATCGCCGATGTGCTGGTTCAATCCGCTGGCGGCGGCGGGTTGGCGCATGGTCATCCTTCGCAGGGCGGTTCCCTGCACGCCGGCTATTTTCACGGCGTGGACAACGCCCCGGAGGTGCGCGACCTGATTCTCGCCCGGCTCCGGCATTTCCGGGAAACCGGGCTGGGCGATCCCGACGAAGTCCGGCACTCCCTGCCCGCTGCAAACCTTTCAGTTGCGACCACGCCAATGCCAACCGCCGCAACGGTGGAAAACGATGCCCTGCTGGCCGCCCGAGAATTATTGGAAGAAGCCCGGCAATTACGCGTGATGCTGCTGGCGAGGGATTACAGCTACTATATTGAAAATAGCACTAGAGTTTGAACAGACCCATTCACTGGCTCCTTCATAACTTACCATTTTATGAAAATAAAACACAGCCATCCCATAAGCCGGAAAATTTGACAAAAAGGG
>CAIJGS010000012.1 GCA_903820285.1 uncultured Verrucomicrobia subdivision 3 bacterium | reverse complement strand
CGTGTGCTCTTCCGATCTTGGTTCGTGGCCGGCATCACAGTCAATGTGCGGTTAGTGCCACTGCCGCCGAGAATCAGATTTGCATTGGGTATGAGTGTCGGATTTGAGGAGGCGGCGGTCACAATCAAGGATGAGGGGGAGACCGAAGTGTCATTGACCCAAAATAGCAACGGCGCTGAAGGAGTGTTTTTGGCCAGGGCCTGATCGAGAACGGTGCTGATGGAGGGGGTGTCATTAACGCTCAAAACCGCTGGGGCGGACGTGATCGCACCAGCGCTGTTGGTGATAACGCAACGGAAGCTGGCACTGTTGTCCGCCAGCGCCGGCGTGAGGGTATAACTGACCGTGTTCGCTCCCACAATATTGGTACCATTTCGCTGCCACTGATAAGCCGGCGGCGGCGTGCCGGCGGCAACGGTGGTGAACGCCGCCATATTGCCAAGGATGACATTGGTTGAGGTCGGCTGACTGACGATCACTGGCGGGTAGTTACTCGATGAAATTGAAACCGTGGCGACGACTGTTTTGCCCAAGTAAGGATACGAAGGCAGCGTCAGCGTGAACGGATTGCTGTTGATGGTCACCGTGAGCTGGTTGACGAGCTGGGCCGAGTTGGTAAAGGGAACGATGGTGTTCGTATAAGGCGCCACCATGTTTTCATTCGGATCGGCCGCGTAAAGCGTGGCGATTTGATTGGTGGTGACAATGATCAGCACCGTCGGCCGCGAAACGGATACGGTCAGGTTGGAAGCAAAGAGCGTGGCATTATTGGTATGGAATACGGCACCCAGCCAGGATTCCGCGGGCACGGAAAGTGCTTGTAAAGCGGCGGTGTTGGTAACGATTACCCAGGGATGGTTGCCGTTGGTTGAATACGAGGCCAGGGCGGTCGGCGAAATCCCGGGAAGCACCGCCCAGTCGAAGGTCAGATTATTGGTAGCCGGGGAACTTTGATCCGCATAAAACGAAAAGATGCGCGCGCCTGACGACGCAGCACTGGTGGTTTGCGGGACATCCCGCAAGATTTTCATCCCGCCAGCCGGCGGCAGATAGCCAACACCCTGATACAGCGCCCAACTGATGGCGGCGTTGGTGACGCCACCGCCGGTACCGGGAATGGTAAACGAAGTGCCGTTGGTCAGGCCATACGTAATGGTATTCGAGGCGGACAGACATTGGTTCAGGGAAGTCGTCGTCGGATACGCATCCTGGGTGGTGTCGAAGCCCGCGCCCAAATGCACCACCGCCATATCGAGATAAAAAACGGCACTGTGGCCGGACAAGGAAATGGGGCTGTTCCACGTGTCGGTGCGCACATTACGGGATTGTTCCCAACCGCTGACACCGCTGTTGTTGGCGGCTGCGGTACCAGCGAAAGGCAGATTGCCATAAACATAGCGCCAGTAATTCGTGAAGGCGGAGTCCGGGACGGTCTTGGTTGTCACGCCGGGAATCCGGGTATAATCACAAGACGCCTCAAAAGGTGCCGCCCCCGTGGAGTTATAACTTACCGCGCCGTATTCATTGCCATTCGCGTAAATGTAACTGCCGCCCAGCGGCACAAAAATCTGACGCCCTTGCGGATAGTAGCCCGCGAGCGGATTTTGCAGATTTTCAATCGCGCAGGTCCGTTGGGAAGCGCCGCGGAAGGTGACCAGGTAATTGGGGTAATGCTGACAGGAATAATCTGAAGAATAGAAATGCGTGAACGTATGGTTGGTAAACGGCCAGCGGTTTGTGCCCGGGTTGTTGTTATTGTTCCAGGTGAGCAACGATTGCAATTCATTGGTGCGATAGCCGTAGCCGATGATGTTGTTGAGCCAACTATTCAGATTATAGGTGGGGGTATATTCTGTGCTCGAAGTCAAACTTCGCGAAGCCAATACGCGATCCGGATAGCCTTGGTTCACGGGGGCAACGCCTTGAATCATGCAATCGGCATAAAGCTGGTTGATGCCATACGCGGGTGGCATGGCCCAGCGCGGATAATTAGCCATGTCATTGCGGCACTGAATCAGTCCGTTGAGATAGGATCCGCCATAAAGCAGCAGGTAGGGGGTGCCATGTTCCCCCAGCATATAGTCCACCGTCATCTGCGGCAGCGATGTATAAGAAGGCCACCCCGGCGGCCCTTCATGTTTTGCCCCCATCAGCGAACAGCCATGCCAGAAATGCTGAAAGGTGGCATCCAATCCTTCCAGCCGCACGGCGTTGGTGCTCTGTGTGAGATATTTCAGCACAATGCCTTGCGAGGTCCACACCATGTTTCCGCCGGTAACTTGGAATTGCAGATTCGCGGTGGTGATGGACCCGTTGGCAGGAGTCATATAAGTGGTGTCAATGTGACCGTTCCGCCACAGGTCGGGGATGCGGTTGCCCCACGCATCGATATTGCTAACGGGCACCAACCCCGGCACCAGCCGGTTTAACTGGCGGGAGTAAAGACAGACACTGCCGATCGCATATCCCTCGCACAAATCGGCCCAGGTGTGGCAATAGCCCCATTCATCGGTGATGTTCCACGGAACATGCGTGTATGCCAGGGTGGCGGTAATGAGCCGGGGCAGCAGATTGGTGATGAGGGACGGATTGTTGCTGACGTAAAACGAAGAATTGGAATTGATGAGCGCGGCATAGATGGCGGTCAGCCGCGGCAGGTGGAGCAGCCAGCCCGTGGAACTGCCATTTTCCGTCATGACGTACCCGGAATTGGCGGGCGGGTAGTTGGTGATATCGAGAAAAATGCCGTTGGTGCCCAAAGCGGCAACGTAGCTGGCGATACTCGCATCGCTGCCCGGCGCCGCCAGGTAGAAATCGTTGGGAAATTGGTTTTGATTATGCAACAGCCACAGTTCAAATGCATCTGCCTCATTGCTGGCAACGGCGACGTTCACAAGGTTCAATGAAACCGTGCTGGCGCTGGTGCTGGGCAGATAGGTGCCAGCACCCGCATAACTGGCCGAAACGGTGTGAAGACCGCAGGCCAGTCCCAGCGTGGAGGGAATCACCGCGACACCTCCCACCAGCGCCACGGGATTCCCCAAGGCCTGGCCATCCACAAAAAACTGCACTGAGCCGGTGGCCGTACCGGGTGAGACCATGGCGGTGATGGCGGAAGCGGTGCCATAATCTGTCTCGTTGCCGCTCAAAACCGTGGCGGTGGCAATGGGCGTATTGGTGGCCCCACTGACCAGCAACTGCACATAGGCAATGCCCGCGTTGGTGGCGAAGGTGATCGCGGCGTTGGCGGCACCGTTGGTCGCCGTGCCGGCCACCCGGTAACTGCCGGCATGGAGAATGCCACCGCTGTTCACTTGCACCAGATTATAGGTGCCATCAGCCAGTGGAGCAGCGGCATTGACGGTAAAGGTCTGCCCCGCCAATGACAGGGTGCCCGCAGCCACGACCAGCGCCGGATCGGTGCCATCGTAGTTCAAGGTGACCGGCTGCGATCCCAAGGCGACCGTCCCGGCAGGCGCACCCTGGATCACCGCATTGGCCGAATTACCACCGGCAATCAAGGCGGTGCTGCCGCTCAAAGTGTACGCATTGAGGCTGGAAACATCATAGGTTGCGCCCGCCGCGATGGTGAGGGAAGGCGTGTTGTTGATCGTGCCGGTTCCACTTAACGCCAGTGTGCCGGCGTTGATGATCGTCGTGCCCGTGTAGGTGTTGGTCGAGCTTAAGACCAGCCGGCCCGCGCCAACTTTGGTAAGCCCGCCGCCGCCCTGAACAAGCGGTTGATCCGCCGTGAAGGCATTGGCGGCACTATTTATGTCCAACGTCACGGTTTTGCCACTGGTGAAACCCACGACATGGCCAAAGTTGGTCATGACCACGCCGATGACCTGCAAGGTGCCACCATCGAAAACCAGACTCGCCGCCGGGGCACCCAAATTGTTCGTCGCGCTGACGCCCAAGGTGCCGCCACTGATCTTGGTGGCACCGGTATAGGAGTTTGTACCGAATAGAATCAAAGTGCCGACATCATTTTTTT
>CAIJGS010000011.1 GCA_903820285.1 uncultured Verrucomicrobia subdivision 3 bacterium | reverse complement strand
TGGGGTGCCGACGCTGTACACGACTTACAATCGCGCAAAGGAATATCTGCCCACAACCCGGTTCACAATGTCCTATGTGCTGGTGCAGCCAAAAAATGAAGCGGCGGTGGCGGGGATCAAGGAGCAGGTGGCGAAGCTGGGTTACGTGGCGTTTACGAAGGACGAATTCAACAAGCGGATCACCGATTATTATACTTACAAGACGGGCATTGGAACGAATATTCTGCTGATGACGGTGATTGCCTTCATTGTGGGGCTGTCCATTTCGGGCCAGACGTTCTACACGTTCATTCTGGAAAATCTGGAGAAATTTGGCGCGCTGAAGGCCATTGGCGCCAAGGGGCGCGAGCTGATTTACATGATCCTGTTCATGGCGACGTTTACGGCGCTGACGGGCTATGGTCTGGGCATTGGACTGGTGACGCTGATGATCGAGATTGCGCGCTCGCGGCTGCCCAACTACGCGGCGATGATCACCTTTGAAAATCTGGGGCTGGCGTTTGGCATGGTTTTGCTGATTGCGGGGATATCGAGCTACATCGGGATTCGCAAGGTGCTCAAGATTGAGCCGTTTGACATTTTTCGGGGATAGTGGTTTAACCTTAACAATGCAGTTCAACCACGGATGGACACGGATGACCACAGATAAAAGCCGGAGTTGAAGATAATTTGGCCCACAGGTATGGGGCCTTCATCGGTTTGCCCTTTCTTACCATCTGGAGATGCCTTTCCATCCGTGTTTACCGGTATCCATCCGTGGTTAAGGAACGTTTCCGACCGCATGGTTATGGGTTAGATGGGGTGAACACCCCATGGGAATGGCAGGGCGGTCGGCGTATTTATTATCCAAGGCACACACTATGAAAGATCCCGTTTATAAACTCATCGAACTCACCGGCACCTCCACGACTTCCATTGAGGATGCGGTGGACAAGGCGATCAGCCGGGCGCACAAGACGGTTAAAAACTTGTGCTGGTTTCAAGTGATGGAGACGCGCGGCAATATTGCCAAGGGCAAGGTGCATCACTGGCAGGTGAGCCTGAAGGTCGGTTTTGAAGTCAAGGGCTGACCGGATGCCATAACGGCAATCTACCAGGAACAAATATGCCTCAAGGCGACAAATCCAGTTATACGGACAAACAGAAACGGCAGGCGGCGCACATCGAAGCCGGGTATGAGCAGCGCGGTGCCAGTGTGAAGACGGCGGAGGCCCGGGCCTGGGCGACGGTAAACAAGCTTTCGGGGGGCGGCAAAAAAAGCGGTTCCGGGCGGAAGAAGGCCGAATGAATCGGGCAGCCAGCCGACATTTTTCAATCAGAACAGAATCATGAAATCAGAATCCAAAAAGACAACAGCAGACAAACCGGAGGCGGAGCCAGTTGCGGCGCCAACGCCAATCATTGAGCCGGACCCGCAGCAGCGGGAGTTGGCGGAACAGAAGGATGCTTTTGTGCACCTCGCCGCCGATTTTGAGAATTTCAAACGTCGGAGCCGGCAGGAGAGCGATGCCCGGGCCACGGCGCAAAAGGAAGGGTTCATCGTGGAATTGCTGCCGGTGATTGACAATCTGGAACGGGCGCTGATTTCCGGAGCGGCCCCGGGGGCCCCGGAATTTCGCCAGGGGGTGGAGATGACGTTGCAGCAATTGCGCCGGCTGCTCCAGCAGCATGGGGTGGAAGGCGACGAGATCACGGGGCGGCCGTTTGATCCGCGCCAGCATGAGGCGTTGAGCCAGCGGCACGATCCGGCCCAGGCGCACCAGAGCATTTTGGAAGTGTTCCAGCGAGGCTATCGGCGCGGGACGAAGGTGATCCGCCCGGCCAAAGTGGTGGTGAACGATCTGACATCCACGAACCCGGACAAACATGCCCGCTGAATTCAAAGACTATTACCGGGTGCTGGGCGTGGGGCCCAAGGCCACGGGCGACGAAATCAAAGCGGCGTTCCGCACGCTCGCCCGGAAGTATCATCCGGATGTGGCGAAGGACAAGAAGACGGCGGAGGAAAAGTTCAAGGAGATCAACGAGGCGAACGAGGTGCTGAGTGATCCGGAAAGCCGCAAGAAATATGACCAGCTGGGAGCGGACTGGAAAACCGGCGGGGCGACGCGTCCGCCACCGGGCTATGCCAGCGGAGCAGCAACCGGCCGGGGACAATCGCGCGGCGGGGCGGATGATTTTCAGTTTGAAGGCACGGGGTTCAGCGATTTTTTCGAACAGTTTTTTGGCGGCCGGGCGCGGCGACCCAACGGGGGTTCGCCGTTTGAGCAGCGCGGTGGAGCGGAAGGTGAGGATGAACGGGAGATGGCGCAGCAGGGGCAGGATATCCAGGGCGACATTCTCATTACGCTGGATGAAGTGCTCAAGGGGGCGATGCGGGCGATCTCGGTGCGGCGCAACAATGCCCGCACGGGGCGCGAGGAAGTGGAAACGTATAACGTGCGAATTCCGGCCGGGGTCCAGGCGGGCCAGACCATCCGGGTGGCTGGCAAGGGCGGCGAGGGGATGGGCGGGGGCAAGGCTGGTGACATTTTCCTGCAGGTGCGCTATGCACAACATCCGGACTGGCAGGTGCGGGGAGCGGATTTGATCGGGCAACTGGACCTGGCACCGTGGGAAGCGGTTTTGGGTGCGACGGTGTCGGTACCGACGCTGGAGGGCAGCATTTCATTGAAAGTGCCGGCCGGTACACCGCAGGGACAATCATTGCGAGTTCGCGGCAAAGGCTTGCCGGCCGGAGCGGCGAAGCGAGGGGATCTATATGTGGAGGTTTCCATCCAGGTGCCGGTGCGCGTGGATAAAGAAGAAGAGGAATTGTGGCAGGAACTCGCCAAGAAATCGGGTTTTAATCCGCGGAAATCCAGCTGAAGCCCGGTTGGCGCAACCACGAAGAGACACCAAGAAACACGAATGAAGTGGCTAAGAAGTTTGATGAGATTGAATTCGGGCGGGCTCAGATGCAGCCAATCATTCTGCGGGTAACTCCGTATGTTAGCGCAGTTCATTCGGGATTATATTTCATTCAGAATGCGGTCTTAACAATGAATTCCGATATGAAAAATATTAAAAATACACTCCTGCTAACCGGGCTCGTGGCAACGCTGGGCCTATCACAGGGCTGCGCCCTGCTGCTAGTTGGCGGGTTGGCGGCGGGGGCGGTTTATGGTACGGTCTCGTATGCCAAGAATACGCTGCAGGTGCGGGACAACGTTACGCTGGATCGGGCCTGGCTGGCGGCCAATGGCGCACTGAAGGATCTGGGCATACCGGTAACATCATCCAAAAAGGATGGCACTTCGGGCCGGTTGGAAGGAAAGAACGTTAAAAATCAGCCGGTGATCATCGCGTTGACGCGGCAGACGGACAGCGTTACGGAAATTGAGATTACGGTTGGTACCTTTGATTCGAAGGAGAACCGGGCAGACGCACAGTATGCCTATGACCGCATGAAGGCCCGTTACTAAACGGCTTTTGCCGGATGCTGGTAACCAAGCTGGTCGTGCCGTTTATTTGGCCGGCGCGGTGGCCGGTTGGCGGTAGTCGCCAGCCAGTTCGGCAGCCAGATACGTGAACGCAACATAGGCGGCGGTGCTTTGATTGATGCGCTCCGGTTTTACCTTGTCAAAGGTGTCGTCGGGCGTGTGATGGAGGTCGAAATAATCGGTGGCATCCAGTTCCAAAGTAACGGCCGGCACATGTTGCATGGCCAGCGGTCCCACATCGGATTCGCCGTGCGAACTGTTGTCGCCCGGAAGCACGCCCAACGGCAGCAGGGTTGCCCGGATGCGCTGGAGGGTTGGCTCGTCGGGGTTGGCAACGCCGGTTTGGAAACGATAAACCGGTCCCTGTCCCAGATCCGGCTCGGCCGTGATGACGTAATGGCTGAGTTCAGCCTGATGAACTTCGGCGTAGGCTTTGCCGCCAATTACCCCCGGTTCCTCGGAGCCGAACAAAACCACGCGAATGGTGCGGCGGGGGGGCACCGGCAAATCCCGGATCATTTTGGTGGCGGCCATCACGATGGCTACGCCGGCACCATCATCAATGGCACCGGTGCCCAGGTCCCAGGAATCCAGGTGGGCACCCAGCAATACAATTTCATCCGGCTTTTCCCGACCCTTGATTTCAGCAATGACATTCTGGCTGGTGATCGGTCCCAGATCATGTGGCGTCAACTTCAGGCTTATCCGCACCGGCTTTCCCAAAGCGACCAAGCGGTCCAATTGTTCGGCATCCGGCACAGACAGGGCAGCGGCGGGAATGGGCGGGGCGTCGGCGGCATAATGCGTGCCGCCGGTGTGCGGCACGCGATGAGTGTCGGTGCCGAGGGAGCGCAACAGATAGGCCACGGCACCGCGGCGCGCGGCTTCGGCGGGGCCGGCGGTACGCATCTTGTTAAGGGCGCCATAACCGGCACCGTCCTGCGCGCGAATCATGGGCTGGGTTACGACCGCAATTTTTCCGGCGAGCGAATTTGAAGGCATGGCGAGCAATTCGTCGTAGGTTTTAAAAAGTGCAATCTCAGCTTCGATACCTTGGAGCGGGGTGGCGACGCTGCCGCCGAGGGCGGTGACGGTCAGGGGTTGCGGGGCCGGACTGGTGATCTCGGCCTGCTCGACGCCGCGGGCCCAGCCGTGGGGGAGGGGAAAGGTTTCGGTCCAGACTTTGTCGAAGCCGTATTTCTTGAAACGTTCCACGGCCCAGCCGGCCGCGCGTTTCTCGGCGGCGGAGCCAGCAAGGCGCGGGCCAATTTCGGTGGTGAGGCTGGCAAGGATTTCCATCGCGCCGGAATTGGTCAGCGCGGTTTGTGCCAGACTGGCCGCCGCCTGATCCGGCGTGGCGGCGGAAAGGGTGATTTGCTGACAACCGATGGCCAAAGCCAGGGTGGCACAAATTCGAGGCAGGCTGCTGAACATTTTCAACATGGCTGATAGTAACCACTCTCAGTGAGTGTTATCAATACCAGGTCTTCGGGTTTGACGGCTGAATTCGAGACAGGCTGGTTGACCGAGTTTCAGCCGGCCAGTCAGCGAGGAGTCCTGCGACATGCAAGGGACAAGCGGGTGTTAATGAACGTCAACTGATCGGTGAGTTTGAATTCTGACGTTTTGGCATTTACGTCGCCAAACGGGAATATAGGCGCGCCCCAATGATAACCAGAATGCCGGTGGTCACGAGGATGACCGCATAATCAATACTGAGGCCGAAAGTGGTGGGACTGCCAGACAGCATGGAGGTTCGCAGGGCGTCCACTACATAGGTCAACGGGTTCAGGTGCGAAACGGTCTGCAACCAGCCGGGCATGATGTTCGTGGGGTAGATCGCGTTGCTGGCAAAGAACAGGGGCATGGTCAGCACCTGGCCGACGCCCATGAAACGTTCGCGGGTTTTCACAATGCAGGCAATGATCAGCGAGAAGGTGGAAAACAGGGTGGCCGCGAGAATGACAATGAGCAGCACGTTAAGGAGCGCCAGCGGGTTCCAATTTAACTTTACCCCGAGCAGGAGTGAGAGACCGTAAACGATGACCGCCTGGGACAGGGTGCGGAAGCCGGCGGAAAATCCTTTGCCGAGCACCAAGGCGGCGCGCGGGGTGGGGCTGACGAGAAATTTCTGAACAATGCCGAGGTCCCGCTCCCAGATGACATTGATGCCGTAGAATATGGCCACGAACAAAACGCTTTGCGCCAGAATGCCGGGAGCGATGAAGTCCAGATAAGGAATATTGCCGGTATGCATGGCACCGCTGCGGGCGAACACCTGTCCGAAGATGAGCAGCCACAGTGCAGGCTGGAGGGCGCGGGTGACGAGTTCCGTGAAATCGTGCCGCAGCTTCCGCAGTTCGAATTCGGTGATGACGAAGGTTTTGCCGATGAAGCCGGTCACCGGGCGGAGGAAAGTGGTGGTCATATATTATCCCATCCGCTGAGCCGTAGCGCGGTCGGCGGAGACGGAACGGAATGAGTTACCGGCATCGGGCGTACTGCCGGCATAGTGGACAAAAACATCGTTCAGGGTGTGGCCGGGCCCCAGTGAACCTTCGAGTTCTTTGCAGGTGCCCAGCGCGTCCAGTTTGCCTTGGTGCATGATGGCAATGCGGTCGCAATGGCTCTCGGCCTCCTCCAAATAATGGGTGGTAAAAAAGAGGGTGGTGCCGTAGTTGGTCCGCATGTCGATCAAATGTTTCCAGACCGCATCCCGGGCGATGGGATCGAGCCCGACGGTCGGCTCATCCAGAAACAGCACTTTGGGCCGGTGCAGCGTGGACTGGGCAATTTCGAGGCGGCGCACCATGCCGCCGGAATATTCGGCCACCAGGCGTTTGGCATCGGCGGTGAGATTCATGAATTCCAGCGCTTCGGCAATGCGCGCTGGTTGCTCACGATGGGGCAAATCGTAGAGTTTGGCGAAAATGAGGAGGTTTTCATAGCCGGTGAGCGAACCATCCACGGAAACGGCCTGCGGGACGTAACCGATGGCGCGACGGACATCTACTGCCTGGGTGGTGATAGAGAAACCTGCCACGCTCGCCTCGCCGGTGGTGGGCGGCAGCAGCGTGGTGAGCATCTTGATGGTGGTGGTTTTGCCGGCCCCGTTGGCGCCGAGCAGGGCGAAGACCTCGCCGGCACTGACGGACAGGGTCAAGGTATCCACGGCGGTGAACGGGCCGAAGCGACGGGTGAGGCTTTTTATTTCCAGGACTGGTTCGCGCATGAATCGTTGGTGAAAAATGAATCTGATGACCACGGTAAACAATAGGGTGAACACCCCATTTCATCAGTGACCGGGTAGGCAGATGATCGCATGCATGAGCTACCAAAGTGTCAATCCCGCCACCGGCAAGGGCCTTAAAAAATTCAAGGAAACCTCCGACAAAGACCTGGAAACGGCGCTGAAGGCAGCCGTAACCTGTTTTGACTTCTGGCGGGCGACGTCATTTGCCGAGCGGGCTGTGGTCGTAGCCAAGGCCGCCGCGATTTTGCGGGCGCGGGTGGATGATTTCGCGGCGCTGGTGACGATGGAAATGGGCAAACGGATTGCCGAGGCACGGGGCGAAGTGGAGTTGAGCGCGGACATTCTCGACTACTATGCCGAGAATGCCGAGAGTTTTCTCGCCCCACAGGTGCTCCAGCCGGCCACCGGCGAGGCGGTGATTGAAAGTGCGCCTTTCGGCGTGCTGTTTGGCGTGCAGCCCTGGAATTTTCCGTATTACCAACTGGCGCGTTTTGCCGCGCCCAATTTGATGGCGGGCAATGTGGTGATGGTGAAGCATGCCGGCTGCGTGCCGCAATGCGCCCTGGCTTTTGAAAGTCTTTGGATGGAAGCCGGTGCGCCCACCGGGGCATATGCCAATCTGCTGCTAACGTATGATCAGGTGAACCGTGTGATTGATGATCCGCGCATCAAAGGGGTGGCGCTGACGGGCAGCGTGGCAGCGGGAAAAAACGTGGCCGCGCGGGCCGGGCAAAATCTTAAAAAATCCACGATGGAACTTGGCGGCAGCGACGCCTTCATTGTGCTCGAAGATGCGGATCTCGACCACGCGGTCAAATGGGCGGTCTGGGCGAAGATGAACAACATGGGGCAATGCTGTGTCGCGGGCAAACGGTTTATCGTGGTTGAATCCGTGGCGGACCGGTTTCTGGCAAAATTTCAAACCGCACTGGCAGCGTTCAAGCCGGGCGACCCCATGGATGAAGCAACCACCCTGGGACCGCTATCCACGGAGGCTGCGCTGGAGCAACTGCTCGATCAAATCAAACGGGCGGTTGACCGGGGGGCGGCGCTGTTGCTGGGCGGCC
>CAIJGS010000010.1 GCA_903820285.1 uncultured Verrucomicrobia subdivision 3 bacterium | reverse complement strand
TGTTATGCTGGCACAAAGGCCAGACATGGGTCGGATCCGGACTTTTCCGCAAGCCCGGCTTAATAATATGCGTTCGTTTCGCGTCAGGGATTTTGAGCGCTATTTGATTTTCTACCGTCCGATTCAGGATGGCATCGAAGTGTTTCATGTTCTCCATGGAGCGCGGGATCTCGAACTGTTTTGAAATAAAAAAAATCCTCCCCGTAAGGGAGAGGATTTTATCAAACCGGTCTCTGCTGACGGAATCTCAGCTCTGGTACGCTTCCATGCCGACGCAGGAACAGACGGGGTTGCGGTCGCCGAAGACATTGTCCACTCGGGCCACGGAGGGCCAGAATTTGTATTCGAGCAGGCTCTTCGCGGGGAAGGCGGCCTGTTCACGGGTGTAGGGACGGCTCCAGTTGTCGGCCACCACCTGGTCAG
Organism: uncultured Verrucomicrobia subdivision 3 bacterium; assembly: GCA_903820285.1. Lineage (GTDB taxonomy): Bacteria > Verrucomicrobiota > Verrucomicrobiia > Limisphaerales > UBA11358 > UBA11358. The sequence continues at coordinate 13,360 of CAIJGS010000010.1, read as the reverse complement.
CGGTGTGGGGCGCGTTCTTTAGGAGGTTATTCTTGGCATCCACCGAACCGTTTTCGATGGCGGTCATTTCCGCATGGATGGCAATCATCGCGTCGCAAAAACGGTCCAGCTCATACTTCGACTCGCTCTCGGTGGGTTCCACCATCAACGTGCCGGCCACGGGCCAGGACAGCGTGGGCGCGTGGAAGCCGTAATCCATCAGGCGCTTCGCCACGTCTTCGGCGGTAGTGCCATGGAAGTCACGCAGGTCGAGGATGCATTCATGGGCCACGCAGCCGTTGTTGCGGTAAAGCGTGGGGAAATATTTTTCCAACCGGGCGGCGATGTAATTCGCATTCAGGATGGCGTACTTGGTCGCTTCCGTCAGACCCACCGGGCCCATCATGGCGATGTACATCCAGGAAATCGTCAGGATGCTCGCACTGCCCCAGGGGGCGGCGGCCACTGGCCCGATGTGCTGCTTAGAATGATCTTCTTCGAGCCGGCCGGTGAACACCGGATGACCGGGCAGGAAGGGCACGAGATGTTTCGCCACGCCGATGGGACCCATGCCGGGACCGCCGCCGCCGTGCGGAATGCAGAACGTCTTGTGCAGGTTCAGATGGCAGACATCCGCGCCGATGAAACCGGGGCTGGTCAGACCGACCTGGGCGTTCATGTTCGCGCCGTCCATGTATACCTGTCCGCCATTCGCGTGAATGATGGCGCAAATGTCTTTGATGGTTTCCTCGAACACGCCGTGCGTGCTCGGGTAGGTAATCATCAGGCAGGAGAGATCGGCTTTGTGGGCTTCGGCCTTGGCGCGCAGGTCGGCAACATCCACGTTGCCGTTGGTGTCGCAGGCCACGGCCACAATCTTCATGCCGGCCATCGCGGCGCTGGCGGGATTCGTGCCGTGCGCGGAGGTCGGGATCAGACAGACATTGCGGTGCTTGTCGCCGCGCGATTCATGGTAAGCGCGGATGACGAGCAGACCGGCGTATTCACCCTGCGAACCGGCGTTGGGTTGCAGCGAAATGCCGGCAAAGCCCGTGATTTCGCCGAGCCAGTCTTCGAGATTCTGGAACAGGATCTGGTAGCCGCGCGTCTGGCCGAGCGGCGCGAAGGGATGGATCTTGCCGAATTCGGCCCAGGAGACGGGATACATTTCCGCCGTGGCGTTGAGCTTCATTGTGCAGGAGCCGAGCGGGATCATGGACGCCGTGAGCGACAGATCGCGCGATTCCAGCCGCTTGATGTAGCGGAGCATTTCGGTTTCGCTGTGGTACTGGTTGAAGACCTTGTGTTGTAGGTAAGGCGAGGTGCGCGCAACGGGATGGGCTACCGCAGGCAAGACTGCAACAATGTCGCGGACGCTGAACGCCGGGGCTTTGTCGCCGTGAAAAATCTGCCAGATCTTCGCGACTTCGGTTACGCCCGTGGCTTCATCGAGTGATACGCCCAAGGTGGTTTCATTTACCACGCGGAAATTGTAATGATGGGCGGCGGCGATTTTCACGACTTCCGCCACGCGGGCGGCATCTAGCGTGATGGTGAGCGTATCAAAATAGGACAGGCTGCCGGCGGGTTGGACAGTCAGGCCCAGTTTGGTCAGACCGGCGGCCAACACGCGCGTGAGTTCGTGCACGCGGGTGGCGATTTGCTTCAGCCCTTCCGCGCCATGATACACCGCATAGAGCGACGCCATGTTCGCGAGCAAGGCCTGTGCGGTGCAGATGTTGCTGGTGGCCTTTTCGCGGCGGATATGCTGTTCGCGGGTGCCGAGCGCCAGGCGCAGGGCGGGTTTGCCACGGGCATCCTTGGAAACACCCACAATACGACCGGGCATCTGGCGCTTGAATTCATCGCGCGTGGCGAAGAACGCTGCGTGCGGTCCGCCGAAACCCAGCGGTACGCCAAAACGTTGCGCACAGCCGACCGCGATGTCCGCGCCGAACTCACCGGGCGGTTTGATGAGCGTGAGCGCGAGCAAATCCGTGGCCACGGTCAGCAACGCGCCGGCCGCATGGGCCTGGGCGGCAAAGCCGGTGTAGTCATGGATGGCACCATAGGTGTCGGGATACTGCACCAGCGCGCCGAACACCTGGTCGTTGAACACAAATTCCTCGTGCTTGCCGACAATGACTTCAATGCCCAGCGCCAGCGCACGGGTCTTGGTAACTTCGATGTTTTGCGGGTGACAGTTTTCCGAGATGAAAAAAATATTGCGGCCGGACTTAATCCGCGCGCTCAGGGTCATGGCCTCGGCGGCGGCGGTCGCTTCATCCAGCATGGAGGCGTTGGCAATGTCCAATGCGGTCAGTTCGCTGGCGAGGGTCTGAAAGTTGAGCAGCGCTTCCATGCGACCCTGCGAAATTTCGGCCTGATAGGGCGTGTATTGCGTGTACCAGCCGGGGTTTTCGAGGACGTTGCGCTGGATCACCGGCGGCGTGACGGTGTCGTAATAGCCCTGGCCGATGAAGGAACGGAAAACTTGGTTATGATCCGCGATCCGGCGAATCTCGGCCAGCGCGGCCATTTCGCTGCGGGCGGGCGGGATATGCAGGCTCCGCTCAAACCGGATCTTGCCGGGCACGGCGGCGGCGATCAGGTCATCGAGCTGTTTAAAACCCAGCTCGGCGAGCATGGCAGCCGTCTCAGCGGCATTGGGGCCGATGTGGCGGCGGGCAAACTGGTCCGGATGGGGCAGAATATCTTGTGTCAAAGACATAAACGGAAGCATAAAGTTGGCCCGCGCAAAAAGCGAGATGGAATTATGTGAAAAATGGGGGATTTACATCATGTTAGCTCGTGATAATAAAGATTAGGAACCAAGGCAGGGAAGACACGAATTTCACGAATTGGCACGAACAAATTCGGGCTGATCATGGGGATATAACGCGGAGATGCTGAGAGCAGGGAGATTCGAAGAGAGGACATTTTAATTAAACACGTGCCTGAGCTACCGTCAAGTATCCTGCCTTAACTCTGCTCTGCGGTTAAATTCCATCCCCATGTCCGAGCGCCGTCGGTGCGCCATATTCAGTTCCCATCTGGAAGCACCTGTTTCTTCCTCCGGTGGCGGCGATGGCCCATCAGTAGAAAGCCGACTCCAATGATCCAGCATGATGCGATTCTGGTATAAAACGAAACCGGTGAGTCGTAATGCCCGCCGCGAAGGTGTATCTCCACAATCGAGACCGTGCCGGCCAAAGCCCCCGCGACCAGGAAAGCTCCAGCAATAGACCAGATGCCTCCGCTATACCGGAAAAAAGTAGCCAGCCAAATTAATACGCCTACAATGATAAACCCCACGTTTAAAACAAAATCGGCTATGGGATTATTGGAAGCCTGCAGCTTCTTATCCAGAAATTCAATGACCCCCATGATGATAAAAAATCCGCCCAAGATGCAGGCAATTACAAGTCCGGCAGTTTGAACCACGGTATACTTCATTGCGGTTGCCCGCCTGCTGCAATCCCGCAGCAGCAAAATTGAGACCGGCAATACGACGAGGAGAAATACGAACCCGAATATAATGTTTGCTGTATCGCTCATTCGTTACAAGTTGGCCGTATACTATTCCACCAAATTCCACCTGTCGAGCTAGTCACCGCCGCCTGCGCCCCGTAGCGCGGCGTTCACGCCACTTCACCACGGCCACCCCCGATCTCCGATCTCCGAAACCCATTCCCGACCCCTCCGCCCCATTTTTGCTTCTCTGCTCTGCGTCAAGTCCCCTGCCCTGCGTTCACAAACCGGCCTGGATCGCCGCCCGCACCAACCGGCATTGCCCGTAGTCGTATTTTCCCTGCAAGGCTTCCACCACGCGACCAAGGCTAACAAAACCGTGCGCGGTAAAAGCAGCGGTGATTTCCCGGCGGGCGGTATCGGAAATCAGGATGGTCATGTCCACCTTCTCGCCGGCGAGGATGGCTTCCTCAATATGCGAGGCGATGGTGCCGGCTTTCAGGCCGCGAATGCGGGCGATTTCCGCCACGGTTTTGCCGGAGCGGAACAGTTGGAGCGTGTCGCGGGCGGTGTCGTTGAGGCCGCCACTGCGGCGCGGCGCGGGCGTGGCAGGTTCGGCAAAGGAATCGTCCGCGAAGATCTGGCGCGGATTGGATTGCAGATGCGCCGCAATTTCGCCGAGGAAAGCCTCGCCGAATTCGTGGAGCTTTTTGTCGCCCACGCCGCTGATGCGCGAGAATTCGCCGGGGGTCTGCGGATAAAACCGCGCCATCTGCCGCAGGGCAACGTCGGAAAAGATAATGTACGACGGCACACTGCGGTCGTCCGCCAGTTGCTTGCGCAGGGCGCGGAGTTTCTCGAACAGGGCTTCGTCGCACCCAATTTCGCCGATGCGATGGTTCTCGGCCGCCGGCGCGGCCACGGGCCGGGTGAGCGTGATGGGCGCGCGAGTCTTGAGCGCGGTACGGCCGGCGGCGGTGATTTCCACCGTGTGAAATTTCTCCGGGTTCTGGAAGAGGAGGCCCAGCCGCACCAGTTCGCGGCCGATGGCGCCCCACTCGGCGCGGGTGTGTTCGCCGCCGATGTTGTAGGTGGAGAGGGTATCGTGGCCGAACTTGCGGATTTTGTCCGTGTCCGCGCCGCACAACACTTCCACCACGTGCGTGATGCCCACGCCGAACCCGCTTTTTTCGTGGATGCGATAGACGCAGGAGAGGAATTTCTGGGTGGCGATGGTGCCGTCCCAAGTGGCGCGGGGCGACATGCAGTTGTCGCAGCCGCCGCAGTTCTCGCCGGATGTGGTCTCGCCAAAATAGCCCAGCAGAAACTCGCGCCGGCACGACGCCACCTCGGCGTAATGAATCATTTGCTCCAGTTGCGCCCGGGCATTCTCGCGTTCCTTGGGATCGGGCTTTTCATCAATGAACCGCATCTGCTTTACGCGGTCGCCGGGGCTGAACATCAGGAGACATTCGCCGGGCAGACCATCGCGACCCGCGCGGCCGGTTTCCTGATAGTAACCTTCGATGTTCTTGGGCAGGTCGTAGTGGATGACAAAGCGGACGTTCGGCTTGTTGATGCCCATGCCGAAGGCGATGGTGGCGCAGACCACGCGGACTTCATCGCGCAGAAAGGCTTCCTGGTTGCGCGAGCGCTCCGGCCCCTCGATGCCGGCGTGATACGGCAGCGCCTTGATGCCGTCGGCGGACAGTTTGCGCGCGAGGTCCTCGGCGGTCTTGCGGGCCATCACATAGACAATGCCGCTTTCGCGCGGTCGGGCGCGGAGGTAATCGACCATCTGATCATACGCGCCGCTTTTGCCGACGACGCGGTAGGTGAGGTTGGGCCGGTTGAAACTGGCAACGTAGGTCGAGCCCTTCTCCAAATGGAGCTGCTTGACGATGTCCTCGCGCACGCGGCCGGTGGCGGTGGCGGTGAGCGCCATGACCGGCACGCCGGGAAAAAGTTGGCGCAGGGTCGAAATCTGGCGGTATTCGGGACGGAAATCATGGCCCCATTCGCTGATACAATGCGCCTCGTCAATGGCGAAGAGGGTCACGTTCCACTTCTTGAGGTCATCGAGAAAGCCGGAGAGCAGCAGGCGTTCCGGGGCAACGTAGAGCAGCCGGTATTCGCCCTGGTGCAGCCCGCGCAGACGCGGGCGCGATTCGCCGGCATTCAGCGAGGAGTTCAGGAAGGTCGCCGCCACGCCGGCGGCCTGGAGGGCGTCCACCTGGTCCTTCATCAGCGCGATGAGGGGGGAGACGACCACGGTGAGGCCGGGGCGGATCAGGGCGGGGAGCTGAAAGCAGAGCGATTTGCCGCCGCCGGTGGGTAGCACCGCCAGGACATCGCGACCTGCCAGGGCGTCAGCAATGATCTCCGCCTGGAGGGGGCGGAAGGAGCTGAAGCCGAAATACTGTTTGAGCGGCGCGAGCAATTGCTCGCGATGAATTTGCACGGGCGGATTATGGTTGGCCGGGGCGCGGGCGGAAATAAAAAACGGGCGGCGGCCAACCGCCAAAGCCGGGGAGGTTAACCGCGAAATACGCCGAATACGCGAAAAGGAAGAATTCAACGATTGGTATAAACGGGGATATTGATTGGCGGACGAAACGGCGAGGTATTGGCCGGAGGGCCGGTGATGGTGGCGCGTTGGAATGATTCCACGCGAATCTGGCTGACCACGTTGCTGCGGTTTGAGACAAACCGCGCTCCGGCAGAGGCTGGAACCATGCTTGGGGTTCTCAGAATGGGAGCCAGCCTGGGTCCGCCCGCCATTTCGGCGGGGAATAATCTCGCCAATCGGGCGGTTTGTTGGCAGGTTGCGCACCATGAAGCGATTCATGATTTTGTTGCTGGGCGCCTTGCCGGCAGCCGGAATTTTCAGCCACGTTTCCCCGGCGGCCGCCGCCGCCAACCCTTTTGGTTTCAACGGGCCGGAGGTTTTTCCCATTGAACAGCAGATTTCCCTGCTCCACGTGGCGGATCTGGATGGGGATGGCTTGAACGACATCGTGGTCGTCAACAACCTGCATTCAAAGATCAGCCTGCTCTACAATCGCACGGGCAAGACGAACGTGACGGAGGTGACGTCGACGGGCAAACCGGAGTTGAACGAGCTGCCGCCGGACTCGCGGTTCCGCATTGATTCGCTGCCCACGGATGAGCACATCGCCGGGCTGGCGGTGACGGATATCAACGGCGACGGCCGGCCGGACCTGATTTACTTCGGCGATGCGAAGGATCTGATTGTGCGCTACAACCTCGGTACGAACGGCTGGAGCGAACCCAAGCGCTGGCACCTGGAGGATGGGCAGATCAATGCGAATGCGCTGTCGGTAGGCGATCTGAACGGCGACGGCCTGCCGGACATCGTGCTGCTCGGCGACAACGGCGAGTTTTATTTCCTGGCCCAGCAGAAGGATCATACGCTGGCGGACCCGCAGAAAATTTCGTGCTCGGGCACGCCGAAGGCGGTGGAGGTGAGCGATGTGGATGGCGATGGGCGGCAGGATCTGGTGCTGGTGGATTTCGACAGTGCGGCGCCGTTCCGCATCCGGCTGCAAAACGCAGAAGGCCAGCTGGGGCCGGAAATTTATTTCAAGTCCCCGGACATCCGTTCGTTCTGGCTGGACAATCTGGCGGGTGACCGGACGAATTACCTGATTTCGATCGTGCAGGCGACGGGCCGCGCGGAAGTGGCGCAGTTCACGCACAAGCCGGCGGAGCCGCTGTCCGGCACGTTCCGGCAGGGTCAGCTGCATATTCTGCCCTTGAACAAGACGGATGCATCGCCACGCGGCATCACGTGGGCGGATGTGAATGGCGACGGCCGGCCGGATCTGATCGTGGCGGAGCCGGAAAGCGGGCAGCTCTCCATTTATCTCCAGCAGGCGGATGGCACGCTGGCCTTGCCCAAGAAGTTTCCGAGTCTGGCCGGGGTTTCGCAGATTGCGGCCAGCGACTGGAATGCGGATGGGCATCCGGAAATCTTTTTGCTGAGCCGCGATGAAAGTTCCGTGGCGGTAACGACCTTTGACAAGAGCGGGCGCCTGCCCTTCCCCACGCCGCTGGCGCTGGATGGCAAGCCGCTGGCGATGACGACGGGGGTGCTCAAGCACGGCAGCAAGCCGGTGCTGGCGGTGATTGTGGACAAGGATGGCGCGCGCTATCTGGTGATCCGCACCGCCGAGGGCAAAACCACGCGGCAGAAGCTCAGTGACAGTTTCAAATCCAATCCGGCCGGGCTGGCGATTCAGGATGTGAATCAGGACGGGCTGGCGGATGTGGTGATCCTGATCCCCTACGAAAAGATCAAGGTGCTGCTCCAGAAGAAAAACGGCGCGTTTGATGAAAAGGATGTGAACCCGCCGGGCGGCGTGCTGGAACAGCCGTGGATGGCCGCCGCGGATGTGGATGGCGACGGCAAGGCGGAGTTGCTGCTGCCGCAGAAAAATTTCCTGCGCGCGGTGGTGTTGGAATCCACGCCGGCGGCGGAAGGTTCCACCAATGGCCCAGACTGGGTCTTCCGCGTGAAGGACCAGATCAACGGGTCGGCGAGCGATTCGCGCATCACGGCGGCGACGACGGTGCCGAATGGCACCAACGCGGTGCCCTCGCTGTTTTTGTATGATGCGGAGCACAAGCAACTGACCCTGTGCGAGCGGGATGCCGCCGGGGTCTGGCAGGTGGTGAAAAATCTGGATCTGCCGATCACCGAATTCAGCAGCATCCGGGGCACCACCATCGGAGCGCCGGCGGTGGCATTCACGGGTCAGAATACGGTGGCGTGGCTGCCGCTGGCAGGCGACGTGTGGCAGGTGACCAAGCTGGATGATTATGACACGCCCATCAAGGACGGCTTCCTGAACGACCTGGTGGCGGGCGACCTGAACGGCAGCGGCCGGAAGCAGATTGTGTTCATGGAGACGGCGAAGAACTATCTGGATCTGGTGTTATTTGATACGCACCGCAAGCTGGTGCCCGGCGACCGCTGGCAGGTGTTTGAGCAGCATACCTTCCGCAATTCCGGCAACAGTCTCCCGGAACCCCGGGAAGCCGCCGTGGCGGATGTGACGGGCGACGGGAAAAATGATCTGATTGTGCTGGTGCATGACCGGGTGCTGGTTTATCCCCAACAGTAGGGCGAGAGCGAGGGTGGAAGGTTGAAGATGGACAGCGGAGGCAGAGGGATTTGAAATCTCAAATTTGAGATTTCAAATAGGCACGGGGAAACATCCAACATCGAACACCCAACGCCCAACATCCATTGACCGGCAGCCGCTGATGTAGCAACACCGGATCAAGGCGAAAATGGCGGACGAGGCTTGAGGATGGCAAAAAATCGCCCGCACGTTGCCATCCTCCATTCTCAATCCGCCATCCTCGTTTAATCCCGCGTCAGATGGCGGAATTAATGTGCCTGCGGGGGATGAGGCGTGTAGACCTTGAAGGTCAGGCCTTCGGAATTGAGGCTGCCGCCGTAGACGGAGATGCCGAAGTATTTGGAAACGGTATCAAAGTCCGGGAGGAGGGAGAAATCCAGCCAGTCGCGGAAAGTCGGCGGCAAGGCGTTAAGGCTGGTGGCGGAGGAAGTCTTCATGACCTGGAACAGATTCCGCACGGTTTCCGACTGATTTTCATAACCAAACACGCCGCCGCCGGTGCCGCCGACATGCTGCGCGGCTTCCGCCAGGCCGGGCTGATCACGCAAGGTCTTCGCATTGCCATCGGCGCTGCGGATAAATTCCTCCAAAATGGCGGAATCGGTGCTGAGCGCCGCGTATCCACCGCTCGACGAAACGTAGAGGGCATGGGCGGTGCTGGCCCCGGTGGCCGGATTGACTGTCGGGCGCAGGGCGATGGTGTGAATCTTGTGGCCGAGAAAATCACGGGGGGCGGCGGCGCCATCCTGCTGGGCGGCGAGCGAAGCCAGCATTTTGATGGCATCAATGGTCTGGTCGGCATTGGCGACGGCAACCAGGACGAGGGAGGGCGGGTTCGCCTGGGCGGTGGGAGTATTGTCCACCGGAGCCTTCTGGTAGGTGATGAGATCGTCACCCAGGTTGCCGATGAGAGCCGTGCGGATGTCGAAGCCGGGCGTTTTCGTCTGGGCCAGGGTGTTGGCCATGTCAATCACGGCGTTCAGGCTGGCCAATCCCTGGGGGGAAATGGCGGTGACAACCTTCTGGAGTTCATCCCACACCTGGTGACCGCTCAGGCGGATGCGGGAAAATTTCACGGCATCGGCGGGCACAAACGGCGGCACGCCGGCTTCCTTGGGGCTGAAGGCAAACATTTTCAACAGGCCCGTGCGTTCGGATTCGGGCGCGGTGAAATGCACGGTTACCAGGGCGCCGTCGTGGTCTTCGTGGAGGGTAAAGCTGGCGGATTTCAGGGCGTTCAAGCCGGTGGCACTGAGGATGGCGCGGGGATCCAGCTGGGGAAAGGGCGAAGGAGCCTGGGGATTGGGTGCATCGGGTTCATGACTGGCCAGGGTGCTGAACAGCGTCTTGCCATTGAACCAGCCGAAATAGAGCGGATTATCCCGGAACTGGGACAACTGTTCGGCGGCAAACTGCGGATTGTCCGCGAGGGGCGTGAGGGAACCGCCGGTCAATCGGGCGATGACCGGTTCCACGGCCGAGAGCGAACTGCCGACAATGAGCACGGACTGATACTGGCCAAAAACGAATTCACCGGACTTGGGATGGGTGGTGGGCTTGCCGAGTTCCTGCACCGGCTGCGGCTGGGGGATGACGCTGGCCAGCGAATTGGGAACGTTATTGCTGGTGAGGGGCACCACGGAAAAGGTGACGCCATGGAGGGTTTCGGTGCGGATGGTTTTGCCGCTGTCGATCCATTTCTGGCGGAGGATCGCGAGATTGGTGGCGAGGAGACTGCTTTTGTCCCGGGCATCGAGCAGCAGCAGCAGGCCGGGCGTGAGATCATTGCCGCCGTCCCAGCCGTTTTTGGTGACGGCAAAGGTGAGCTGGCCCTGGGGCAGTTCGGCGAAGTCGGCGAGTTTCACCCCGAGGTCAGTTTCCAGCGGTCCGAGATACTGGCCGGTCAGTTTGGCGATGAATTTTTCCCGGAAGGGGGCCATGGCATCCGAGTTGCAAAAAAGCATTTGCGGCGACTGTTTGCAGGCGGCGCGCAAGACGGCGAAGTCCGGCACGGTAAGCATCACCAAGGTGTCGGCCGGCAGCAGGTTTTCCGCGGCGGGAATGGCGGCGTGGAGGGCCGTCACGAGCGGCAGCACGGCGGCCAGGGTGAGGGCGAATACCGAGCGGAACAGTTTGGTAGTCATGATAGGGTTGGGTTTGGAAACAGGCGGCAGGAAAATTTGGGAATGAAGGAATTGATCGGGCGACACCCGCCCGGATACGGGCGGGCGCTACCTTCAGTTATTATTTGGCCACCGGCGCCTTTTGTTTGGTCCGGCTCGGCGGTTCGAGATAGCGGAACGGGTTATTGGGATTGTCGGTGGAATAGGCGAAGGCGTCCCGGTGATCCAGGAAGTTTTTCACGAGTTCCACGGGAATGGCAAAGCCCAGACCTTCGCCAAAGGTGATCTTCATATTGGTTACCCCGACGACTTCGCCGGCCAGGTTGAAGAGCGGGCCGCCGCTGTTGCCGGGGTTGATCTGGGTGCTGGTCTGCAAATAGAGTTCGCCCTCGAGCTGGCGGGTCTTGGTGCTGAGAATGCCCTGGGTGACGGTGCGCTCGAGGCCCAGCGGACTGCCGATGGCGAACACGCCGTCGCCAACGTTCAAGGCATCGGCGCTGCCGAGGGTGACGGGCTTGAACTTGGGCGCATTCTTGTCCTCGATGTGAAGGAGGGCCAGATCGTGAAATTTGTTGATGGCGATGATTTTGACCTGCTTGTAGGTCTCGCGATCGAGATGGTCATCGCGCTGGTGATAGACTTCCACGGAAATCTCGGTTTCGCCTTCGATCACGTGGAAGTTGGTGATGAGGTAGCCCTCTTCATTGAGGAAGAAGCCGGAGCCCAGGCCTTCGGGGGTTTTGACCTGCACAACGGCTTCGCCGATCTGTTTGACGAGGGAGCTGACATCGCGCGTGGCGGCGGGGTGGGCGCTGGCGGTGTAAAATTGGGCCGTCCCGGCCACGCTGGCGGCGGCGGCGGCACCGGCAACATCGGCCTTGGTAACGCTGGTAATGAAGCTGCGGGGAACCACGAGCACCGTGTAGCCGACATCCACCACGAGGGAGTCGGCGCGTTCGGCGAGGATTTTACCGGTCACCGCGGCCGTGTCCTTGAGCTGGATGGTGTCGGCCCAGGAGGAATGAACTCCGCACCCGAGCAGTGCAACCAAAGCGAACTGTTTCTTCAGCAACATGGGGCGACAATAAACCAGCCTGCCCCAAATGACAAGCGGCGGCGGCGGAATTCCGGCCAAGCCAGGGTGCATCACAAAGTTCTCCAGGACTGCCAAAAGCTGCTAACACCTGTTTTTCCGATTGCCATTAAGGTTGCCAGGATTAGGATTTGCCTATCTGCATGGATATTGGGCAAGACCAGTGAAACACCCCCTTGCCAACCCGGCAACCCAGAGGTATGGTCATGGCGAGTGAATCGCAGCCACAACCAGAGTCCAGCCGTCAAACCGCTCCTGTCCCGGGAGCAGTTGAGCGGGATCTTGTCCGCGCGGCGCTCGATTACCTCCGAGGAATTCCGACGGCAGGTGGAGAAGCATCTGGGCCGCCCACTGTCGCCCGGCAGAAAGCTGACCTTTGTGAATGGGCAAAAAGTCTGGGCCTGCTGCTGACGCCCGATCAATTTCCCGCCATCCCCGTGCGCGGCGGGCAGGAACGCGATTTGTTCCATGACACCGCCACGGATCGATACTTCAAAGTCATTGCTTTTTGCGCCGCCAAATAGCCCTTGCGTCCGTGGTAATTGCACGTAAATAATCTTGGTAAAGATGATTCCATGACCACCATCAAACAAGGCATCAAGTCGCCGGATGTGAAACGCGAAGTCCGGGACATCCGGGAGACGGCGCGCAAGATCGCCGCTTCCAAGGAGACTGCCCGCCGTTTTTTGGTATCCACCGGCATGTATTCCGCCAACGGACAGATCAAACCCCAATATCGCTGATCCGCCGTGGTCTCCCGCTCCCTGATTCTCGGCTATCACGGATGCAACCGTGACACCGCCCTCAAACTCGTAGCCGGTCAAGACCGGCAAATTCCCAGTACCAACAAACATGACTGGCTTGGCAGCGGCCTTTACTTCTGGGAAGACAGCTATTCCCGCGCCCTGAGGTGGGCGCAAAACGATGACAGCGGGAAAATCACCGCGCCCGCCGTTTTGGGTGCCATCATTGATTTGGGCAACTGCCTGAACCTCATTGACGCCGACAATCTCGACCTGGTCAAAGCCGCCCACGCCGCCTATCTGGAATTCTGCCGAATATACGGGGACCAACCCTTGCAAAACAAGGGGCGCGATTTCCGCGCCCGCTACCTGGATAGGGCCGTCTTTGAAACTCTCCACAAACTGCGGGAAGCGGAAAAAAAGCCCCCCTTTGACACCGTCCGCGCCTTCTTTGTGGAAGGCTAGCCGCTCTATCCCCACGCCGGCCTGCATTCGCAGGATCACATCCAGATTTGCGTCCGCGATCCGAGCAAAATTGTCGGCTACTTCCTGCCCCGCCCATCATGACCCCCGCAGCCTGCCCCGGCTCCGGAGGAGCGCCATATTTGTAGAAAACGTCCCCAAAAAATCCCCAGCTCAGATGACCAATATTTGATTTTGGCGTTTGCCTTGATATGCCTTGATCATGCACGATTGCAGGGGTTATTGCCTTGATTGGGGGCGGACCGGGCGCGGTTTCCGGGTTTCGGAGATGGGGTGGTGACGGCGGGATGCCGTTTGGGG
>CAIJGS010000009.1 GCA_903820285.1 uncultured Verrucomicrobia subdivision 3 bacterium | reverse complement strand
GGAGAACGCGCCGGACCACCCGGCCACGACCACCGTCGTCACCCATCACCAATTCCACCGTCACCACCCATACTTCGGCCGTGCCCACGCATACCCGACCCCAGGCCCGGCGCGCTGCCCTCGCTTCCCTCGTGGCCGGCGGGCACGGCGCGCGGCTTCAGCGGGCGGTGCTGGGGGCGTGGCGGCTCGCGGTGGCATAATGGCGGGAGTTGATTTGGCGGATGACGTGTTCGCGCTGGTTTGATCGGAAAAGGCTGGCGGCCGGCGCGGGGAGGGGTGTTCGCGAAGGGCGGCTGACGGTTGATAATATTAAAAAACCCACACTACAAAAAGTATCCCTGACCTGTATTTGTTATGGGGTTTGAATATCCAGCCAAAAGCTCCCGGTTGCCCGGCATTTATCGGACGCGCATGAGCGTTTCTTGTACGGGAGCCTGTAACCGCCCGCCGCCCTGGTTCTGCGGGCAATGTGTTAGCGCCCCAGCAGCCAGTTCCAGCCCTGCCAGCGGTTGGGCTGGGTCTGGGAAAAATCCTTGCTGTGCATCTTGCCCAAATCCATCTGGAAAAGCACCGTAACGCTGCTCGCACCGCGACCGTCGCTGCGGATGGCGTCAATCCCGTACGCGTAGTTCAAAATCACCTTGTAGCGGTCGGACGGCGACCGGTATAGCAGGCCCGCGCCCACGCCGCTCACCCAGTTGCCGGCCTGCGCGGTGCCGGACAGGTAATCAATGCCGGCCGTGGCCCCGTTGAGTTCCAGGTTCCAGCGTTCATTCGGCGCAATGGGGATGGTGTAGCTCGCGTTCAGCAGCACGAACTGGCGCGCGCTGAATTCCTGAAAATAATAGCCGGGTAACGAGAGGGGATATTCGGCGATCAGCGGCAGAAAGCCGCCCAGCCGGTAGGCGCTCAGACGGTCCGCATTCACGCTGGTGCCGGCGATGAGCCGCGCAAAGATGTTCTGTTTGCTCTCCGGCAGGGTGTAGGACAGCGCCGCCGAGGCCCAAAACAGGTGCGAGGCGGTTTCCAGTTCCCGGTCCCCATTAAAACCGTAGCTGCCGGCGGAGGAGCGTATTTCGCTTTCGTACCAGACCGCCAGCTCCATCGCCAGATCGGGAAACAGCGTCGGTTCCATGCCGCCGTAGCGCAGGCCGGTGCGGACGTTGAACTCGGCCATGTCATCGGGCAGTTCAAAGTGGGGGTCGGTCTTGTCGTTCGCCTGATAAAAGGAGCCGCGCGCGCCGGTGTGCAGGACGAAATTCAGCGGAATCTGGTCGCCAGGGTTGAACAGATGATACACGCTGCCGTTGATCTCCGCGCCATTGCCATCAAAGGATTCCCCTTCCAGCCATTTGCCGTTGCGGATTTCATTGTAGCCGTCGGCAAAGCCGCCGCCGGCCAGGCCGAGGGCGAAATCGGTGTTCGGTCCCAGTCCATGGTTGAAACCGAATTCGGAGTCAATATACGTCGGGGCCAGGGCGAGCCGCAGCGTGAGGTTGGTACGGAGGAAATCCGGCTGGTTATGGTAATAATAGGCATAGGCGGCCAGCGGGGCGCGGCCTTCCATCGGCTGATTGTAGCCGAACTGGATGAGGTCGCGCTTGACCGGATCAATTTGTGCCCCCGCCATCACCGGCAGTAGTACAACCAGCCAGCTCGCATCGCGGTAAACCCGTCTCATCAAATCATTCATAAATCATTTTGCCCACGGCGGCAAGCGACTTCCCGCCCCCCATCCGGGGGTGGCATTGGAGATAGAACCCCGAAAGGACCATATGGTTGCGGTCTGGACTGACGCCCACCGTGGGTCGAAGCGCGCCCGCTCCGGCTGCACCCCAAATTGCGTGCGGTCTTGCTGGACAGATGGGCGAAAATTCGGCTTACTATGGGGACTTTAATCGCCATGTCGTCATTAAATGCAGAAAAACTCGCCCGGGCCAAATCGCTCGGGTTTTCCGACCGGCAAATCGCCCATTTGGTGGGCGAAACCGAGGACTCGATCCGGGCCTTGCGCAAGCAGTTGAACATCATCCCCAGCTACCGGCTGGTGGATACGTGCGCGGCTGAATTCGAGGCCTTTACCCCCTATTACTATTCGACTTACGACCGCGGCGATGACGAGGTCAAAAACAACGTCGCCAAGAAGGTCATGATTCTGGGCGGCGGCCCGAACCGGATCGGGCAGGGGATTGAATTCGACTATTGCTGCGTCCACGCCGCCTTTGCCCTGAAGGAAGACGGGTTTGAGACCATCATGGTCAACTCGAATCCAGAGACCGTCTCCACTGATTATGACACCAGCGACAAGCTGTTCTTTGAACCGCTCACGCTCGAAGACGTCCTCCACATTTACGAACGCGAAAA
The DNA here is from genome assembly GCA_903820285.1 of uncultured Verrucomicrobia subdivision 3 bacterium. GTDB lineage: Bacteria > Verrucomicrobiota > Verrucomicrobiia > Limisphaerales > UBA11358 > UBA11358. The sequence continues at coordinate 7,339 of CAIJGS010000009.1, read as the reverse complement.
GTGCTGGGGTGCCATCGCCCAGTTCGGCGGCCAGACGCCGCTGAATCTGGCGCTCGGCCTGCAGAAGAACGGGGTCAACATCATCGGCACCTCGCCGCAGAGCATTGAAATTGCCGAGGACCGCAAGCTGTTCGCGGCCATGCTGACCAAGCTGAACATTCCGCAGCCCCCGAACGGTCTGGCCACCAACGAGGCCGAGGCGCTCGTGGCTTCCAAACGCCTGGGCTATCCCGTGCTGGTCCGCCCCTCCTTCGTACTGGGCGGCCGCGCGATGCAGATTGTTTACTCCGACGCCGAACTGTCGCACTACATGCGCTTTGCCGTGGAAGCTTCGCCCGAGCGCCCCGTGCTGGTGGACAAATTTCTCGAAGACGCCACCGAAGTGGACGTGGACTGCATCAGCGATGTGGGCCTGCCCAATGGCGGCACCATCGTGATCGGCGGCATGCTGGAGCACATCGAGTACGCCGGGGTGCATTCGGGTGACGCCGCCATGGTGCTGCCTCCGCACACGCTCTCGCAGGAAGTCATCAACACCATTCGTGAGTACACCCATGCGATGGCCCGGGAACTCCAGGTGATCGGCCTCATGAACGTGCAGTACGCGGTCAAGGGCTCGACGGTCTATGTGCTCGAAGTCAATCCCCGCGCCTCTCGTACGGTGCCGTTTGTGAGCAAGGCCATCGGCTTCCCACTCGCCAAACTCGCCGCGAAGGTGATGGCTGGCAAGACGCTCAAGGAACTGAATTTTACCGAGGAAATCTGGCCCAAGTATTGGGCGGTGAAGGAATCCGTTTTCCCCTTCAATCGATTTCATGGGCAGGACATCCTGCTCTCGCCCGAAATGCGTTCGACCGGCGAAGTCATGGGCCTGGATGCCGATCTCGGCACCGCTTATGCCAAATCGCAGATGGCGGCGAATTCCCCGCTGCCCATCGGCGGTCGCGTGTTCATCAGCGTGAGCGACATGCACAAGGATGAAGTCGCCGCCGTCGCGCAATCCTACGTCAATCTCGGGTTTGAAATCGTGGCCACCGCCGGCACGGCGGCCGTGCTGGAAAAGGCCGGACTTCAGGTGCAGCGCATCATGAAGCTCACGGAAGGCCGCCCCAACGTGGTGGACCTGCTGAAGAACAAGGAAATCCAGCTCGTCATCAATACGCCCAGCGGGGCGACCCCGCGTGCGGACGAAGTACGGATCCGCACCACCTCCGTGTATACCGGCACGCCGATCATGACCACGCTCTCCGGTGCGAAAGCCGCCGCCCTGGGCATTGCCGCGCTGAAGAAATCCGGCTATTCGGTGAAGACGATTCAGGAATATCACTGAACGGTCAGCCGGCTGCACTTCTTTTAATCATTCTCAGCCAGATGCCTGCGGGTATCTGGCTGATTTTTTGGCGCAGATTTTACATTTTCAATTGCCCATGGCCAATTGGGGGAACGGAGGGCGAAGCGGCGCGCCAGGTGGAGTGCGCGGACAGGTTCGCGCTTGGAACTGGGAGACATGTCTCCCAGTTCCAAAGCGGTGTCATGTCACCGCACTCCACAGGGGGGACGCCAGCGCTGCGGGCGGCGGGTAATCTGCAAATCCGCCTGCCAAGGTCGGGGACAGCGGCCGGACTGCTCAATTCGCCGAGTTGAGTGTATCAATGATTCGCTGGGCGTACTGGGAAAGATAGGCGGTGATTACTTGTATATGTAACCGATACGCCACCAGCCAGGCTGGGCGGTTTTCAGTGTTGCAGAAGGGCAGATTCCAGCCGCAAATGAAGCCGGTAATTTTGCGGTGGGACGGTGTAGGTTTCCAACACGCCGGGGCCGCAACTGCTGTTGCCGAGGCCGTTTTGTTTCACATCCAGCGAAAGAATAATTTCAGGGCGGCGCTTTAATTCGTAGTTGTGTCGCACGGCCGCCAGATCGCCGGCGGTGAAGTGGAGGGCGGAGAAGCTGATGGGGGCGGCAAGGGTGGTGAGCTTTAGGCCGTGGCCGGCGGCATCCGTGAGGGTCAACCAGCGGGTGTCTTCTTTGTTCCCGGTTTCCTGCGGTTTTACATAGGAGACATATTGTCCGCTGACGGTGCCGGACCAGATGCCCAGATCGGCGCTGGTTTTGCGGTCGGAATAATTTTCCCAGGGACCACGGCCGAGCCAGCGGAGATTTTCCAATGGTTGGGCGAGTCGCAATACCACGCCAATGCGCGGCAGCAGGGGCAGGGTGCCGAAGGGGGTGAACTGGCTGTCGAGATCGAGCACGCCATCGCCGTGGATGGTCCAGACGGTTTTGAGCTGGTAACCGCCGGTGAGGGCCTGACTGGTGACGGTGGTGGTGATTTGCACCTCGTTGGTGCCGGTTGGGGTGGCGGTGAAGTCATCCACATGGCGGGTAAGATTGGTGAGGCCGGCTTCGCGCCAGTCGCGGGCGAGCCATTTGCCGAAGCCCTTATCGTTGTCCGTAGGGGCGCGGTAAAGTTGGAGGATCGGGCCGGCGGGCTCACCGGTGGCGGGGGCGAGCATTTCCTGGCCGGCATATTTTAATGAGGTGAGCGTGCCGGCGGCGCGGCTGAAGGTGGCGGAGAAGTTGGTGCCGGTGAGGGTGACAGTGTTGCTGGATTCGGTCAACTGTACGGGGGATGAGGCGGCGGCAGCGTTGGGAAAAGTGGACGCTGACTTACTACTTGGTGATTGCTGCGCCCGGGGACGGGCGCGCTCCGTTGGCGGCATTGGCACGTCCAAGGGAAATTGTTGCCAGGCGATTTCCTGTCCGGCTTGGGCCCAGAGGGAATCGGTCTTGGTGACAAAACTGAGCCGCAACCAGTATTCAGCGCCGGGTGTGGGCGAGGCGATGGGTGCCACGGGAATAGTCGGCGTGTTGGTTGCCCCGGCGGCGAGATCCACCGGCGGCAGGGTGCCGGATTGCATGACTTCACCGGAGCTGCTCGTAACGGTCCAGCGAGCTTCGTAGGTGTTCAGATTTAGGAAGGAATTACGGTTGATTAGCCGAACGGCAGTTTCACCGGGTTTTGAATCAACAGCGGCGATGGCGATGGGTTGATAGACTTTTTTGACTTCCCAATATTTGGGGAAAGGCTCACGGGTGGCGCTGACGAGGCCTTTGATGGCGAAGCCGCCGTGGTTGGGCATGTCGCCGAAATCGCCGCCGAGGGCGACATAGTTTTGGCCATCGGCGGTTTGACGGTGCAGGCCTTGATCACACCATTCCCAGATGAAGCCGCCGAGCAGCCGCGGATTGGAATAAAATTCATCCCAATATTCCGCAAAGTTGCCAAGGGCATTGCCCATGGCGTGGGCGTATTCGGTGGCGAGGATGGGGCGGTTGTCGTTGGTGCGTTGGGCCATGGCGAGGAGCTGGTCCCAGCGCTGGTTCCAGGGATCGTTGGGCTTGGCGTAGGTGGCGGTGGTGAGGCGCGGATAGAAACGGCCGATGATGTCCACGGTGGGCGGGTCCTTCACTTCGCCTTGCGCGCCTTCGTAATGGACGGGGCGGGTGGGATCGAACTCATGCCACCAGCCGGAGATGGCGGCGAAGTTCGGGCCGTAGCCGGATTCGTTGGCCATGGACCAGATAATCACGGAGGGATGATTCTTATCGCGCTCGGCCAGGCGGATGGCGCGGTCGAGGAAGGCGCCCTGCCAGCGCGGATCATTGGCGAGGGAACCGCGCGTGCCGTGGGTGCAGATGTTGGCTTCGTCGAGGACGTAGATGCCGTAGCGGTCGCAGAGGTCATACCAGCGCGGATCATCGGGATAATGGCAGGTGCGGACGGCATTGATGTTGGCGCGCTTCATCAGGGTAATGTCCTGGATCATGCGGTCGAGGGTGAGGGCGTGGCCCGTGTCCGGGTCAATCTCGTGACGGTTCGCGCCGCGCAGGCGGATGGGCTGGCCATTGACGAGGAAGCGGCCATCGCGAATCTCAATCTGGCGGAAGCCGACGGCGCAGCGATCGGCTTCGACGACGCTGCCGTGGTCATCGCACAGGGTGAGGATGAGCGTGTAGAGATTGGGGGTTTCAGCGGTCCAGGGGGTGGGTTGCTTTACGTGGCCGGTAAGCCAGGCGAATTTGGGTTCGCCGCGCTGACCCATGCGTTCGTCAAGAATTTTGGCGCTATAATCGGGGTTCAGAATTTCGGCGGCATCATGGGTGAGTTCGCTGGGGAACACGGGTTGATTGGCGGCGTCGAACAACTGGGCGCGGACGGTCCAATTGGACAGGGACAGATTTTTGGCGGCGAGCTCGGGTTTGATTTCCAGGGCGGCGTCGCGGTAGTCGGCATCGAAGGTGGTGCGGACGGTGAAGTCGCGGATGCGGGCGGCGGCGGTGGAATAGAGATGCACGCCGCGAAAGATGCCGCTCATGCGCCACATGTCCTGGTCTTCAAGGTAGCTGCCATCGGACCAGCGGTACACTTCCACGGCGAGCTGGTTGGTGCCGGGGTGGACGTAATCAGTCAGCTCAAATTCGGCGGGGGTGCGGCTGTCTTTGCTGAAGCCGATGCGCTGGCCGTTCAGCCAGAGATAAAACGCGCTGTCCACGCCATCGAAATGGATGAAGAGGCGGCGGGGCGTCCAGGCTTCCGGCAGAGTGAAAGTCCGGCGATAGGAGCCGACGGGGTCGCGCTGGACAAAGGCGGTCCAGTTTGTCGGGGGCTCATCCGTGACGCGGGGCGGGTCCATTTTAAAGGGGTAGCCGGAGCCGAGATAAATGGGGACGCCGTAGCCCTGCATTTCCCAATTCGATGGAACCGGAATGGTTTTCCAGGCGGAGTCGTCGAAGCTGGTTGCGAAGAAATTGGTTGGGCGCAGCTCGGGTCGGGGTGACCAATGAAATTTCCAGTCGCCATTCAGGGACAGGTAGTAGGGCGAGGCTTCGGGGCGTCCGGCGAGGGCGGTGGCTGCATCGGCGTAGGGGATGAAGGTGGAGCGAGGGGACTCGGTGTTGATGTGGAGGATCTGTTCGTTTTCCCAGTCGGGGGAGGCGTGGGCGAGAGGGGCGAGGAGCAGGAGGGCAAACAGGCGAATTAAAAAACGAGGATGGAGACTGGAGGATGGAGGGGCGAGCAAACATCCAACATCCAACATCCAACGCCCAACATCCAATGAGGGAAGGCCGGCGGCGGGCGCCGGGCGGGTGGTGGGCAGCGGAACGGGATTCATGTCTGGCGGAAGTTTTACGCTTTTTGCGGGCGGCAGGCAATGGCGGGGATGGGGTTATCATTTATCAAAAGTCTTTCAGCATTATTTGCATGACTCGTTGGCGGGGATTCCGGCAATATCCGGGGAATCAAAATGAACCCCCTGCTGCCCAGATTGTTTCTGCTTGCCGGCCTGGCCTGGCCAGCGGTGGCGGGGGCGCAGGCATTACCGTCGGCGGGGCGGTGGACGAATAGCCTGGGGATGGCATTTTTGACGGTGCCGGCGGCCGGGGTGTGGTTTTCCGTTTTCGAGACGCGGGTCAGGGATTTTGCAGCGTTTGCGGCGACCCAGCCGAAGCTGGAGGGGATGAACTGGAACCATGCGCTGTACCATGAGGTTACGCCGGTGTCGCCGGGGCCGGAGTATCCGGTGGTGAATGTGAGTTGGAACGATGCTACGGCGTTTTGCAAGTGGCTGACGGTAACCGAGCAGGGTGCGGGTAAGTTGCCGTCGGGCTGGGAATACCGGTTGCCGACGGACGCGGAGTGGAGCGAAGCGGTGGGGATTGGCGGCCAAGAAACCGGCGCAACTCCGCGCGACAAAAACGCGAAGCTGGCGAATGTCTATCCGTGGGGAACGCAGTATCCGCCGCCTCCGGGCGCGGGCAATTTCGCTGATCTGAGCGCGAAGAACTATTTTACGAACTGGCCGCACATAGAGGGGTACAACGACGGATTTGTGACGACGTCGCCGGTGGGGAGCTTTGCGCCGGAGGCTTCGGGTCTGTATGATCTGGCGGGGAACGCGCTAGAATGGTGCGCGGATGATTATGATGACACGCATAAACAGCGGGTGCTGCGCGGCGGGGCGTGGATCAACTGCGGGCCGAAGAGTTTGTGGTCGTCATCGCGCACGCATGTGGCGGCGGGGCGGTTCAGCGTGGCGACGGGCTTCCGCTGTGTGCTGGCAGCCAAACCTTGAAATTGAACATGGAACGAATTGTTGCAACCTACCTGATTGAGACACCGCTGGCGGTGGCGAAGGCGGCGGCATCGCTGGCGGGCGAGCAGTCGTCGGGCACCTTTGTGCCAGTGCCGGGCGAGACGGAGGAATTGAAGCAACGCTTTGCGGCGCGGGTGGAAAAGATCACGCTGCTGGAAACGGTGATGACCCCGAGTCTGCCGGGCTGCCAGTCGGCGAGCGGGACGTTTCAGCGCGCGGAAATCGTGGTGTCCTGGCCGGTGGAGAACATGGGCTGGAACCTGCCCACGCTGGTTTCGACGCTGCAGGGCAATCTTTATGAGCTGACGCAATTTTCCGGGCTGAAGCTGATGGATGTGGAATTTCCGGCGTCTTTTGCCGAACATTTTCGCGGGCCGAAATTCGGGGTGGCGGGCTGCCGCCAATTGACGGGCGTGACGGGGCGGCCGCTGATTGGCACGATCATCAAACCGAGCATTGGACTGACGCCAGAGCAGACGGCGGAGATGGTTCGCACGCTGGCGGGCGCGGGGATTGATTTTATCAAGGACGACGAACTGATGGCGGATCCGCCGCATTCGCCGTTTAATGCGCGGGTGGATGCCATCATGCGCGTGCTGAATGAGCATGCCGATCGCACGGGCAAAAAGGTGATGTACGCGTTTATCATAAGCGATGAGCTGGACGCGATGCAGCGGCATTATGAGAAGGTGGTGCGCAGCGGCGGCACGGGCGCGATGGTGTCGCTGAATAGCGTGGGGCTGGCGGGGGTGAAAAAGATTTGTGATACGGGCGCGCTGGCGATTCATGGTCATCGCAATGGCTGGGGCGCGCTGAACCGGCATCCGTGGCTGGGGATTGAATTTCCGGCGTACCAGAAAATCTGGCGGCTGGCGGGCGTGGATCAGATTCATGTGAACGGCATCGCGAACAAGTTTTGGGAAAGCGACGACTCGGTGGTGCGGTCCATTGCGGCGTGTCAAAAGCCGTTGCTGGGCGGATTTTCGGTACTGCCGGTGGTGTCCTCGGGGCAGTGGGGCGGGCAGGCTCCGGAGACGTATCGGCGGACGCGGACGGTGGACTTGCTGTACATGGCCGGCGGCGGGATCATGGCGCATCCGCAGGGGGCGGCGGCGGGCGTGCGGTCGTTGCAACAATGGTGGGTGGCGGCGGTGGAAGGGCTGCCCGTGGAGTCGGCGATG
>CAIJGS010000008.1 GCA_903820285.1 uncultured Verrucomicrobia subdivision 3 bacterium | reverse complement strand
CGTTTTCTCCACGCTACCCAGCCGCCTCGTAGCCTCCGCGTTCATTCTGCGGTTTTCGCCCCCAAAAATCGCTCAAAACCCCCTTTATTTTTCCAAAAATTCAACCGGATTAAACAAAATTCAACCCTTTTTTGGGGTGGGGGAATGGCCCGTCAATTACCCTGTTGGGGCTGCCGCTGGCGGGGCCTTCACACGGCGGGAGAGCTGCCCGCACGGGCCATCGATTTTGCCTCAAAACCCCTGCAAATCCATGAAAATCAAGCTAATTCAAGGCAGGTCGAAACCACCCATTCTGGTGCCATCATGCTCGCCCGCCCAGGTCTCCAGCTACCAGCCCCAGCCCGCCAAAACCTCCCCCCGCTCGGTGCCGGGCATAGATTTGACTTGCCAATATGCAAGATTGGGTTAATATCCAATTCGCCTGTTAGATAAATTGACCTTTCGACCATGGTGAATCCTCAAGTGAACTTCGTTCAGTGATGATTTGAAACCCGGCAGTCGGGAACAGCGAAATCGGTTAGTTAGAGTAAAAGGCAAATCATCAAATGAGTACGAAACTGTTTGTGGGAAATCTTTCCTTCAACACCACTGAGAACGACCTGCATGAGGCTTTTGCCGCCCATGGCACTGTCGTTGAAGCTAACCTAATGATGGACCGTATGACCGGTCGTTCACGTGGTTTTGCGTTTGTCACCTTCTCCACGCCCGAAGAGGCCCAGAAGGCTATTGCCGCTTTGAATGGTGCCCAATTGGATGGTCGCGCTTTGACCGTCAATGTCGCCCGTCCGAAGGAAGAACGTCCCGCCGGCGGCGGCGGTCGTGATCGCGGTCCTCGTCGTGAATACGGCGGCGGCGGCGGCAGCGGCGGCGGTTACGGCGGCGGCGGTGGTCGTCGCGAACGCTATTAATTAGGTTTTCACCAGCCGGGGCGGCGCCTTCATCGGCGTCGCCTCGTGCTGTTTTAGGCAAGTTGTTCAGTCGGTTTTGGGTTAAATAGTAAATTGTTGTTTCATGGAAGAACATATAGAAGTTGAGGGGCGGATCTCTTCCGTGCTCGCCGGTACAATGTTTCGCGTGGAGTTGGATAACAAGCACCAGGTGCTCGCCACCATCTCCGGCAAGATGCGCAAAAAATTCGTGCGTCTCACCGTGGGCGATCGGGTCAAAATGGAGATGTCTCCCTACGATCTGAACAAAGCCCGCATCGTCTGGCGTATTGGTTAAGCCTTCGTTTTTTGGCCGCATTTGGCGTTGCAGCAAATGGACCGGTCACTTTGATATTCTGATTTTATAACTGCAACTCCTTCCGCTTTCACCATGGTTTCCGCCATCATTGTTGCCGCCGGTCGGGGCACGCGCATGGGCGCCAATGTGGACAAGCTCTGGCTCGAAGTCGCCGGCCGCCCGGTCGTAGCCCACACCTGGCAGCGCTTCAACGATGCCCCCGGCATCCACGAAATCATTCTCGTCGTCCGCGACGGCATGCAGCCCCACTTCACGGAACTCGCGGAAAAATACCACTTTCAAAAACCCTACCGGCTTGTCGTTGGCGGGGCTGAACGGCAGGACTCCGTTTGGAACGGCCTGTCCGCCCTCGCGCCCGACGCTGAAATCGTCGCCATCCAGGACGCCGCCCGTCCCTGTACCACTGCCGAGCTGATCGATGCCACCATTGCCGCCGCCTGGGAAACCGGTGCCGCCGTGGCCGCCCAGCCCGTTACCGATACCATCAAGGAAACCGCCGATGGACAGGTGATTTTCCGTACCGTGGACCGCTCCAAGCTCTGGTCCGTGCAAACCCCCCAGACTTTTCGCGTGACCACCATCCGCCAAGCCATCAGCACCGCCAAGACCCAGGGGCTGAACCTAACCGATGACACCGCCGCCTGCGAAGTCATCGGCCAGCCCGTGCGTCTCGTCAAAGGTTCCGCCCCCAATCCCAAGGTCACCGTCCCCGCCGATCTACCTTTTGTGGAATCCCTGTTGCAGTCCGGTGGCTGATTCAGTCAGAATGACGCCATGAAACGCCGTCTTGTTTTCGGCCTGGTACTGCTCGCCCTCGTGGTCAATCTGGCCATGGGCGCCAAGGTCTATCTAAATGCCGCCAAGCCGGTCGCGGACGATGACAGCGTCCAGGCGAACATGGAGCTGTTCAATGACGTCATCCAGAAGATCCGCAGTGAATACGTGGATGGCAAGGACCTCACCTACCAGCAGCTCGTTTACGCCGCCCTCCGCGGCACCGTCAGCAAGCTTGATCCCCACAGCGAATTTCTTGACGCCGAATCCTTTCAGGAATTGCAGGACGATACCGAAGGCCAGTTCGGTGGCCTTGGCCTCGTCGTGGCCGCCAAGAACGGCTACGTCACCGTGGTTTCCCCCATGGACGACACCCCCGGCTTCCGTGCCGGCATTCTCGCCGGCGATCGCATCATCAAGGTCGAGGGCAAACTGGTCCAAGGTAAAGAACTTACCGACGTTGTGAAAAATCTGCGCGGCGATCCCGGTTCCAGCGTCACCCTTACGGTGCAACGTCCCTCCACCGGCGTGACCAAAGATTACACCCTCACCCGTGCCATCATCCAGATGGCCATGGTTAAAGACCTCAACGGCAAAAAGGAATTCCCGCTGCTGGAGAACCAAATTGGTTATCTCCAAATCACCCAGTTCGGCGACAAGACCGGCGAAGAACTGGAAGCCGCCCTCGACAAACTCCGGCAACAGCACCTCAAAGGCCTCATCATTGACCTCCGCTGGAATCCCGGTGGTCTGCTCGACCAGGCCAAGGCCGTTTGCCAGAAATTTCTGCCGGCGGGCGAATTGATCGTCTCCACCGAAGGCCGTCACGTGGTGGAAAAATATTTTGCCGAAGGCGGCGGCGATGAACTTCCCGGCGTGCCCATCGTGCTCCTCGTCAATCTGGGCAGCGCCAGCGCCGCCGAAATTGTCACCGGTTGCCTTCAGGATCGCCACCGCGCCGTCGTGCTCGGCGAGAAGACCTTCGGCAAAGGCTCTGTCCAGACCATCTTCCCCCTCGATGACGGTTCTGCGCTTAAGCTAACCGTCGCCAAATATTACACCCCCAGCCACAAGGTCATCCATCAGCACGGCATCACGCCCGACATTTATGTGCCCGTGAGCGATACAGAGGAGGCTGCGCTCATCATCAAGCGCGCCCCCGGCGGCATCGAAGCCTTGCCCGATGCCGACCGCGCCCGTGTCGCCGCCATGCCCGACCAGCAACTCGACCGCGCCCAGGAAGTGCTCAAAGGCCTGATCCTGTATCAGCACATTACCAGCGCCCCGAAACCGCAGAAAGTCGCCGTAAAATAAAATCAGTCGCATCGGCCGCCCGTATCGGGTGGCCTCCGTCCATGACCCTATTGGCCCTCGAAACTTCCTGCGATGAAACCAGCGCTGCCGTGTGCCGCGATGGCAAAATCCTGGCCAACGTCGTCTCCTCCCAGATCAAGCTCCACGCCGAATACGGCGGCGTGGTGCCCGAACTCGCCGCACGCGAACATCTGAAAAACTTTCTGCCCGTTGCCCAGTCCGCCCTGCGCGAGGCCGGCATCACCGCCGCGCAATTGGACGCCATCGCCGCCACGCAAGGCCCCGGCCTGCCCACCGCGCTGCTCGTTGGCTACAAGGCCGCGCAAGCCATGGCCTTCGCCCTGCAAAAGCCCTTCATCGGCATTAACCATCACGAGGCGCATCTCTATTCCCCGTGGATTGCCGGTACCCCGCCCGTGGCAGATTTCGCCGCCTTCCGCCCCAATCTCTCTCTCATCGTCAGCGGCGGTCACACCATGCTCGTGCTCGTGGAATCCGAGCTGAAACACCGCGTGCTCGGCGGCACCATCGACGACGCCGCCGGCGAATGTTTCGACAAAACCGGCAAGCTCATGGGCCTCCCATATCCCGCCGGTCCGGAAATCGACCGTCTGGCCGAGCAGGGGAATCCCACGGCTTTCACCTTCCCACGCCCGCTGCTGCACGATTCCAACGATGATTTCAGTTTCAGTGGATTGAAGACCTCCGTCCGCTATTTTATCCGTGACCATCCGGACCTCCTGCTGGACGCCCAGAAAATCCGTGACCTCTGCGCCAGCGTGCAGGCCGCCATCGTGGATGTGCTCGTGAAGAAAACCATCCGCGCCGCCAAGCGCGAAGGCGTCCGCTGCGTGACCGCTTCGGGGGGGGTGACCTGCAACCGCGCTCTGCGCCGTGAACTGGAACGCGCCTGCCAGCGCCACGGGCTTACCCTGCGCCTGGCCGACAAAACCCTCTGCACCGACAACGCCGCCATGATCGGCATTCTGGCGGAAAGAAAGCTCCTCGCGAATACGCCGCTGCCCCCGCTTGATGAAGAAATCAAGCCGGGCTGGGCGCTGGCGTGATACTTGCATGGTGGGTTCGCGGTTCAATTGTATCGCTCCGTCAGCGCCAACGGCGCGACACCATACCAGCCTGGGGCAACGCCCGAGGAATCAAGTCGCAAACATCAAAGGGCTGAAAGCCCGTCCCACCTTCACCCCCTCTCACCAATTTGCCGCCAACGCCAGTACCAACTTGGAAGCATGGTACGCGCCGTTGGCGCTTGAGGAGAATGGTTGGGTGCCATTCCTGGGGCGATGCCCCAGGCTGGTATGAACCGGGCCTTTGGCCCTTCCAATATTCTCAAACCGCAGCGCGTCGCAGGCAAACGCCGGTTGGCATGATGTCAGCATGCTTGGGCAGGGGAATGCTGCTGGCGCTGGCGTGAACCAAGTCTTCGCCTGCGGTCAGTAACTGCCCGGCACGTTCACCGGCACAATCCGGTAATACAGACCTGCGTTGCCGCTGCCCGGATCCACATACTGCGCGGAACCTTTCAGCACCGTGTTGGTGCAGACCGGTATCCAATTCAGCAGATCCGTCGAGATTTGCAGGCAGAAATTCATGCCGTTCGTTGCCGGCAGCGACACATGCAGTGAACTGTCCGGGAGATTGCGAATTACCGGATTGGGCATCGGCAGGAAGTTTTCTTCCAGAATGATCGCCCCCGCGCTGGCCGGTGTGCCAACGCTATACGTCAGCGGGGAAGTATAAGCCGTGGGCGGCAATAGCAGCGAAAGGATCACCGTATCATAAGGCCGGTAGCTCGAATCCATGTCATCCAGCGGATCAATCGTGATCAGCGCATACCGCTGGCCGGCCGGAATCGTGACCGAAGTGGGCAGTGTCACATAATCCACCCCGTTGATGGCCGTCCCGCCAATCGTGTAATAAACTGTAAGCGCCGTATTTGTCGCGGTATCCCGCCGCACCAGGAAGGTCGCGGTATTCGCCCCGCTGATATAGTTCGTCGTGGCATTGGTGGGCGAATACCAGTTTCCATAATTCGTTCCTTCAATGGCCACTGGATCCGGCGCATAAATGCTAACCACCGGTGGCAGATTGGTCAGTACAAAAATGGACACTGGGCCCGAGGTCGCAGAATGACCCGCACTGTCCGTCGCCAAAGCCGTCAAAACATAATTGCCCGCCGGCACATTGCTCCACGCGAGGAAGAACGGATTGCCCTGGGTTGAATTTGTCAGCAGCGTCGCTGCCGAATTGGTCACCAAACCGATGCTCGTACCGCTGGCAAAATATTGGACGGTTTGCACCACGTTGGAATCCGTCACCTTCGCATGCACGCCAATCGTCGCCGGGACCAGGAACATCTGGCCATTCGTCGGATACCAGAAACTGACCGCGAAAGGCACGACCGGTGCCGGAACATTGGTCACCGTTACCGTAACCGGCGCGGAGGTGGCCAGATTGCCGGCGCTATCCATGGCCAGCGCCGTTAGGGTATAACTGCCCGCCGGCACATTGCTCCACGACATAAAGAACGGATTGCTCTGTGTGGAATTTGTCAGCGGTACCGTACCGCCATTGGTAACCACCCCGATGCTGGTTCCGTTCGCAAAATATTGCATTGCCCGCACCACATTGGAATCCGTCACCAGCGCATGCACCCCAATCGTTGCCGGGGCGGCAAACTTCTGGCCATTGGTCGGATACCAGAAGCTGACGTAGAATGGAATGACCGGCGGCGTTGGCGCATTGGTCATCACCGTAATGTTGACCAACGCCGATGTCGCTGTCTGGCCATTGGCATCCGTGGCAATGGCTTTCAGTGCGTAACTGCCCACCGGCGCATTTGACCAGGTGATCGGAAAGAGCAGCACCGAACTGATGTTCGTAAAGACCGCCTGGCTGCTGTTGGAGACGGAGCCCAGGTAAATGCTATTCGCATAAAACTGCACCGAGGCCACCGTGCCCGTGCTTTCCACGGCCCGGGCATAAATCCCCACCGCGGCCGGGGACACAAACGACGTTCCATTGGTCGGCGAATAAATCCCCACGGACGGATGAACCACCGGCGGCGGCGTATTGGTAACCACTGATATGTTGACCACCGAAGACGTCGCCGTCATACCCTTCGCATCCGTGGCCAGTGCAGTTAGCGCATAGCTGCCGGCCGGAGCATTCGACCAGACCAGCGGGAAAAGCGGCACGGAACTGATATTGGTAAACACCATCTGGCTGTTGTTGGAGACCACGCCCAGACTGGTGCTGTTGGCGAAAAACTGCACGGTGGCGATAGTGCCAGTGCTCTCCAAGGCATGAACATAAATCCCCACCGCCGCCGGGGCCACAAAGCTGGTTCCATTCGTGGGCGAATAGATATAAACCGAAGGCCGGATCACCGGTGGCGGCGTATTGGTAACCACCGTAATATTGACCACCGAGGAAGTTGCGGTCATGCCCTTTGCATCCGTGGCCAGCGCGGTCAATGCGAAGCTGCCCACCGGTGCATTCGACCAAGTAAGTGGAAAGAGTGGTTCCGTACTGATGTTGGTGAATACGGTCTGACTGCTATTCGAGACGGTGCCCAGACTGACACTGTTGGCGAAGAACTGTACCGTCGCCACCGTGCCCGTGCTCTCTGCCGCGCGCGCATAGAGCATCACGTTGGTGGGATAACCGAACGATGATCTATTCGTAGGCGAGTAAATGTAAACCGAAGGCCGGATCACCACCGGCGGCGCGCTCGTAACCGATACGTTAACCGGTGCGGAAGTGGCATAACGTCCCATGCTATCCAAGGCCACCGCTCGCAAGGTGTAACCGCCCACTTGGACATTGCTCCACGACATGAAAAACGGACTGCCCTGCGCTGAATTGGTCAGCAGCACGCTGCCCGCATTCGTGACCGTGCCAATCACGGAGGTGCCCGAGAAGTACTGCATGATCCGGACGACATTTGAATCAGTCACCAAGGCATGGACCCCCACCGTGGCTGGCGCGACAAAACCCTGCCCGTTGGTCGGATACCAGAAACTGACGGCAAAAGGGATGGCCTGACTGCGGGCAATACCGGTACCCATGCCCAATAGGAGCAATAGCCCGAAACAACCGGACAGCCACCGGATTCCAAGGGTGGTTTTCATAAAACTATAATTCACTAGTCTGAATGGGTAATATAATGGGAACTCTATCTCAAATCTGCGCTTTTGGCCCACATTGTCAAGCCCTGCCGCTAGGATACCGCTTTCAGCCATTGTGCGGCGGTCTGTGCCCGCCGTGCTTAAGCTGTCATCGCTTTTATAAAGTATACACCTGCTTATGTTTGGGCGCAGTTCGCCGTTCCAGCCTCCTACCGCCGGGGCAGGGGAATGCCGCTCGTTGCCTCGTCGTTCTCATTGCGCACCTCCAGATTTTTCGCCAACATCCCCGGCAGCGCGGAGGCAACCCTTCGCCGCCATCACATGCAACCGGCCCATGCCATTCTGGCAATTTTTGCGATCACTTATCTGAGCATCGCCATCGGCCACATTCCCGGGCTCAAGACCAACCGGGCCGGCATCGCCCTGCTGGGCGCCATTGCCCTGATGATTTTCGGCGGTGTCACCACCCCGGACGCCGTGTCCTATGTCAACTGGCCGACCATCTTTCTGCTCTTCGGCTTCTTCGTCATCTCCGCGCAGCTCTGTCTCTCTGGCTTTTACGACCTCGTGGCCGGTGCCATCGCTGCCCGCTTGGATCATCCCGCCCGCTTCCTCTTCATCCTCATGGCCGCAAGCGCCGGGCTCTCCACGTTTTTGAACCACGACATCGTCTGCTTTGTCTTTGCCCCCGTGGTTGGTGGCGCGCTCCTGCGCAAACAGCTCAATCCCGTCCCGTTCCTAATCGCCCTCACCATTTCCAGCAACATCGGTGCCGGGGCCACCCTCATCGGCAATCCTCAGAACATGATGATCGGCCAGATCGCGCATCTGGGGTTTGGCCGATACCTGCTGTGGAGCCTCGTGCCGGTCATCTTCGGTCTGGCGACCGCATACGGCATCATCTGGTGGCTGTCGTGCAAGAATCTCGCGGCCGCGCCTTCCAGTCAGACGGTTCCGGCCCGCCCATCCTATCCGCTGAACCGGATTCACACTTTAAAAGGCATCGTCATCCTGGCCATCACCATCGGCCTGTTTTTCACCTCGTTACCGAAGGAAGTCATCGCCCTCACCGCCGCCGCCATTCACCTCGCCAGCACCAAATACCGGACCGACGACCTTCTCGGCCTCGTCGAATGGCCGATCCTTGTGCTGTTTATGGGCCTGTTTGTGGTTGCCGGCGCCTTCCAATCCACGGGCCTAGGTGAAAGCGCCGTCCACTGGCTCGCCCTCGCCGGATTCAACCTCAATTCCCCGGCCAACCTCACCCTAGCCACCACCGTCATGTCGAATATGATCGGCAATTCGGCCACCGTCATGCTCCTGCTGAAAGTCGTCAATCTGTCGCATCCCTGCACGCCCTACGTCCTGGCCTTGGCCAACAGCTTTGGCGGCAGCCTCATTGTCATCGGGAGCGTCTCCAACATGATCGTCGTCCAGCAGGCCCGAAACCTTGGCATCCGCATCTCCTTCTGGGATTTCGCCCGCCTCGGCATCCCCGTTACCGTCGTTGCCCTCGCCGGCCTGCTGGCTTGGCTGGCGCTGTGGGCCTGATGGAGGATATCTTGCCCGCCGGCGAAAACCGCCACATTGTCAAATTTAGTCATTGCCGTGCCGTGTTTTTTTGCTATTATCAGACCTCATTTTTAAAACATAACTTTATGTCACTGCATCCCAGCCTCCGCGCGGCTTCCACCTTGGGTGGCAAGCGCAATGTCCTCAAGCGTTTCGAACGCACCGCCCTGCTCAAGAAGCGCGGCCAGTGGAAAGACGGCGACCGTATTACCGGTCTCCGCAAGACCAAGCCCGAAGCCTGAGGAAGGACGAAGGGTGAGGTGAGAAGGACGAAGATGTCGCTTGCGTTCAACTTCATCTTCCCACTTCAAACTTCTGACTTCTCATGGTTCGCTTACAAAAATATCTCGCCGATGCCGGGGTGGCCTCACGCCGCGCCGGCGAGCAATTCATTTTGGCCGGACGCGTCTGCGTCAACGGCCAGGTCATCCGTCTGCTCGGCACCAAGGTGGATGCCGAACGGGACAAGGTGACCGTGGATGGCCAGCTCGTGGCCGCCAAAAAACTGGTCTATGTGGCCATGAACAAGCCCGTCGGGTGCGTCTGTTCCCGCAAGGATGAGCTCAACCGTCCGGCCATCTACGAACTGCTTCCCCGCGAATGGTCCACCGTCCAGACGGTCGGCCGGCTGGACTTTAACAGCGAAGGATTGATTTTTCTCACCAATGATGGACAATTCGCCTTGCGCCTGACGCATCCCCGCTACGGCATCCGGAAAAAGTATCTGGTAACCGTGGAAGGGGAGGTCAAGCATGCGACGATCGAGCTGTTCAAGAGCGGCATCTATCACGAAGGTGAAAAGCTGACCGCACTCGCCGGTCGGATCGTCTCGAGCACCCGCGCCAAAAGCGTGGTGGAGTTGGAACTTGGTGAAGGCAAAAATCGTGAAGTCCGCCGGCTGTTTGAATCCCAGGCGCTCACGGTGAAAAAATTGCAGCGGATTCAAATCGGAAAAATCCGCCTGGCCGAATTGAAACCCGGCAAATGGCGGACGTTGAACCCGGTGGAAGTAAAAACATTGATTGGAGATTTATGAAAACGAACTGTTGGTTGGTTCTGGGAGTGATGATCGCCACGAGTGCCGTGGCCCAGGTGAATACGAATTCAGCGCCGGTCGTGCCCACGCCGGCTGTTACGGTGCCCGTGCCGCCGGCCACGACCATCGTGGCCCCCGTCACCACCAATGCCCCGGCCAAGAAAGCCGCGGTGAAGCACAAGAAAACCGCCGCCAAGAAGAAGGTCGCCAAAGCCGCCACCAAGGCCAAAAAGACCGCCGTGGCCAAGTCGGAAGTTGCCGCCACCCCCGAACTCCCGGTTACCCTGCTGCCCGGTGACGCCGAAGTCGCCACCGACCACGTCAATGTCCGCGGTCAGGCCGGCGTCAAAGGCGAAGTCATTGCCCACCTCAAAAAAGGTGACAAGGTTACCGTGATCGCCGAAATCACGCTCGACAAGCATCCGGCCGATGAGCCCGCCCAATGGGCCAAGATCGCCTTGCCCGCCGATGTCAAAGTCTGGGTCAATGCCAAGTTTGTGGATGCCACCAACAAGGTCGTTTCCGCCAAGAAATTGAATGTCCGCGGCGGTGCCGGTGAAAATTTCAGTGTCCTCGGGGTGCTCGAACAGGGCGCTCCCATCAATCAGGTGTCTGCCAAGGGCGAATGGTTGCAGATTGATGCCCCGACCAATGCCTACGCCTTTGTAGCCGCTTCCCTGCTCAAGCCGTCCGCCACGCCGACCGAACCCGTGGCCACGATCGTGACACCGACGCCGACCCCGACGGTGGAGAACACCACGCCGGTGGCTCCCGCCATCCCGGCCGTGCCGACCACGACTAACACCGTGGCTGATGCCCCGCCGATCGTGACGACGCCCGTTGCGACCGTTACGGACACCAACACCGCTGCCGTCACGCCTCCGGTAACCCCGGTGGCCGACTCCAACGCTGTTGCCGCCGTGACTCCTCCGACCAATGCCATTCCGGTTGTTGCATCTGATGAGGAAACCAACCAGCCGCCCCGCATCGTCACCCACGAAGGCATCGTGCATAATGTCCGCAGCATCATCGCCCCTACCTATTATCAGCTGGATGACCAGGTGAGCGGCCGCGAAATCAACTATCTCTACACCACCACCACGAATCTGGATCTCTCCCATTACAAGGGCCTGCACGTGATCGTGACCGGTGAGGAAAGCCTCGCCGCGCGTTGGAAAGACACGCCGCTGCTGACCATTCAACGCATCCAAGTGGTTGAGTAATGGCTCTCGACAATCTCATTGATGGCCGCGCCATCGCTGCGCAGATTCAGCGTGAGCTGACTGCCCGGGTTGCGGAATTAAAAACGAAGGGAATCGTTCCCGGGCTGGCCTTTGTGCGGGTAGGGGAAGACCCCGCCTCCAAGGTCTATGTCGGCCGCAAGGAAAAAGTCTGCGCCGAACTGGGCATCGTTTCCGAAACGCATGTCCTGCCCGAAGCCACCAGCGAGGCCGATTTGCTCACGTTGCTGGCCCGTCTGAATGCCGCCAGTCATTTGCACGGCATTCTGGTGCAGGCGCCGCTCCCCAAGCAGATTCGCGAGTCCGTGATTTATTCCAGCGTGCTGCCGGAAAAAGATGTGGATGGCTTCCATCCCGTCAACGTCGGCAAGCTCATGCTGGGTGATGAAACCGGCTTCAAGCCCTGTACACCTGCTGGTGTCGTGGAATTGCTCGTTCGTTCCGGTGTGAAAACCTCCGGTGCGGAAGTGGTCATTCTTGGTCGCGGTAATATCGTCGGCAAACCCATGGCCGCCATGCTCTGCCAGAAAGGCGGCCGTGCGAACAGCACAGTCACGATCTGCCATTCGGCTACCCAGGATATCAAAGCCCATTGCCGGCGTGCGGACATCATCGTCGCCGCCATCGGCGTGGCTGAATTTGTGAAGGCCGACATGGTCAAGCCCGGTGCCATCATCATGGACGTGGGTGTGAACCGCGTGCCTGATGCCACCGCCAAATCCGGTACCAAACTGGTTGGCGACGTCGCCTTTGCCGAAGTGCAGCCCATCGCCGGCCGGATCACCCCCAATCCCGGCGGCGTCGGTCCCATGACCATCGCCATGCTGCTGCAAAACACTGTCCGGGCCGCTGAGGCCAAACTCTAAAAACAACCAACCGTCGCATCGTTACATCATGCAAGCCACCCGTATTCTCCCCGATCTCCAATGCTCACTCCTCTGTGAGGAAGTCCGCCAGGAAGCCAACGGCAACCTCTTCCTCATCGGTGTCGTCAATCTGCTCCGCGTGCCGCAGATCCCCATCGTCGCCGGCCGTATTTGTGTATTCAACCGCTGGACCGCCGGTCTCGGCCAGTTCACGGAAAGCATCCGCCTGATCGGACCCGATCAGACCACTGTGATCAGCAAGGGCGAAATGAAATTTGAACTGCGCGACCCCGTCCTCAGCGCCACCAACGTCCTGTTTTTCGCCAATGTAAAATTCGAAACCGCCGGCACCTACTACATCGAAGTGCTCGTGGACGATGTCATGAAATTGCGCTATCCGCTGCCCGTGGTGCACACGCCGCAGCCCGCCCCCGGCGCGCCGAACGCTCCGAAGGCCTGAACGGTCCGTTGATTCTTCACCCCTCGCTGGCATCCTGGCGAGGGGTTTTGTTTTTGGGCCGCGCGATGATTGATGTCACTGGCCTCTCTTCGTAACTCCGCTCTCTGTGCGGCTCTGCGTTGAACTCCCATTGCCCAGGCCGCTGCCTGTCACCAATGATTGAAGCCGGCCGCCATTCTCGCTAGAATCCGGCCTGTGAGTGCCTTTACCGAGCCAGCCTGTGCCTGGGAGCCCATCACGCCTCGCGGCGTGGCGGCGTTCGCTCGCACCTCGTTTGGCCGGCTGTTTTTCGTACAGGCCCTCGTCGCTGTCTTCGCCGCCGCCACGGTCTTCTGTTTTTTGGACGAGGGCATTTTCCCTACCGTGGATGACGCGGTGGACGCGCTCCCCGCTCAGGGCCGCATCCTTCATGGACGCCTGGAATGGCATGATGAATCCCCCGAGTTGTTGGCCGAGGGCGGCATCCTCGCCTTCATTGTGGATCTGGAACACGTGGGCGACATCCGTTCCCCCGCCGATTTTCAGTTTGAGTTTGGCACCAATTCAGTGGTCATCCTTTCCCTGTTCAGCCCGGCCGAACTTTTTTACCCGCCTGATTACGCCCCCGGCACCTACATTCCCGCCAACAAGACCGACCTCAAGCCGCTCTGGGAAGCGTGGCGTCCGGATATCCTGGTGCTGGCCACCATCGGCACATTTCTGACCCTCCTGCTAACTTGGTCCGTGCTTGCCACGGTTTATTGCCTGCCCGTTTGGATCATCTGTTATTTTTGCGATCGCGATGTCAGTCTCTTCGGTGCCTGGCGGCTGGCCGGAGCCGCCCTCATGCCCGGCGCGCTGCTCCTTTCCACCACCTTGGTCCTCTACGAACTCGGCGTCTGCGATCTGGTGCAGTTGCTCTACATTTTTGGCCTGCACCTTATCCTGGGCTGGATTTATCTTTTTGTGGCCCCGCTGTTTCTCCGGCGCGGCGCGCCCCCGCCCACGAAGAATCCCTTCGCCCCCGCCAACTGATTTTGCCCGGTGCCGATTGAACCTTGACTTGATGTGAAATTATGCGATTCCATCTCCGGTAACATCACTTTATTTCGGGTAATTCGTAACAACATGAAATTGCTGGCAACGATCTTTGGCGCCACCCTGCTGGCCCTCACCGCCACGGCTCAGCCCGTGCTTACGACCCTCTGTCATTTCAACAATACCAACGGCGCCAATCCCCTCGGTCGGCTGGTGCTGGGCAAGGATGGTTCGCTGTATGGCACGACCGTAAACGGCGGAACCAATGGCGACGGCATCGTGTTCAAAGTTTCCCCCAGTGGCAGTGTGACGACTCTAGCGGCATTGAATGGCGCGACCGGCATTAGTCCGGACGCCGGCCTGGCCCAGGGGACCAATGGTATTTTGTATGGTACCGCCAATTCGGGGGGCGCCAATGGGTACGGCACGGCTTTTCAGGTGACCACCAATGGCACCCTGACCTTGCTGGCCAGCTTCGGCGGCACCAACGGCACTTCCCCGCAGGCGGATTGGCAGTTCGGCAACGATGGCAGCCTGTATTCCACCACTTCACGCGGAATCGCTGGTAATGGCTACGGTACGGTCTGTAAATTGACCACCGGGGGTGCCTTATTCACCCTCACCAGTTTTACCAATGGCAACGGCGCCTTTCCCAATGCCTTGCTGGCCCGCGGCAACGACGGCGCGTTTTACGGTGTTACTCCGTATGGTGGGCGCACCAATCTGAATAGCGGTAACGGGTATGGCACCATCTTCAAGGTGACCACCAATGGTGTGCTGACGCCGTTATTTTATTTTGGCGGTACCAATGGGAATTATCCCAATGCCGGACTTGCGTTGGGCAGTGACGGTTTTTTTTATGGGACCACCGAGTTTGGCGGCAGCAACAACCTGGGCATGGTTTTTAAGACCACCACCAACGGCGTATTGACCACGCTGGCCAGTTTCAACGGCAATAATGGTGAGTATCCGGTTGGCGCCTTGATTCCCAGCGGTGACGGTGCTTTCTATGGCAGCACTTTTTTGGGGGGCACCAACGATGGTTCCGGCACTGTCTTTAAAGTTACGACTAGCGGGGTGATTACCTTGCTGGCCAGTTTTTCTACCACCAATGGAGCCTATCCGAAAGCCGGGGTGGTCATGGGGAATGATGGAAATCTTTACGGCACCACCTACTACGGCGGAACTTTTGACGATGGCACCGTCTTCAAACTGACGCTGCCCGCTGCGCTAATGTTACGGAACCTGTCCGTCTCCAATCACATTTTCCAAGCCACCGTTACCGGCACGGCGGCCCCCACTGTCCAGATTCAATTCTCCACCAATCTGCCGCCGGCCTGGTTTGTATTAACCAATCTCGTGTTCACCACCGGCACCAACCAGTTCACGGACGTAGCCACCAACTCCCATCGCTTCTATCGGGCCATGACCCAGTAGGCCGTCGTATCTTTGGATGTTGGGCGTTCGATGTTGGGCGTTCGATGTTGGGTGTTCGATGTTGGGTGTTCGATGTTATTTTATTTGGCCGGTGCGTTGGTCGTCAGCGTCCCCGTCACCACCACCAATTGGTTCGTATGGTCCATGATGATTTCCGGATGGTCATGGTAATTCTTGATCTTGCCCGTGATCTCCACTGACTTGCCCTTCAGCGCCTTCAGATCCCCAAACTGGTTGGTCGCGTCCGGATGGATGACCGCCGCAAACGGGGAATCCGGGTACGGCTGGTCCAGATTGATGAACACAATCGCCGGCCGGATCGTTACCTGCGCCACCGTGCCGGTCACCGTCAGCAACTGGTCGTAATGGTCAATGGCTGCCTTGGTCCCTATCTTGGCGGGTGCCGGACTGTTGGTGGAATCCGCTGCCCAACTAATGAGCGGGACGAGCAATGAAATCAAAATGAACGTTTTTTTCATATGGTTATCGACTGCGCAATATTACTTTATTGGTTTGATCCTTTTTCCTCTGCGCAGATTAATTCAAACGCCGCCCGAATGCATCGGAAAAATTGCCTGGCCACCCAGCCTTTTGTTCCTGTCGCAAAATCGTCACCCTTTGCCGCTTGAATTGATACCCTGGGCAACGTTAGTGTGTCACCTGCCGATCATCACCCGCTGATGGTTGACGGTAAAACAATGAGAATTTTTTTTAAATCTGTCTGGCTTGGCTTTGCGCTCATCGCCCCGGCTCCAGCCTCACGCGCCGAAGTCACCGAGCTCCTGACCAATCAGCCGATCCCCGGCATTACCTTTCACGAGGAAACCCGCACCAACCCACCCACGCGCTTCTTCGTCGCTGAAGTGGACCTCACCACCCCCCACCTGCACCTGCGCGTGGCTCCCGGTGGCCCCGACCCCGACGGCCCCGGCAAATGGGAGACCACCCTCATGGAGCCCACTCGCATCGCCGACCGGGAGAAATTCGACTTCGTCATCAACGGTGATTTCTTCATCGCCCAGGGTGTCAACGATGCCGAAGGTGCCAAGTCAGCCTTTCGCGCCGCTCAATGGGCCCTCACCGAAGGCCCCGCCGTCACCGACGGACACGTCTGGTCCACCAGCACCAACGCCCGGCCCTGTCTGGTCGTGCACACCAACGGATCGGTGGCCATCGAAGCCGTTTCGCTGCCCCCTCCCAACGACTGGCAGGTGATCGGCGGCAATACCGTCCTGGTGCTGAAAGGGCAGGTCATACCTCATAAAAACATCATTCACCATCCGCGCACCGCCGTCGGCCTCGATGCCACCGGCACAAAACTTATCATCCTGTTGGTGGATGGCCGCAAGCCCGGCATCGCCAACGGCATGAGCTATGATGAATTGGGTGCGGAAATGCAGCGCCTCGGCTGTAACGTGGCCCTGAACCTCGATGGCGGTGGCAGCTCCGCCATGGCCGTGCGCGACCCCGCCACCGGCAAAATGAAAATCCTCAACGAACCCACCGACGGCCGTGAACGAGCCGTGGCGGATGTGTTGGGGATTACGGTGGATCGTCCGTAAATATTCGCCGCCTCAGGGCGCAAAGACCCGGTAGTACCGCTGCGCAGTGTTCGTCGCCTGATAATCAACAAACTGGAACTGCCCTGCGGGCGATTCCGTCACGCCACTCAGCTTTGTCCAGTTGCTTAACGGTGCCGCCACATTGGTGGTCGCCAACACACCGAGCAACGCCCCCGGCGTATTGGTGAAGCTCAACTGAAACGCCCGGCTGACGTTCATTTTGCCACTGATTATGGTCGTGGTTACCGCCACCGGCACACTGATGTTGACGACACTGCTGGTGCCCGGAATGCCATTGGCAATGATCGTCGCCAATGCCCAGCCGGGCGGAAAGTTGGTGACCGGTGCCGAGCTGAGCGAAGTTGCCGTCCAGTTGGTGATCGGCAGAAAAGTCGTTTGATCATTCACGAGACTGTGTAATTCCACCAGCGGATAATCCGTGGCTGAATCCTGCGTGCTGCCGCCGGAGCCTTCCGCCACGCCGCGAAATTGCGTGCCGGTCACCACCAGGCTGCTGTTTAAGCCCAGCGGGGGAATGATGCCGGTTATCTGCGGCTGGGATGTGTTGGTGTAGCCCAGTCCAAGGTTCCAGAGCTCCACCGTGCCCACCCCGCCGTTGTTATTGGCCCCGCTGGCAATCAACACGTTGCGATCGTTCAACAAGGCGGCCACATGGCCATAGCGCGCCGTATTGAGTTTGGGCAGGGTCGTCCAGGTCGAAGTCAGCGGATCAAACAAATCCACATTTGTAACCACCGAAGCATTGGTGTTTAGACCAAGGGTGTAGTAGCTGTAGCCACCGGTGATGAGGACCTTTCCGTTTGGCAGCAAGGTCGCGGTATGTTGCGCCCGGTTCACGCTCATGACGCCGGCATTCGTCCATTTGCCGCTGGCGGCAAGGTATATTTCCGCGCTGGCCACCGACCCGGTGGCGGCGGTGTTCAAATTGTATCCGCCGGTCACCAGCACATTCCCGTTTGGCAGAAGAGTTGCCGTATGATTCGCGCGATTCACACTCATGGGCCCGGTGATGGACCAGGCTCCGGTTACCGGATCGTAAAGTTCGGCGGCGATATTGGTGGAAGCCAAGGCGGAGCCGCCCGTCACCAATACCTTGCCCCCGGGAAGCAGGGTGGCGGTGTGATTGGTCCGACCCGCATTCATGCTGCCGGTCAGTGTCCACGCTCCGACGAGCGGATCGTAGAGCTCCGCACTCGCCAGCCGGCCGTTGGTGGTATTGTCGCCGCCTGCCACCAGCACCTTGCCATTCGGCAGCAGCGTTGCCGTATGATTTTCCCGGCTGACATTCAGCGCATTAGTCACCATCCAAAGCGACTTGGTCGGGTCAAACAATTCGGCCGTATTCAGACAATTCTTTGTGTCGCCAACGAGTGTATAACCGCCGGTGACCAGCACCTGGCCACCCGGGAGCATGGTCGCGGTATGCTTGGTGCGGGCTGTGTTCATGGTGCCGGTCGGACTCCAGGTTTCACTGGCAGAATCAAACGTTTCCGCCAGATTGATCGGCCCATTCCCGGCAACTCCCCCTGCTACCAGCAGCTGCCCGTTGGGCAGCAGCGTTGCCGTCGGATCATACCAGGCCGGCCCGGCGGAGCCGGGTAGCAGCAGCAGATTCGTACCTTTTACATACGAATAGGTTTCCACCGTGGAAGCAATGAAGTTGGATATCACCGTATTGCCGCCGGTGAGCAGCAGACTGCCATTGGGCAGCAAGGTCGCGGTATGTTCATTCCGCGCCGAAATATTGGCATTGGTGGTCGACCAGGTACCCGTGGCCGGGTTGTAAACTTCCGGCGTAGGCACATTGAGTGTATTGGTGGATGTCAGCAAGCCGTAACCGCCGCAGGCCATTATCAACCCGCAGGGCAACAGGGTCGCGGTATGTCTTTGCCGGGCGTAGGTGAGCGACCCGGACAGGCTCCACGTGCCGCTGACCGGATCGAAAACTTCCGTGCTGGCCGTCTGGTAAGGCGAGTTGCTGATCGCCCCGCCTGTCACCAGCACCTTTCCGCCGGGCAGCAGCGTAGCCGTATGGGAAAATCGCGCCACATTCAGTGAATTGGTGAGCAGCCACAAACCCGTGGCGGGATTGTATATTTCTGCGCTGGCCAGATAGGTGCCGTTCGTTCCATAACCGCCGGCAACCAATACTACGCCATTGCCCAGCAGCGTGGCCGTATGTTGCTGGCGGGCCTGATTCATTGCCCCGGTCAGCCGCCAGGTTCCGCTGGCCGGATCAAATAACTCTGTGCTCGCCAGTGTTCCCCCCATATTGGTGCCGCCGGTCACCAGGATCTGCCCATTGGGTAATAACGTCGCGGTATGATGAAAGCGAGCGGTGTTCAATGAGCTGCCATTGCTCCATCTTCCACTGACCGGGTCAAAAGATTCGGTCGAGGCCAGCACGGTTTCGTAGTTCTGTCCGCCGGAAACCAGCACCTTTCCATTGGTCATCAGCGTGGCCGTGAAATATTGCCGGGCGGCATTCATGTTGCTGGCACTGCTCCAGGCGACCGTGGCCGGATCGAACAGTTCCGCACTATTGGTCCAGCCATTCATGGTCAGTCCGCCCGCCACCAGTACCTTGCCATTTTGCAGCAGAATGGCTGCGTGACCGCTGCGCGCGGTGCTCATGATATTATTGGTTACCCAGCCGGCGCGGGCCGCTGGCATGAGGGTAAGCAGGCAGAGCATCATTGCTCCGGTGAGAACGTAATTCGCGAAGCTTTGAACAGTTTTTTTCATAGGAATATCCGTTAAGGCAATTCACCCTTTTATAAGTGAGTTACGGTTGTTGTTGTTACAGTTGCTCAAACGTAAACGTACAGGAGTTGGGAAAAGCATTAACCTTGCCAAGCATAAGTTGGCCGGTTTGTGCGGAATTTGAGCAAGTAACCCCATGCTCGCGACGGGAATGGGCGTGAACTTCACGCGCAGTGCGTGAAATTATTTCGTGGCGGGACAGCTGGACTGCCGGTTTCCGGGGAGGGGCGGATTATGCCTTCGCCCGCACCGCCCAGCGCAATTTCGCCGGGGCCGAACGCGGATTGGAGTGCTGCTCTTCCGGCGTCGGACGGCCCACCGACTTGGCGATGTCGCTGTAAGTGCCGTCGTAATATCCGGCATCAAATGCCTTCTTCACCCGGCGATCTTCGCCCGAATGAAAGGTCAGAATTGCCACGCGGCCGCCGGGCTTGAGGCAGAACGGCAGGTTCCGCAAAAACATGTCCAGTGCGGAGAACTCATCATTCACCGCAATCCGCAATGCCTGGAACACCCGGCGCACCGTCAGATCCGCGTCTTCCTTGCCCAGATAGGGCAGGGTGGCGCGGATGGCTTCGGCCAGTTGCCGCGTGGTGGCATAATGTTGTTCCGCCAGGGTCAGGGACAATTTGACGGCATTAGGCTCATCGGCGTTCAGCTCCAGCATCGTCGCCAAGGCATCCGTCTTGGTCTTTTGCAGCAGCACCGAAGCAGGGACGCCGCGCTGCGGATTCATCCGCATATCCAGCGGGCCATCCATCTTCACCGAGAAACCGCGCGTCGGGTCATCGATCTGCATCGAGGAAATGCCGAGGTCCGCCAGAATCATGTCTGCGCCCTCAATCCCCAAACCTGACAACACCTGCGGCAGCCCCGCATAATTGGTGCGGTGAGCCGTAAAAACAGCTTCGCCAAATCCCAGCGCCCGCAGGCGCTCCACCGTCTTGGGCAGCTCAATCGGATCCGTGTCCAGCCCGACCAAGCGTCCGCCCGGTGCCAGCCGCGCCAGCAGTTCCTGCGTGTGGCCGCCGTAGCCGAGCGTGCAGTCGGCCGCAATTTCGCCCGGTTGCGGGGCGAGCACCGCCAGAATTTCCGGCACCATGATCGGCCGGTGCGTCCCGGCGGGCGTCTTGCCGGAGGCAATCACCTTGGCCAAAGTCGCCGCATCACTTCCGTGTTCCTTATACTTTTCCTCAAACCGACGGGGGTTTTTCCCGCTGTAACGCTTGCGGCGAACATGCGGGGTGGCATCGGTGGCGGACGGAGTTGGCAAATTGTCTTCGGGCACGGCCCGGATTATGCGATTTTATCCCGGTGAATTCGAGGCAAATCATTGTGGTCGGCGGCGGCGCGGCGGGATTCTTTGCCGCCATCGCGGCGGCAGAGCAGGGGAGTCGGGTGATCCTGCTTGAAAAAACCGCGCGCGTATTGGACAAAGTCCGCATCTCCGGCGGCGGCCGTTGCAACGTCACCCACGCCTGCTTCGAGCCTCGCGAATTTGTCACGCGCTATCCGCGCGGCGGCAAGGCGCTGCTCTCCCCATTCCAAAAATTTTCCGCGCGCGACACCGTCGCCTGGTTCGAGGCCCGTGGGGTGAAACTCAAAGCCGAAGCCGACGGCAGGATGTTTCCCATCACCGATTCCTCCCAAACCATCGTGGACTGCCTCGTGAGCGCCGCCCAAGCTGCCGGCGTGACCGTACGCCTCAACAGCTCCGTCCAGTGCGTGGTGAAAAATGCCGCCGGCCAATTCGAACTCACCGTGGGCGATGAGAAGCTCATCTGCGACCGCCTGCTCCTCGCCACCGGCGGTTGCCGTGCCGCTGCCGCCGGGCAGCTCGCCGCCTCCCTCGGCCACACCATCGAAGCACCGGTGTCTTCCCTGTTCACTCTGCAAATCGCCTCCCCCTGGCTGGCATCCCTCGCCGGCGTGGCCGTCACTGCCGAAGTCTCCGTGCCTGGCACCAAACTCCGCGAACGCGGCCCCGTGCTGATCACTCATTGGGGCCTCAGCGGCCCGGCTATCCTGCGCCTCTCCGCGTGGGGTGCCCGCGCCTTGCACGATTTGAATTATCAATTTGCTTTGCACATCAACTGGCTGCCTGAATCCAGTGCCGAAGCCATCCAGCAGGAATTCCAAGCCCGCCGCGTCACTTGCGGCGCCAAGCTGTTGCTCAATGTCCCCCTTTTCCCGCTCACCACCCGCCTATGGGAACAACTCGTTGCCGCGTCTGGTGTCCCGCGTGATACCCGGTGGTCCGCGCTCTCCCGACCCCAGGCCCAGGCCCTCGCGCAACAACTGCTCCGCACCGAATTTCGCGTCACCGGCAAAAGCCTGAACAAGGATGAATTCGTCACCTGTGGCGGCGTAAAGCTCGACGAAGTGAATTTTAAAACCATGGAAAGCAAACTGTGCCCCGGCCTCCATTTCGCCGGCGAATTACTGGACATTGACGGCGTCACCGGCGGCTTTAATTTTCAAGCCGCTTGGACCACCGGCCATGTGGCCGGCCACGCCATGGCGGCCTGATAAGGTGGCTGCGACGCCCCCGTCGCAGTCAGGGTGAAAGCGGCGCCCCCGCCGCCAGTTACCTCAATATATCGACCGCACACCGTTCAATGGGTTGACATCGCTCTGAGGCGGTGTGTTCTCATCTTTTGAGTGCCATCCCATTGCCGCCGGCGCAAGCCAATCGCCAGAGCCCCCAAGCCGGCCAGTCCCCAAACGCCCGGCTCCGGGACGGTTGAAGAGGAAAACTGAATATTGTCTATGTTCCAGTTATTGACTCCACCGCCGCCATTATAGCCAATGGCCGAGAACATCAACTGTTCAGTTTGGCCATACATGGCCGATGGAATGTTTGCTCCATACAAGGTGTAATTGGAGCCATTCCCAACGGGTGAAAAAGGAAGGATTTGACCTCCCAAAGAAAGTTCCAACAGCCCGTATCCTGGCTGCGCCTCAAACAGAATCGAATATGCAGAGAGTGGCAGCGTCGCAATTTGACTGATGGAAGCTCCGGTGCCAATTCCACCCTGCAATAGGACGCTATATTTCCCACTGATCTGCTGGCCATTGGTTGCCCAAAGATTTACCCAACTGGAGCCCAAGGCAGGGGCGTTATAAGTAATGGAGGTTACTAGATCAGTATAGCCATAACCGGTAACGTTCCACCCGGGTAAAGCATTTGAGGTTGTTATGCCGTAAGGATAATATGGGTTGCCAACGAGAGAAAAGATCTTGGCTGATTCAAAATCCAAATTATAGAAACCTTGCGAAAGCCCCGGCATTGAGACTGCAACCAGCACAGCACAGGCAAGAATGAAGGCAGGTATTTTCATTGGCGTGTCTATATTTTTTGATTCACTTAAATTGTCTTCTGGCTGAAGCGGATTTCCAACAGTATTAAAAAAACGTTCCCGTCTAAAACCAAAGGTCACATATCTTTGCACTCCTGCCACCCTCCGAACTTCCTTTAATCCCTAGACTTTGCCAAGAGCAATCCGTGCTTTTTGCAACATTGTTCTTTTGTAACCAAAAGAACGGCAAATATATTTGCCGAATCTGGTTTGCTGCTAATTTCCGTGAGATTGCAATTGTCTCCCTGCCGCAAGTCGTGCCAGCGAGGTTTTATGTTGGTTCGTGCGATTCGTTCGTTGACCATATTGTTCCCGCTGAACACTTTTTTGTAACATTTTGCCGGTTTTGCTTCTGGTGTAGCCATGGACACGGTAAAAATGACTCCGCCAATGCCCGAACCCAGCCATTGCCCGCAATGTGGGACGCCCCTGCCTGACGGCATGCTCGTCGGACTCTGCCCCGTCTGCCTGCTCCAAGCCGGCGCGGCGGCCGACACCGTCAGCCAGCCGCCCGCCCCGCCGTTCCAGCCACCCACTGTGGCCGAACTTGCCCCGCTTTTCCCCCAATTGGAAATCATCGAGCTCATCGGCAAGGGCGGTATGGGGGCCGTTTACAAGGCCCGGCAGAAAGAGCTCGACCGCGTGGTTGCCCTCAAAATTCTCCCACCCGGCATTGGCGATACGGCGGCCTTTTCCAGTCGCTTCACCCGCGAAGCCAAGGCGCTCGCGCGCCTCAGCCATCCTGGCATAGTGACCCTCTTCGAATTCGGCTCGGTGCAGCGGCCCGCCGCCGTGCCGCCGGCTCCCGAGGACGCCCGCCTGTATTTCATTCTCATGGAATATGTGGATGGCGTGAACCTGCGCCAGTTGCTCAATGGCGGCCGCATTTCCACCCGCGAAGCTCTCGCCATTGTCCCGCAGATTTGCGATGCCCTCCAATACGCCCACGATCAGGGCATCGTGCATCGCGACATCAAACCTGAGAACATCCTGCTCGACCGCCGTGGCCGCGTAAAAGTCGCCGACTTCGGACTCGCCAAGCTCGTGTCGGGCGAGGATGAATCCGCCGCTGCTGGCACCGCGGGTCTCGGCACCTCTGAATTTACCGAGTCCGGAAAGATCATGGGCACGCCGCAGTACATGTCGCCCGAGCAGATCAAGGCCCCGGGCGAGGTGGATCACCGCGCGGATATCTACGCCCTCGGCGTGGTCTTTTACCAGATGCTCACCGGCGAACTACCCGGCAAACGCATTGAAGCTCCGTCCAAGAAAGTCCAGGTGGATGTCCGCCTTGATGAGGTCGTCCTGCGCGCCCTCGAAAAAAATCCTAACCGCCGCTATTCCCAGGCCAGCCAGATCAAGGATGACGTGGAGACCATCAGCGGCACCCCCGGCGGTCCCGGCCCGGTCCCGCCGGTGGTGGCTACTACCGGCCATCCGGACACCAGCGAAAAAATCATCCTGCCCGCCTTCCTGCTTGCCTTCTTTTTCGGGGTGTTTGGCGTGCACCGGTTTTACGTCGGCAAAATTGCCACGGGCCTGCTGCAATTATTTACATTTGGCGGTTTCGGCATCTGGACGGTCATCGACTGGATCATCATCCTGTGCAAGGAATTCACCGATGTCCGGGGCAAGAAACTGCGCAACTGGTATCATCCGGCCAATGTGGCTGACACCAGCGCCACCGTTACGAGTGAAAAAATCATCCTGCCCGCGTTCCTGCTGGCCACCTTTTTCGGATTGTTTGGCGCCCACCGGTTCTATGTCGGTAAAATTGGCACCGGTTTTCTCCATTTGTTCACCCTCGGCGGTTTCGGAATCTGGACGGTGACAGATTGGATTCTGATCCTCTGCCAGGAATTCACTGATGGGAAGGGCAAAAAACTTCGCCACTGGCTGCATCCCTCGCCAGTGGTGGCCCGGCCGGTTGCCGCCGGTGGGATGAATCCGCCGCCGATTTCCCGGCCGCCGCCTGTTGCTGCCGGTGTCGCCGGATCTGCCGCTCCGCCCATGATCATGGCCCCGGCCGTCGGTCTCATGATCGTTGCGGGACTCAAGCTGATATCCATTCCCTTAGCCCTCATGATGTTCATGGCCGTCCCCGGCTGGCTGGCTGCCATTCTGGGATTTGGCTGGATGTTTGGCGGCATGGTGACCGGCATCGGGTTCGTATTATTCCGTTTGGTGCCTGCTCTGCTGGTCCTCTATGGCGGTTATCAGATGTTCCGGCTCCGCAGCCATAGTTGGGGCATCGCGGCGGGGATCCTGTCCATCCTGTCCTGTAGCCTGCTGGGCTTGGGCGTTGGCATCTGGGCGCTGATCATCCTGGGCCGCTCGGATGTGCAATCATGGTTTGCCGCCGGCCCGGCCCCTCGTCCCACCGTCAGCCCGTCCACCGCCCGCCCACCGGCCACCCCCGGGGCCATACCCCACAGCGTCGGTTGGGGACCTGGCAAAATCCTGATCGGCTTTCTGATCGCATTTATTGTCATGCTGATTCTGGTGGTGGTGCTGGTCTTTATGGCGGTCCGCATGTTTACCGTGCCGCACGTTTTCGCCAGCAGCTCTCAGGGCGAAGCCGAGCGGGATATCACCATGACCCTCCCGCTCGCTCCCGACGGCCGCTTCAGCATTGATAATGTCAACGGCCGCATCGAAATCACCGGCACCGACAAAAATGAAGTCGTTCTGAAAGCCACCGTGCATGGCAGGGACCCAGACCTGGTGAATTCCTACAATTTTGATGTCCGCTCCGCCACCAACGAGGTGGTCATTCATCCCCCGCATATTGCCGAAGAGTATGGCGGGTTCATCGGCTGGCTGCGGTTTCACGGTGATGGTTCTCCCAGTGCCGACTATGTCATCCAGGTGCCGCGTCACGCCCGGCTGGACAGCATTTCCAACGTGAACGGTCGCACCTCCATTGACGGGGTAGCTGGCGACATCCATGCCTCCAATGTGAACGGCGAAATCAAGGCCAGCGGCGTTGCCGGCAGCCTGAACCTTTCCAATGTCAACGGCCGGCTTATTGCAGATTTTGCCACTCTGGATGACGGGCAAAACGTTTCGCTGGACAATGTCAGCGGACGCATCGAAACCTCCCTCCCCGCCGATGCCAGCGTCGACGTTACCGCCAACAGCGTGAACGGTCGCATTACCAGCGAATTCCCCGCTCTGGCACCCAAAAAAGATGGCCCCGTCGGCCACAAGTTGAACGGCACGCTTAATGGCGGCGGTGCCCAGTTCAAAGCCAATACCGTGAACGGCGCCATCTCCATTCGCCGAGGCAAATAGTCCGGCCAAAACCCCGCGCGCCGACTGATGGGTTTTCCGGATTCATCAAGCAATCCTTATGGGTCAAATTCATATGGACACGCTGGAAAATAAGGACTACAACCGAATACATGAAGAGCGATGACCCCAAAAAACGCTTTGGACTAGGCACAGTTTTTTGTTGATTGTCGGCCTGGATGGTTATGAGGTTCGCATTTAAATTGCCGCTGCCAACCGCCGTCTTTTCTAGCCGATGCTTTATCTGGCGGATATGAAGGATAATATCAACGCAGTAGCAGCGTTCACACTGATCGAGTTGCTGGTGGTGATCGCCATTATTGCCATTTTGGCGGCACTCTTGCTGCCGGCGCTGAGCAGCGCGAAGTCGGTCGCCTTGCGGGCACAATGTCTCTCCAGCCAGCGACAGATCGGAGTTGCCCTGGAGGTATATGTCATGGACAACGCCGACACTTTGCCGTTGTTGCCGAGCTGGAACGGGCTGAGCGGACAGGATGGCAGTTATGATATGTTTGTGGCGGCGACCAACCGGGCTCTCAATGCCATTTTGGGTGGCGTTTACAAAGTTAGTAAATGTCCGGCCGACAAAGGTGACAACTATGTTGCCCACCCCACTTCGCCGGGCACAAATTGCTGGGATGCGTTTGGAACCAGCTATATGCCACTATGGGTCCCGGCGGGTTTCGGGGTCCAATATGTGTTCGGCAACACTGCCGACCCAATGAATTTCCCGTCCCTAAAAAAATCCGTCATCGATCGCCACCCGGTCACCAAAATCATTCAGGGCGATTGGAACTGGGCCCCCAACCGCGGCAATACCGATCCGCGCAGTGTCTGGCACAACCATCGAGGTAAAAGTCTGGCGATCATGCTGTGGGGCGACAACCATGTCTCTACTTTTAGCATTCCGGTGACAACTGCCAGTGACATGATTCCTGATCCGGCCAACCAATGGTGGTGATGTAAAGAGGGCAAAGGGCATTTGAAAATTGCCAATCCCTCCATCCGGCTGTAACAATCCCGCTGATTCCGTTAACCTACCTGCGAACGGAATCAGCATGAGTCATCACGGCACATCCGGCATAGCGCCCCAGGCCTTCCCGCCCACGCGGTGGACCGTCGTGCTCGCCGCCTGCCAGCGGCCCTCGCCCGAATCTTCCGCCGCGCTGGAGGCCATCTGCCATGCCTACTGGTATCCGCTCTACGCCTATGTCCGCCGTGCCGGCCAGTCGCCGCACGATGCCCAGGATCTAACCCAGGAATTTTTTTGCCGCCTCCTTGAGAAACGCTGGCTTGATGCCGCCAATCCTGACAAAGGCAAACTCCGCACCTTTCTGATTGTCGCCCTGAAACATTTCATGGCCAACGAATGGCGGCGCGCCACCACCCAGCGCCGGGGCGGCGGCCAGGTGCATCTGCCGTTCGACACCGAGCTGGCCGAAACCCGCTATGCGGCCGATGCCGCCATCGCTCTCGCCGCCGATGAGACCTTCGACCGCCAATGGGCCATGACCTTGCTCGATCTGACGCTTAACCGCCTCGAATCCGAATTTACCGCCTTGGGCAAAGGGGCCGATTTTGCCGTCCTCAAGGAAACGCTACTCACTGGTCACGGCGGCATGGACTACACTGCCATCGCTCGCCAACTCGGGGCAGGGGAGGGTGCCGCCCGTGTAGCCGTTCATCGGTTGCGTAAACGGTTCCGCGCCATCTTCCGCGAGGAAATTTCCCAGACCCTGGCCGGCGATATGGACCTCGATGGCGAATTGCGTTACCTTGCCGCTGTCCTGGCCCGGAAATAAAACATGAGCCTGGCCTGTAACAATTTTTGGCCCGGCGTTAAGTAACGGGTATGAGCAACCAAATCATTTGCCCACACTGCGGTCAGCCGCTTCCGGAGCATGCTCCCGGCGGTCTCTGTCCCGCGTGTCTGATTGGCCTGAATCTCCGGACCGAAACCGTCTTTACCGACGATGAAGCCGCCGCGCAGCCGCCGCTGCCGCCCGAGCAGATCGCTCCGCACTTTCCCCAGCTTGAAATCATCCAGTGCCTTGGCCGGGGTGGCATGGGCGTGGTGTACAAGGCCCGCCAGAAAACCCTGAACCGCTTCGCTGCCCTGAAACTCCTCGCGCCCGAACGCGTGCGCGACCCCAAGTTCGCCGAACGCTTCGTCCGCGAAGCGCAGGCCCTAGCCGCCCTGAATCATCCGAACATCGTCACCATTTACGATTTCGGCCAGGCCGGCGGCTTTTATTTCCTGCTCATGGAATTCGTGGACGGCGTCAACCTCCGCCACCTCTTGCGCGAACGGAAATTCAAACCCGAGGAAGCCCTCGCCATTATCCCGGCCCTGTGCGATGCCCTGCAATACGCCCACGACCGCGGCATCGTTCACCGCGACATCAAGCCGGAAAACCTGCTGCTCGACAAATCCGGCCGCGTGAAAGTCGCCGATTTCGGCATCGCCAAAATGCTGGGCACAGCGCCCGAGTCCAGCGCAACGGTTGCCGGTCCGGCCGACTTTACCCAGGGTGGCGTGGGCACGCCCAGTTACAGCGCCCCCGAGCAAAAGACCGATCCCAAGCACGTGGACAACCGCGCCGACATCTATTCCCTCGGCGTCGTCTTCTACGAAATGCTCACCGGCGAACTTCCCGGCGGCCGAATAGTGGCACCATCACGCAAGGTTCAGATTGACGTCCGTCTGGACGAAGTTGTCCTGCGTGCCTTGGAGCAGCGTCCCGAGCTGCGCTTCCAGCAGGCCAGCGAAGTCAAAACCTGCGTCGAAACCATCACCAGTTCGGGCCGTTCCGGGGTGCCACCATATCCCGGGTACGCCTATCTGCAAGGCTACGAATATAAATCCAAGCGGACCCTGTTTGGACTGCCGCTCATTCACGTGGCTACCGGCATTGATTTGCATACCGGCCGTTCGCGGGTGGCCAAGGGCATCATTGCCATTGGTGGCCGCGCACAAGGCGTTCTGGCCATCGGCGGCATGGCCACCGGCGTGCTTGCCATGGGCGGTATGGCGACCGGTGTTTTTGCATTTGGCGGTTTTGCCATGGGGCTGGTTTCCTTCGGCGGACTGGCCCTCGCCTTGCTGCTGGCCGTTGGCGGCGGGGCCATTGCCCCCATCGCTCTCGGTGGCTGGGCCAGCGGCTATATGGCCTTCGGTGGCGAAGGCTCCGGCACGCACGTGTACGATTCCATGGGGCAGGATCCGGTGGCGGTGCAATTCTTCCTTTCGTGGGCCAAAGGCCTGTTGACACACCTCAGTGCAATCAGCACTGCGTTGGTGGTGTTTGTATGCATTCTGGGCGGCGGTTTGCCGGTGTGGCTGCAATGGTTGCAATCACGCGCTGCCCGCAGCCCGGGCGACGCTGCCACCTCGCCCAGCCAGCGGAATGGCCGGTCCACAGTTGCCACCTTCGGCGGATTGGCGTTGGTGCTGGCGGCGGTGATTTTTCTGATCAGCGGAAGCTATTGGTCCGCGATGGCCGGCGGACCGCAAAAAATCATCGTCCTTTGCCGCGCCACCAACCAGATTGTTGGCACCACCACCGACACCCGTTCCGTGGATGTCTGGACCGATTCGAAGGTTTCTTCCGATGAAAAACTTTCGGCCCTCGTGAAAGGCCTGGACGGCCAAACGGTGAATCTTGGTTCCAGTTTGTTTACCACGTGGTCGGAGCGGGGGGTAGGCACCTCCTCGGTATTTACCTGGATGTTCAAAGAAGAGGATGGTTTTGGTGCTGCCGAAGCCGCCGATGCCCAGACGCAAATCGAGGCGAACCTGACCCGCCATCCGGTCAAACTGAGGGATGCCACGCCCGTGAAAGTCTTTAGCGTTCGCAATCATGCGGGCGGCGCGCTGACCGGCTATATCCAATTTAAGCACGTCACGCCCCAGCCGCCAGATGCCACCGGTAAAATCAAAGTCACCGTCCAGATTCAAAACGTGTTCGGCGGTGGCAATACGCCCATGATCGGCTTTTCGGCCAAGGTGCCGCCGGGCTACGCCTTGCGCGCCACCGCCAGCGGCGGCAGCGGGAGTATTAATACTCCGGCCGGTCCCTATGATTACAACAGTTCCTGGTATCAGCCTTACCAGCCGGGGCGGCGGGCGGTATTTTATGAGGACAACATTGCCTGGCAGGTGCCGGTGACGCCAGAAACCGCCGCCGTCGGCCAGTCCATGGCTGCTCAGCTCGCTCGGACATCAGCTTTGCCACCGGCTATCGACCCGCTCACGGGCTTGCCGCCAGCTACCACCCCAGTCCCACCGCCGGCCCTGTCCAGTACCTTGTCACCAGAGCAGCAGGTTCTCATCATCGAATCCAACCGTCTGCGTTTGACTGCCGATTTGACGCCCGTTCCGCTTCCGCCGGCAACGCCTGCCATGATTGATCCGGCCACCGGATTGCCAATGCCTCCTCCTGCTCTGGTGATTGCACCTGACTCGTCGAATAGTCCGTACGGTCACCCGGTGCCCATGCCCGGGGCCAAGCCAATGGTTTTGCGTGTGAGAACCAACCATTCTGCCAGCTTCAGCACCCGGTTGCAGGCCATTCGGGGGAACGTCCCGCCGTCATACCATTACCATCGCCCGGGTTCGCCCCAGTTCGCGCCCTTCGACGTGGTGCTCGGCGAACCGCGCCTGCTCTTTTGCATCACCAACAGCCCGGGCGATGTCTATCAGGGTTATTTGGAACTGGTGGGACCGGACAATGCCACCAATCCTCCCGGCGACGTAAAAGGCCAATAACCGTCCAATCCGGAACCCAGCCGGAGCGCGAGTTGTCCCAACTCGCAGCGGGTCGCGTACACGGCAGGCGTCGAATGATTCCTCGTTGCATGGACTGGCAGAACGCTGCGGTTTGTGACAAACCGCGCTCCGGCGCAAAATTAAGATTCGGTGTTTCAACTTACCCCGGCCTCGGCTAGGATGAACGCGCTGAATTGAATAGCCAGACCTCCATTCCATCGAATAGTACGCCGGGCGATATTTTCGCCACGACGCGCTGGACCGTTGTGCTCGCCGCCGGTCAACACGCCGGTCCGCAATCCACCGCTGCGCTGGAGGAACTGTGCCACACCTACTGGTATCCGCTCTATGCCTATGTCCGCCGTCGCGGCTACGGCAAAGAGGATGCCGAGGACCTTGTACAGGCCTTCTTCGCCCGTTTTCTCGAGAAAAACTACCTCGCCGGCCTCGATGCCGAGCGCGGCCGGTTCCGCGCCTTCCTCCTCGCCTCGCTGAAACACTTTCTTATAAACGAATGGAAGAAGACCCAGCGCCAGAAACGCGGCGGCGGCGAACTGCCGCTTTCCCTCGACTGGGAAACGGCCGATACCAAATTCCAGGTCGCCGCCACCAACGAACCCAGCCCCGACAAAGCCTTCGACCGTGAGTGGGCGTTGGCATTGCTCGCCAAGGTGATTGAGCGGTTGCAAAAAGAATGCGAAGCCGAAGGCAAAGGGAAGGTGTTTGAACAGTTGAAGACCTTTCTTATGGCCGGGAAAGCCGAGTCCGCCCAAAGCGAAGTCGCCAAGGTGCTCGATATGGAGGAAGGTGCCGTCCGCGTGGCCGTCCACCGCCTGCGGAAACGCTATCGCGTGCTATTGCGGGATGAAATTGTCCAGACCCTCGCCGATGAATCCATGGTGGATGAAGAACTGCGCGCCCTGTTTGGTGCCTTTGCCTGAACGGGGAATTTAACGCAGAGACGCTGAGAAAGCAGAGTTTCGCGGAGAAAATTTTATCAAACTTACTGATAGCGTCGTTCAGGCCGGTTTAAGATTTTCCGGCTCCCCTCTGCGCTCTCGGCGTCTCTGCGTTTATTTCCCGCTCTTGATTAGATCTTCGTCTTAATCCCGCAGGCGCGGGCAAAACACCAGCCGCGCATGGCTTCAAAGATGGCGAAAATACCGGCAGCCACCAATACCAGTCCCCACAGAGAATAATCTCCCGCAATGATGATGCCGGCTACCAGGCATAGCGAGCCGATCACGCCCCGGGCAATACGCCCATTGCGCTGAATATTGGGACGGAAGAATTGGCTCACAAAAGAAATCTAACACAGTTGCTGTATGTGGCAAGCCGAAGCCTAAATCGGCAATCGCCCCATTAGGCGGGGACTTTGACGCCGAATGGCCGCAGCGGTGGATGGGCAATATCCCGCAATCATAAATTTAAAACCAGGACGCGGCTTCCCATTTCTGTTGGCTGTGGCGACGCTGGAAATGCCTCAATCTGAATGTTTTATTTTTTGACAGCCGTTGGGCCAATGTGCAATGATGCCATTGCATTCGGCGTAAAGGCTAATAATATGAAAATCAAATACCTATGGTCTGGCTGCCCTTTGCCATGGCTGGTGGCTCTGTTATTAGTCGTTTTTCATAGCCAGCCCGCTTGGGCGGCAGATAAGGTGCCGCCAACGGTGTCCATCACATCTCCCGCGCGAAATGCCGTGCTGAACATTCCCGTAATTTATAATGTTGGATTACCCCCTTCGCCACCGCCAACAATCGGCCGGCACATTGCCTCGCATGACTTTGCTTTGTCGGGCAGCGATAACCCCCCTCCTGGTTCACCATCAACCCCGACACCCGGCATGCAAGCCACTGCCGATGCCGCCGTCACCGTTTCCGGCGTGGCGGCGGACAATCTGGCGGTCGCCGGGGTTTGGTGTCAGTTAAATGGATCGGGTTGGGTGGCGGCCACGCCGGCCACCAATGGCTGGTTCCGGTGGAGTACTGTTTTCAACGCCCAAAGTTGCCAACTATTGCAAAGCAACATGACCGGGCCTCTTCCCTTGAACTTCAATAGTGTCCGACCCTATGCCGTGATGGCATATGCCGTGGATGCCGCCGGCAATGCTTCGGCCACCAGTTCGGTCAGCTTTTACTGTGCGGCCTCGGACCATCTCACGGTCATGACGAATGGGGCGGGGACGGTTACACCCAATTTAAATGGCTCAGTGGTGCCGCTTGCGGGGCCCATCGCCCTGACCGCCGTGCCATTGCCCGGCGCGGCGTTTGCCAATTGGACTTCCGGTGATGGCACCGTCATTGGGACCAATCCGGGTTTAAATACCACCATGAGTCTGGGAGCCTCGTTCACCGCCAATTTCCGGCCGACGTTGACCATCACCAATCTCGTGAGCGGCCAGCGGATTACCAACAGCCTGTTCACGCTGTCTGGTCACACCGGGGCCAATCCGGCCATCAGCAATGTGTGGGTGCAACTGAATGGCGGCGATTGGATGCCGGCCAATGGTGCTACGAACTGGAATCTGCCGCTGAGCCTGAGCCCCGGTACCAATTACCTGAGCGCCTATGCCGTGGATAACAGCGGCAACATTTCCCTCACCAACAGCCTGGTGTTGGATTGCGTGGTGACCAATCAATTCACTCTGCAGACGCGAGGCCTTGGCACCATTACCCCCAATTACAGCAATGCCTGGCTGGAGGTGGGCCGAAACTACACCATGACCGCCGCCCCCGCGCCGGGTTTTGTCTTCAGCAACTGGCAGTTTCTTAATATTTCGGTCGTAAGGACGACAGTATATGACTCCAATGACGCTCCTAGCTATTTATCCAATTCCATTGTGATTCCGGGCGCGGTGCTGACCAATAAAACCAGCTGCGTTTTTGCGCTGCCGGCATCCACGTGGTTGTTTTCCAATAGCCTGACAAGCATCCTAGCCACCACCGGTCTGGTGGCGAATTTCACCGATGTGCAACGCCCGACCGTGGTGATTACCGCCCCCGTTAACGGTCAGCACTGGAGCAATAGCGTGTTTAACCTTCATGGCACCGCCAGCGACAACTGGCAGGTCGTCAGCGTTCAGTATCAGGTCAACGGTACCGGCTGGAATACCGCCACGGGCACCAACAACTGGTCGGCCAATGTGACACTGATCCCCGGTAACAATACCATTCAGGTTTATGCGGTGGATGCCGGCGGCAACAATTCATACACCAATTCCACCACCATCAACTACGTGCTATCAGCACCATTGCAATTGCTGACCACGGGGCTCGGTGCCATTTCTCCCAACTACGGCAATGCCCTCCTCGCGGTGGGCCAGCCCTACACGATCACGGCCATGCCAGCCGCCGGCTTTACGTTTGCCAACTGGACCGGCAGTGTGACCGGCAGCAAGCCGGCGCTGACCTTCACCATGGCGTCCAATCTGGTTTTGACTGCGAACTTCGTGGATGTCACCCGGCCCAGCTTGACCGTGACGAATCTGGTCAGCAGTCAGCGTGTGAGTAACAGCGTATTTACCGTCAAAGGCGTGGCCAGCGACAATTGGCAGTTGGCCCGGGTTCAATACCAGATCAATGGCGCAGGTTGGAATACCGCCATCGGTGCCAGTAATTGGTCGGCGAATGTGACGCTGATTCCCGGCAATAACACCTTTCAGGCCTACGCCGTGGATACCACTGGCAATGCATCCCTGACCAATTCCACCATCATCAACTACGTGGTGTCGGCACCGTTGCAATTGCTGACCACGGGGCTTGGCACCATTTCGCCGAATTATAGCAATGCCCTGCTGGCGGTTGGGCAATCCTACACGATCACGGCCACACCGGGCGTTGGTTTTGTGTTCACCAACTGGACTGGCAGCGTAACCGGCAGCAAAC
Source organism: uncultured Verrucomicrobia subdivision 3 bacterium (assembly GCA_903820285.1). Taxonomy (GTDB): domain Bacteria; phylum Verrucomicrobiota; class Verrucomicrobiia; order Limisphaerales; family UBA11358; genus UBA11358. The sequence goes on along the minus strand of CAIJGS010000008.1, from coordinate 29,002 downwards.
CGGCGCTGACGTTTACCATGGCCTCCAATCTGGTTTTGACTGCCAACTTCGTGGACGTTACCCGACCGGTCCTGACCGTGACGAATCTGGTCAGCGGCCAGCGGTGGAGCAACAGCGTATTTACCGTCAAAGGCCGGGCGAGTGATAACTGGCAGGTGGCGGACGTGCAATATCAACTGAACAACACCGGGTGGACGAATGCGCTGGGTTTCACCAACTGGTCGGCGGCGCTCAATCTCATTCCCGGCACCAATCAGCTCCAAATCTTCGCGCAGGACTCCGCCGGTAACGCATCGCTTACCAATACGCTGGCCCTGGACTATGTGGTGACCAACCGGCTCCAGGTTTTGGTGAACGGGCAGGGGACCATCTCGCCCAACTACTCCAATGCCTGGCTGGAGCTCGGGAAAAATTACAGTGTCACCGCCGTACCCGCCGCTGGGTGGGTGTTTTCCGGTTGGCTGGATGAAAACCTGAACCTGCTCACGAATCGAACCACGCTATCCTTCGCGATGCAATCGAACCTCATGCTGGTGGCGGATGAAAACCTGCTGCCTGCCATTACCAGCCAGCCAGCCAGCCAATTTTCCTTGATGGGTGGCAGTGTGTTATTCAGCGTTGGTGCCGTCGGCGACGGTCCGCTGGCTTATCAATGGCAACTCAACGGCAAAAGTCTTTCCGGGCAGAATGCCTTTCTGTTGTCGTTGCCCTCGGTCGGCACCGGTGATGCCGGCAATTATCGAGTCATCGTTAGCAGCCCGTATGGGAGCATTACCAGCAGTCCGGCGTTGCTCTCGCTGGCGTATGCGCCCGCCATCGTGACCCAGCCGCAAAACACCATTGTAAACGCCGGGCGAACGGCGACAATCTCAGTAAATGCCACCGGGACGGGTCCCTTGAGTTATATCTGGTATTTTATCACCGAATTTGGATCGCCTCAGTATCCTGGTTATTTTACCAACGCCATCTCATCACCCACCGGGCCGGTTTTAAGTTTCCCCGGGGTCAGCGGCTTGATGAATGGTGGTTATTTTGTCGTGGTATCCAATAATTACGGCTGCGTGACCAGCACCGTGGCCGCCTTGACCGTGGCCGGTCCGCCGGTAATTCTTTCTTATACTACTAATCAGCCGGTTTACTTGGGGGGTGCTGGCTTCCTATTTTTCCAAAGAAGCGGCAGTGGGCCACTGACCTTTCAATGGTTGTTGAATGGCCATCCTTTGCCGGGACAGACCAATTCATTCATTAGCTTAGAACCATTCGCGATCACCAATTTTGGGCAATATCGCGTGGTAGTTTCTAACCCATATGGCAGCGTTACGAGTGGTGTCATGCAGTTCTCCCTAGGCCAGGTGCCCTCGTCCCTGGCGGGTTTAAATGCTTCGGGCCTATCGCCTGACGGCACCACCGTATGGTTCAGCTTCGGCCCCAATACCTTTACGCAATTTTCCACCAATGCGATGAATAATTCCGGGGTGGGCTATTATACCTATGATTTGAATCCGCCGGTACCTTATTATAGTTCTACCCTAACCGCGCAGTTAAGTTTTCAGTATGAGGCCCCGGTATTGATGGCTGGCGTGAATGTTCAAAATATGCAGGTGTACTTTTTTTCTCCAGATAATGCGAGTTTTGACCGTTCGCAGATATATCCTTACGGAGTGGATGTCATTTTCCAAACAGCCGCCAATCTGGCACCAGCGGCCTGGTCTGGCCACACGTTTCGCCTGACGGCGACGGGCAGTCCGGTGACTTCCGTTTATGCCTTGGCTGGTACGAATTACACGGAGTCTTTTTCAGGCCCTGGTGCGAGTCCGCAAGTGGTTATCGCGGGCAGTTATTCAGCCGCTGCGTGGAGTCCGGCGGGCGCGGTTCTGCTGCTGAATGCCGCCTCACCGCTTGGCACCAACCTAGGGCAGAATTATTTGCAACTGCAATTTACCAATGCCGCCGGTGGTCTATTTGAAATGGACGTCACCGGCACGGACAGAAGCGTCAACACCGTCCGCGGCGGTTTCACTTGGAAATGAAAAAACTGGCAGCGGAAACCGCTGCCAGTTTTGTGGGTCATGAAATGATCAGAACGACCAGTTCACAAACGGGAAGCCGGTAGCCAGCTTGTCCGGAAATTCCGTGAACCACGGATTGTTGCGCGCCACATTGATAAAACCCACCTGCACGCCGTTGAGGTTTTCCGAGTAATTCAGCAGGCCGAGCTGAAGGCCGTGAAATTCTTCCGCCACGTTGATCCAGCCCGATTGCAGGCCGATGAAATTACCCTGGGAGATGTTCAGCAGGCCATCCTGCCACCCGGTAAATTTCACTTTGCTGTAATTGACCCAGGCCCACGCCACGCCGGTGTAGGTGTCGGAGTAATTTGCCAGACCCCAGCTCAGGCCACCGCTGTCGCCGGTGCTACCGTTCACGAAGCCGAGGTTAAGGCTTTGCTGCGGATTCTCGCCCCAGATGTTCAGGGAGAGCCCGTGAATTTCCGTGGTGCGGGGATAAATGGCGATATCCGGCGTGAGGGAGGCCTGAAAGGCGGCTTCCTCGGCCTGCAGGCCGGTGGTGACGACGAATGCGAGGGGGAGTAGGAGTAGTGTTTTCATGTAAATCATTTCTAATGGGCAATTTATCACGGAACCGGAGGCTCGCAACTGGTATTTGTCCGGGCGGGATAAAAACGGGTTTTTGAGGGTGAATCGTTGGCGGTCGGAAAATGCGCTGATCTGCTTGTGAATCAAGTGATAGCAACTTGGTGCCTCCGCTAATTGGTTCGGACCCTTGTACGGGAAAGACCTGATACGCATCCGGGTGCTTGGAGCTGCAGAACCACTGCCAAAGCCGCGACTTTGCCGGTTGGCCGCATCAAAAAAACCGCCCCGGTTTCCCGGGGCGGTTTGGTGTAAAGATACGAATCTTTTGACCGGTGATCAGCTCTTCTTCAGGGCGGTCAAACCGGCGTACACCGCATTCTTGCCGAGCAGTTGTTCGATGCGGAGCAATTGGTTGTACTTGGCGGTACGGTCGGTACGGCTCAGGGAGCCGGTCTTGATCTGGCCGCAGTTCGTGGCCACCGCGATGTCGGCAATCGTCGCGTCTTCCGTTTCGCCAGAGCGATGGGACAGGACGGCGGTGTACTTGTTCGTCTGCGCGAGGCTGACGGCGTCCAGCGTTTCCGTGAGGGAGCCGATCTGGTTCACCTTCACGAGAATCGAGTTGGCGGTGCCGGTATCAATGCCCTTTTGCAGGAACTTCACGTTGGTCACGAACAGATCGTCGCCGACGAGCTGTACCTTGTCGCCGATCTTGTCGGTGAGCAGCTTCCAGTGCTTCCAGTCGCCTTCGGCGCAGCCGTCTTCGATGGAAACAATCGGGTACTTGGAGACGAGTTCGGCGTAGTAATTCACGAGCTCTTCACCGGTGATGGTCTTGCCGGTGGACTTCTTGAAGGTGTAGGTGCCGTCCTTGTTGTAGAACTCGGAGCTGGCCACGTCAAGCGCCAGGAAGATTTCCTTGCCGGGCTTGTAGCCGGCGTCTTTCACCGCCTTGAGGATGGATTCGATGGCGTCTTCCACGCTATCCAGTTTCGGGGCGAAACCGCCTTCGTCGCCGACGGCGGTGGAGAGGCCGCGCTTCTTGAGCACGCTCTTGAGGGCGTGGAAGATTTCAGTGATGGCGCGCAGACCTTCGCTGAAAGTGGGGAGGCCGTGCGGCTGGATCATGAATTCCTGGAAATCAATGGGGGCGTCGGAGTGCGCGCCGCCGTTGATGACGTTGGCCATGGGCACGGGGAGGACCTTGGCGTTGGGGCCGCCGAGATACTTGAAGAGCGGCTGGCCGAGGGCGGCGGAGGCGGCTTTGGCGTTTGCGAGCGAAACGGCCAGGATGGCATTCGCGCCGAGCTTGGACTTGGTTTCGGTGCCGTCCAGTTCGATCAGGGTGCGGTCCAAGGTCAACTGGTCTACCGCGTCCAAACCGATGATGGCCGGGGCGATCTTGCTGGTCACGTTTTTGACGGCCTTGGTGACGCCCTTGCCGAGATAGCGCTTCTTGTCGCCGTCGCGAAGTTCCACGGCTTCGTGTTCGCCGGTGCTGGCCCCGCTGGGGACGGCGGCGCGGCCGAAGGCGCCGCTGTTCAGAGTAACATCCACTTCCACGGTGGGGTTTCCGCGTGAGTCGAGAATCTCGCGCGCCTCAATGCTTTGAATTTTTGTCATAAAAGTCGGAGATAATCATAAATTGCCTGCGCCAAAGGTCAAGGCAGCGCTCATGCGCCGGTGCGAATTCATGAAAGGTTAACCAGAGGATTAACGCTGCCCTGAAACCGCCTCCCGGATAAATGAAAAACCCCGGTGAGGGTGATCACCGGGGTTGGCGGATATTGATTCGATTACTTTTTCCGGCGCAGGGCCAGCAAGCCGGCGAGACCGGTACCGGCGAGGGCCAAGGTAGCCGGCTCGGGCACTTGGGTGACCAGGACCAGGTTGGCTTCGTTATTGTTGCCGCCCGTGATATCAAACACCTCGGTGGCGGCCGAGGCTGTAAACGTGCCAGTATCAAACCAGCCAGCGCCCGCGGTGCCTGGCCCCTCAACGGTTCCGGCCAGGTTCTCGGCGGAGGTCGTGGCGAAAAGCTCGATCTCATAGGTCGTTCCGGGAGTCAAACCGGTAAGCTCAAAATCCATGGCGCCAACTCCGCTGCCACCCTGAAGTCCGTTGGCCATGATGGTGTTGAGGGCGCCGATGCCAGTGGTGTAATTGCCGACGGGGTAGCCGAAGCCTCCGCCGCCTTGAACAATCGTGGCTGGAACGATGCTGATATTGCTGGTGGTGAGGGTGTTCAGGATGTTGGTCGTGAGCGAATCGAAATTGAACGCGTCCACAAACGGGTGGGAGCCGGAGATGAACTGGGCAAAGGTGTCGTTCGCATTGCCGTCCGTGTTCAGCAGCTTGTAACCGGAATTCCACGAGACCGTCACCGGCGTAAGGGTTGCTTCCGTGGAAGCTGCCAGTCCGGCCACGGCCATAAAAGACAGGATGAATTTGCAATGTGCCGTTTTCATATTTTTCTTTGCCTTATAATTCATTTGGATTTTGCCCGTTCCGCTGGGAACGCCCAACAATGTCATAATGCTTTAAAATGGTGCGTCTTATGTCAAGGTTGTTTTTGGGTGGCCTTTTTCGTCAATGGGGCGCCGGGCAATATTTTTCCGTCCCGGCCCCGGCTGCTGAATTTTTTATCTGCCGAGGAGGCAAGGCCGGTTGCCAACCTTGCGCTCTGGGCTTGAATTTTGCCGCCATTCATGAGTTCCTTGCGCGTGTTCAAGACGTTGCAGCGGGCGGAATATTTCGAGTTGATGGGGCTGTTCTTCATCCAGGGGGCCGCCATGGCCGCCTGGTTTGTGCCTTTGGGCACGGTGCTGGACGCGCATGGCATGCATCATCTGAAGCCGCTGGCGTTTGCCACCGCCGCGCTGGCGGCTTTCGTTTCGCCGCTGATGTTTGGGGCGATGGCGGACCGTCATGCCTCGCCGGTGAAGGTGTTGCGGGGATTGTCCGTGGCCACGGCCATCGCCATGGCCATCGCCAGCGCGGCCATTCATTTTAACTTGAATCCCTGGCTGGTGCTGGCGCTGATTCAACTGCACGCCTTCTGTACCGCGCCCTCGTGGAGCATCGCCAGTACCATTGTCTTCAGCCGGCTGAAGGATGCCAAAAAGGAATTCGGGCCGGTGCGCGCCATGGGCACGATCGGCTGGATGGCCGGGTGCTGGCTGGTGAGCGCCTTGGGGGCGGACACTTCTGCGCTGGCCGGGTTTGCCGGGTCGGTGTTGTGGTTGCTCGTGGCGGGATTCACTTATTGCCTGCCGGAACTGGAAACGCCGCCGGCCGTGGCCAATCTCACCTGGCATGAGCGGCTCGGCTTGGACGCGCTCACTTTGCTCCGCAATCCGGAGCATCGCGTGGTATTCATCACCACCGCGCTGTACGCGATTCCGATCGCGGCGTTTTATCCTTATTCCCCGGCGCATATGCAGCAGCTGGGGCTGACTCATACCAGCGCGTGGATGTCGCTGGGCCAGATCACGGAGATTATCGGCATGTTTACCGTGGGGGCGTTCCTGCTGAAATGGCGGCTGAAATGGATCTTTGCCCTGGGCCTGGCCGCGGGGGTGGTACGGTTTGGCTTGAGCGCGGTGGACAGCAAATACTGGCTGCTGGCGGGGGTGTCGTTGCACGGGGTGTCGTTTGTCTATTTCTTCATCACCGGCCAGATCTACTTGGAACAGCGCGTGGAAGTGGCCTGGCGCGCGCGGGCCCAGGCCTTGATGACGCTCATGAACAACGGGGTGGGGAACCTGATCGGTTATCTCGGCATGGGGGCCTGGTTTACCGTCTGCGGCCGGCCGGAAGGCGCGAACTGGACGCTCTTTTGGAGCGGTGTTTCGCTCACCGTCGCCGTGGTGCTGGTCTTTTTCTGGGTGGCGTATCCCAAGGCTTCGGATGGCTTGCTGCGGCCGCGCCACGCATGCGAATGATTGGCTTGGGGCAAAAGTATTTGATTCCCGTCATTGCAAAAGTCCGGGCAATCCCACCAGCTCATAGGTTTGGTGTTCCGGCTTCAGCCGTAACAATGCAGTTCAACCACAGATGGGCACAGATGAACACAGATAAAGACGGGGATGAACGCGATTTATGACCGATATCCATGGTTCACTCATTGGGGCTACTTTTTTAAGTCCAGCAGTGCCTTCGCATCCGTGTCTATCGGTGTGCATCCGTGGTTAAGAAATGTTTTCAACTGCATGGTTCGGGCTTCAGCCGGTCCCCCCGCATGCCCGCCGCCTAAAGGCGGAACTCCAAACGGACGCTCACGCACCACTATGCTGGTTAGCCTTTTTTATCGTCGTCGCTGATTTTGGAGAAGGTGGAATAGTGAGCCACCCAATACAACGCCAGCCCCGCCAGACAGGTGACCAGACACACGCAGGACCAGTAGCCGGGCGTCAGGATCATGAGCTGCTTACCGGCTTTCTGTCGCGCGGTCGCATCCCGATACACCCCGATGGCCACCAGGACATCGGCCACAAAAAATCCGAGTGCAAAGGTCGCGCCTAAAAATCCGCTCAGCTCAGAGATGGTTTGCATATTTGTAGTTGTCTGCCAGGGAGTCGGCCGCGTCTTGGCGGTCGGTCATGGTTGTAACTTTTTGAGGATGGAAGGAAACCAGTTTTTGTCAATGTGGATGTAAACAAAATGGCGGCAGCCGGGAAGGCGGTGGGTGGGGCGTCAGGCAGCCAGGTCGGCGCTGAGGATATGGGGCCTGCAAAATGGTTTGATTTGGTTTGATCTTCGAGGCGGGAGATCGGATTGGGGCATGTTCTCGGATTTAACGCGAAGACGGTAAGGCGCAAAGAGGGGGGCGCCCGTTTAGGTGTAATGCGCGTTGAGCCGTTTTCTCCCCCCAAAAAATGGACCCAGCGTTAGGCTGGTTTGACTTTTGAAAACCTGTGCTATATTTACTTTGTGAACGTTCACAAAGTGGACTTTCCCGTCGGGCCGGAAGCCCGCCTGCCAGGTTGCGCCACGCATTGCCGTGAACGTCAGCGCGTGGTCACATCCGACCGGCCAGCTCGTCGGCTTCACCGGCTCACGGTCGCCCACCCCTGGCCGCTTTTGGCCCTTGAAAACCGCCCGGCATTGCCTTTGCAGAACCGTTCCGTCATTCCCATACACCAGCCACCAATCCGACAAAATCAACGTAATTCAAGCCAAATCAAGCCTTATCAAGGTAATTCCAGCATGCGATTGGTACCCCCAGAAAGAACCGCCGGGACTCTGACCGGTAGGGCTGGAACTGCCGTGCCACCCCATATAAATGAAGCACAAACCTTATCGCCGATGCCATCGTATTCCTGCAATTATACGTTCAAACCCTTTTGTTTTCGCAAAAATCAAGGTATATCAAGAATCCCGGATATTGGACAACACGCTTTTAAGTTTGACCGCATGATGCCGAAAGCCAACTGATGCCCGCCGTTATTGCTCCCATGACCCAAAATCGGAATCCACTGCGCGAATTTCCCTTTAAATCCAGCTTTATCAAGATATATCAAGATTCCCATCCATCCCGCATCCGATATCCAGACTCCAGTGTTTGCCTCCCGCCTCAGCTAGAGGTTAGGCGCAGGGTGGCGTCGAGGGGGGCGAGTTCGGTGAGTTCTTTGGCGCCGGTGGCGGCGCCGAGTTTTTGGAGGGTTTCGCCGGCGGGGCGGACGCGGGATTCGTAGCTGCCGACGGCCTGATTAAATGCTTTGTTCGCGGTTTCAAGGCCGCCCCGGATTTTTTCCAGATGTTCGGTGAAGGTGACGACGCGGGTGAAAAGGAGTTGCGCGGCTTCGGCGATTTTCTGGGCGTTCTCGGTCTGGGCGTGTTGCTGCCAGCTCACGGCGACGGAGCGGAGCAGGGCGATCAAGGACGCGGGGGTGGCGAGCAGGATGCGCTTTTCGGCGGCCCAGATGATGAGGTCGCGGTCGCCTTCCAAGGCGGCGCTGAAGAGGGATTCGGCGGGGACGAAGAGCACGACGTAGTCGAGGGCGTTGGGGAACTGGCTGGGGTAATCACGGTCGGCGAGGGCCTTGATGGTGGCTTTTAATTTGGCGGCGTGGGCGGTGAGGGAGTCGGCGCGTTTCACGGCGTCGGCGCTCTCGAGGGCGGTGAGGAAATCAAGGTCGGGGACCTTGGCATCCACGATGATGAAACGGTCACCGGGCAGACGGACGACGAGGTCGGGCTTCTTGTCCTCAGATTGCGACTGTTCGGTGAAATCGCAATGGGCGCTCATGCCGGCGGCTTCGACGACGCGGCGCAGGGTTTCCTCACCCCAGCGGCCCCGGGCCTGGTTGGAGTGGAGGACGAGGCGGAACTGCTGGGTTTCCTGGGCCAGGGTGGTGCTCTGCTGGGAGAGGAGTTCGAGCTGTTTTTTAACTTCGCCGAGGGTGGAGGATTGAGCGGCCGAGTTCTGCTGCAAATTGCGCTGATAATTATCGAGCTGCTGTTTGAGCGGTTCGACGAGGCCTTTGATGGCTTCCTGGCGCTGGGCGAGGTCGCCCTTGGCGGTTTCCTGGAATTTACCGAAGCTTTGCTCGGCGAGGCGGAGGAATTCGGGGGCGGACTGTTTCAGGGCATCGGCGCTGAGGGCTTTGAAGGTGTCGCGGAGGTCGGCAAGGGCTTTTTCCTGGGCGGCCTTGGCGTCGGCCTGGGCCTGGGCATACAGTTCTTTCTGGCCGGCGAGCATTTTTTCGGCGGCGGACTGGTTGGCCTGGGCGGTGGCCAGGGCGGTCTGGCTTTGGGTCAACTGATCGCGGGTGCGGGCGAGGTCGGTTTCGCGCTGGGCGAGTTGCTGGCGCAGTTCGGTTTCGAGGCCGGCATTGGCGTTGGGGGCGGGCGCGGCGGGTGCAGCCGCTTTGCGGGTGCCGAGCAGCCAGCCGATGAAAAAGCCGGCGGCGGCGCCGAGGGAAAGGAGGATGAACACATCAACAATGTTTGGCATGTGATTTGGCAATGGGCCGGCCGGTTAATCCAACGGCCCATTGAACCTTCCCAGCATACATTTCCGGCCGGGGTTTTAGAAGCCTGCGAATAGTTTTTTATCGAAATCGGCGACGACCCGGCGTTTGCCTTTGGCGATGATGCGATGGCCTTCGGCCGCCAGCCGGCGGGCGATATCGTCCACGCCGCCAGGATACTTGGGGTTGATTTCGCCGCCGGCTTTCAGGGTGCGCCAGTAGGGAGTGATGCGTTTCTGGCCTTCACTGGCGGCCTCGGCGGCGGCGTGGGCGGCGATCCACGAGAAGATGCCGGTGGTGAGGGGGCAGGCAAAGTCCGCGCCGTGCTGGCGGGCCAGCGCGGCGCGGAGTTCGTTGATGGTGGTGAGGCGGCCGCGCGGCACCTTTTTCATGAGGGCATCCACTTCGCGGGGCGCGGCAATGACCATGCGGCCGGTGCCGGAACGGGGGCCCTGGCCGCCGCTCACTTCGCAGACTTTGGGCAGCCCGTTGTCGTTGGCCAGTTTTTCGCGCCAGGATTTTTTCACGGGGCAACCGCGGTCAGGGGTTAGAAGTGGGCGATGATTTCAATTTCCACGTTCGCGCCCTTGGGCAGCGCGGCCACCTGAACGGTGGAGCGGGCCGGGAAATTCTCGGTGAAATACTTGGCGTACACTTCGTTCATACCGGCGAAGTCAGCGAGGTTGGTCATGAAGACGGTGCTTTTGATGACGTTGCTGAACGTAAGGCCCTGGTCATCCAGGATGGCTTTGACGTTTTGGAGCACGCGTTCGGTCTGGGCTTTGATGTCGCCAGCCACGAGGGTGCCGTCCGCCGGATTGAGCGGGATCTGGCCGGCGGAGAACAGCAGGTCGCCAACGCGCACAGCATGGTTGTAAGGGCCGACAGCGGCCGGTGATTGGGCGGGTTTGATGATGGTTTTGGTTGCCATAAATAGCGGTGTAAGGTCTAGCGGCTTTGGGGGTTCAGGTCAAGAAATCCGTCAGTGGCCGGGCATGGCTCGCCACGGTTGCAAGCAACGAAGGGGCGATTCGTGGTCAACCGAAGGCCTGGGGGCAGGCGGCCAGTCTGAGTGGATCAACCATGCCGGCCGGGTCAATTTGCCGATGACCCGGCCCGGCAGGGAAGCAGTGGGTGATACGTCCGCAGGCCCTGCGCCTCCTTCCGCAGCTTTGGCGCAGGTGACCGGGTGGTCACCTGACAGTTGCGGGCATACCTCCACACAGCGGGTCCGTCAGGCCAACGGGAAGTACGCACCGGAGCGACGGGAAAAGGAACTGACAACCTTGAAACGGGGGGAATTTTCCTGGAATTGGATGGGCGGAGCAACATGCAGATGGTCAGTTGGGGGATAAATTCAAGGTTATGGGGCTGAAAAAAACGGGGGAGCAGCAGGGGACGAATCCATCGTGGCGCGGGCCGCGAAATACAAAAACCAGCCTGGAGTACAGGGCAGGGGGATTCATAAATTTTACTTTCGCAAATATCAGGCGGGTTGACAACCGCATAAATGTGCGGTGGGTTGGGTCGTTAGGAATGCCGCTTGTGCCGGCCGGGCGGCGGCGGCATACTTTTTCCATGCCCCGTTATCCTGCCTTGTATGCCGGCTGGCTGCTGGCGCTTTGGGTTTGCCTGCCGGCGCGGGCGACCATTTTGTGGAGCGACCCGGGTTCGCGGGTGGTCCATGTGGCGGGGGCGGGGGCGGATATTCTGGGGGGCAAGGTGAAGCGGGACGGCAAGTCCGCCGATGTACTGTACTTCAAGTTTCATGTGGATCCGCTTTCGGATGTTTCCAACGAGCCGTATCTGGCTTTGTTTCAACTGGTGGAAACCAACCAGTACCGGCTGGGGATGGGCAATGCGCTGGAGGCATGGGGGTATTCGGCGGCGTATACCTCGGAGACCGGGCCATCCAACCGGCTGGCGGGCGAATTCAATCTGCGGTCAGCGCATCCGGAGGCCTCCCGGCTGGGGGAATTCCAGCCCTACGAGCTGCCGAATCATAATCACGACAAGACGATTGTCTTCCGGGTGCAATATATTCCCGGGGCGGATGCCATGGTGACAGTGTGGCTGGATCCGAACCTTACGCATGGGGCCACGGCGGAAAACCAGCTGGAAAGCATCACGACCAAGTTCAAGGCGAATGCGTGTTTTGACGAGATCCGGCTGCGGCATGATGGCGGCGGCAACGGATGGATTTTCAGCGACATGGCGGTGGCGACGTCGTTCAACGATTTTGTGGTGGTGTATTTCTGGCAGACGTGGTGGTTTGACGGGGGGCTGGCGCTGGGTTTTCTGGGGATGCTGGTGTTTTCGGTGCGGGTGGTGGAAAAGCGGAAGTTCCAACTCCAGTTGCAGCGGATGGAAAAACAGCATGCGCTGGAGCAGGAGCGGACGCGCATTGCGCAGGATTTGCATGACGAACTGGGGTCGCTGCTGACGCGCATTTCGCTGCTGGGAGGGTTGTTGCAGGCGGACCGGCATAATCCGGCGCAAGTGGAGGTGCACGCGGAAAAGATCGCGCAATCGGCGGACCAGACGGTGCTGGCGCTGGAGGAAATCGTGTGGGCGGTGCGGCCGGGGAGTGACACGCTGCAGAGTCTGGTGGATTACCTGGTGCATTTTGCGAATGAGACTTTTTCGGCCGGGAATACGCGCTGCCGGCTGGATTTTCCGCCGGATCTGCCGGCGCAGGCGCTGCCGCCGGATGTGCGGCATAACATTTTTCTGATTGGCAAAGAGGCGCTGACCAATGTGTTGAAACATTCGCGGGCCACGGTGGTGAATGTGCAGGTCAAGGTGGCGGACCAGGAACTGGCGATTGTGATTGCGGATGACGGGCAGGGGTTTGACCTGACTTCGGCGGCGACGAACGGGCGGCATAACGGACTGGAGAACATGCGTCGCCGGGCGGAGGCGGTGGGGGGGCAGCTTACCTTTACGACGGAACCAGGCCAGGGGACGCGGGTGGAGTTCCGGGTGAAATTTCCGGGGTGATGGGGTCCAAACTGGGGAAACATCCAACATCCAACATCGAACATCCAACATCGAACATCGAACATCCATTTCCGGCGTTGAAGTTATGCGAGCGCCAATCTACTTTTACCTTACTTCCCATATTTATGCAGATCAAAGTTGCCATTGTAGATGATGATGAGGGCATTCTGGCGAGCCTGTCGGCGCTGATTGAGCGCGCGCCGGGTTACAAGCTGGTGGGTGGCTATGCCAATGCGGAGACGGCGTTGAAGGAGATTCCGAAGGTGCTGCCGGACGTGGTGTTGATGGATATCAATTTGCCGGGGATGAAGGGATATGAATGTGTGCGCCAGCTCAAGGCGGCGCATCCCACGGTGCAGTTTCTGATGCTGACGGTGTATGAGGACAGCGATTCGCTGTTCAATTCGCTCCGGGCGGGGGCGAGCGGGTATCTGTTGAAGCGGACGGCGTCGGCGCGATTGCTGGAGGCGATCCGCGATGTGTTTGACGGCGGGTCGCCAATGACGCCGCAGCTGGCGCGGCGGGTGGTGAGTTTCTTTTCCAAGCCGACGGGGGCGGCCTCGCCGCTGGCCAAGCTGACGCCGGCGGAGCGGGAATTTCTGGATCAACTGGCGAACGGCTATGCTTACAAGGAAATCGCCGACCGGATGAACATCAGCATTGATACGGTGCGCAGTTATGTGCGGACGGTGTATGAAAAACTGCATGTTCACTCCCGCACGGAGGCGGTGGTGAAGTATCTGCGGGGATAAGCGGCGGGCATTTCAGCTTGATTTTACAGGGGTTTTGCCGTCCGGCTCCCGGAGGAACGCCTACCGCACAAAGATGCGATGGAAGTCTGGTCAAAGTGGACTAGGATAGTATCAATCCCTGGCCGTACTGGCATACGAATTTGTGCAGCACTGTCGATGTCCTGACAGTCGGGGTCCAATCCAGTTCAAACCATATGACGACACTTGCCAAGAAACAAATTCTGAGCTTAGCGGCCCTGGCCGGGCTGCTGGTTCTGAAATCCCAGGCCCAGCCGTATTATGCGGTGGGCGATTACAACAGCTGGGCCAACCCCAGCGCCACGGCGATGAGCGGTGGACCAACGCAATACACCTTCGCCATCACCGGCGGCACGGCAGGAAGCTATGAAAACTTGAAGGTCACGGACGGTACTTGGAACAATTACTGGCCGGGCAATAATATGCAGCTGAAGTATGACGCCAGCGGCAACAGCACCATTAATTTTTTTCCCGGGGTGGTTAACGATGGCTGGTCTCCGGGAGTCAATCGCGTGGGTTATGCCGATCCGGGTAACATGGCCTGGGAAGTCACCGGTGATTTTACGAGTCCGAACTGGGGCAGTGATGCGGCGGCGCAGATGACGAGTGCCGGCGGCGGGGTTTATACGGTTACCTATGTGGTGGCAACGGCGGGGACGCATGGTTTCAAATTCCGCACCCCGAACACCTGGAGCGAGGTCAACTTTGGCGCGGATTTCGGCAATGGCGGGGCCAATGGCACCTTCACGACTCCCACTAATAACGCGCCGGTGCAGTTCCAATTGGATCTGCCCAACGGCCGCTGGATTGCCGGAGCACCGGCGCCGGCAGTGGTGACCAATCAGATTGTGTTCGCGGTGGACATGTCGGTCTACACCGCCAACGGCCAGTTCACCCCGGGCATGCTGATTGATGTGCGGGGCGATTTCAACAACTGGACTGGCGGGGCCGATCCGCTGACCAACAATCCGACGGCCGCCAATACGAACATTTATTACAGCCCGATCGTGACGATCATTGATCACGCGGGGGTGACGGATGGTTACAAGTTCAATTTCAACGATTCCACGTGGGAGTCCCCGCTGTCCACCGGTGGCGGCAACCGCAGCTATGTGCTATCAGCGGCGGCGGCCGTGGGCATCACCAACCTGCCGGCGGTGTATTTCAATGATCAGCTGGGCAATGACGTGTTGCAGGCGGATACGCCGGTGAGTTTCGTGATCAACATGAATGGCGCGGTGGGAACGGATGCGCATGTGTTTGATCCGACGTCGGACAATGTGTTCGTGAACGGCCAGTTTTCCAACTGGTATCCCTGGTACGGTGGCATCAATCCGGCCAATGCGCCGGCCGGTTATCAGTTGTTTGAAACGCCGGTGGGCAGCGGCATATTCTCGAATACGATCGTGATTCCCAAAGGTGCCTCGCCGGCCTTCCAGTACAAGTATGGCATTGGCATCAATGGCAATGGCGGACCTGCGGATGATGAAGCCGGCTATGGCATGAATCATTACCGGGTGGTGCGTGCCACGGGATTCAATCCGTATCCGCTGCAGCAGGATACCTTTGCGACGATGTATTCGGAACCGTACTTCACCGCGACCACAACGGCGGATGGCCGCCTGGCCGTGGGGGCCAAAGCTGGCAGCACGGTCCCGGTGACCTGGCTGGGCCGTCCCGGTCTGAAATTGCAGGTGAAGAGCGATCTGACGGGCGGCACCTGGCAGGATGTGACGGGCACCGACGGTAACTCTTGGACGAACGGATCCTTCTCGACCAACGGGTTTGTGAGCCAAACTAACTGGCCGGCCAGCAGCAAGGCGTTCTTCCGCCTCGTGAAGCCCTGAGGTAACGAAAGTCTAAAACAGTCTTCCGTCCGGGCGGCCGTGGGGCCGCCCGGCGGAAGGCAAAGATAAACAAATATGAAAACTCGCCGGTCTGCCTTTACCCTGATTGAACTGCTGGTGGTTATTGCGATCATCGCTATTCTTGCCGCCATGCTGCTGCCCGCCCTGGCCAAAGCCAAAACGCGCGCGGCGGCCGCCTCCTGCATGAGTGACAAGCGGCAGTTGTTACTGGCCTGGGTCATGTATTCCGGCGATAACGGCGACCGTCTGGCGATCAACAGCGATCCGCACGTCAATAGCACCACGTTTTTTCCGGCCAACAGTTCGAATCCATCCTGGATTGCCGGCACGGTGGACTGGGGCACGGGGTTTAATAACACCAATATTGACTACGTGCTGAATGACAAGTATTCGCTGCTGGGATCGTTTCTGGGCAAATCAGCCAAGGTGTTTGCCTGTCCGGCGGCGAATTATGTGAGTGGCGCCCAGCGGACGCAGGGGTGGGACCACCGGGTGCGCAGCGTGGCGATGAACGGGGCGATTGGCGATGGCGACAAATACAACCAGCCCGGCAATCCTTTTGGCTGGACGCAATGGTATGTGGTCAAGAAATCGTCGGATTTTCACACCCCCGGCCCGAGTGATTGCTGGGTAATTTCGGATGAGCATCCGGACAGCGTGGATGATGCGCTCATGTACACTTCGAGCTATGCCACCACCAAATTCACGGAACTGCCGGGCTGCCAGCATGGCGGGGCTTGCGGCCTGGGTTTTGCCGACGGCCATTCCGAGATTCACAAATGGGTGGACTCGGTCATGACCACCCACCAAAACGTTACTTTCGCGACGGTTCAGCAGGTCAGTTGCAGCATAACTGACAAGGACATGCTGTGGCTGGCGGCCCGCACTCCGCAGAATTGAACGCGCGGACCGCATCATCGTGCGGTTACGCCGGTTTGGTCCAACGAGTATATAACTACCATGTCATTTTTTCGTGCTCCCCTCAAATCGTGGGCTTCGCTGGCGGCGGTCTGCCTGGGACTGTTGCCGGCGCAGGCTGACCCGAGTCTGGCCGCGGTGCCGGCCCGGCCTTCGCCGGAATGGCTGCGCAGCGGGACCATCTATGAAATCTTTCCGCGCGATTTTTCCCCGGCGGGAAATCTGCGGGGGGTGACGGCACATCTGGACAGCTTGAGAAATCTGGGCGTGGGCATCCTATGGATCATGCCGATTCATCCGATCGGTGAAAAATTTCGCAAGGGTGAGTTTGGCAGTCCCTATTCGATCAAGGATTATTACGCGGTGGATCCCAATTACGGGACGCTGGAGGATTTCAAGCAACTGGTGGCCGGGGCGCATCAGCGGGGCATGAAAGTGATCATGGATCTGGTGGCGAACCACACGGCGTGGGACAGTGTGATGATGGCGCACCCGGATTTTTACAAGCAGGACGCGCCGGGACACGTGATTCCGCCGGTGCCGGAATGGACGGATGTGGCAGGGCTGAATTATGCCAGCCCGGGGCTGCGGACGTACATGACGGACATGCTGAAGTATTGGATCAAGCAGGCGGATGTGGACGGGTTCCGCTGCGATGTGGCTTACATGGTGCCGACGGATTTCTGGGAACAGGTGCGCGATGAGCTGACCAAGGTGAAGCCGGACATTATGATGCTGGCGGAGGCGAGCAAGCCCGAGCTGCTGGTGAAGGCGTTTGACATTGATTATTCCTGGCCGCTGCTGGCCACGATCAACGGGGTACTGATCCACGATGCCCCGGCGGCAGATTTGCGCCACACGTGGGAGGAAAATCACAGCCGGTTTCCGAAGGGCGCACTGCACCTGCGCATTACGGATGATCACGACGAAGCCCGCGCGGTGGCGCGCTACGGCCTGAACGGCGCGCTGGCCGCCTCGGCGCTGATGTTCACGCTGGATGGGGTGCCGCTGCTGTACAACGGCATGGAAGTGGGGGATGCGACGGAATCCGGCGATCCGGCGCTGTTTGACAAGCTGACGATTTTCTGGGCGCCCAAGGAACGGCTGCCACTGCAGAAGGTGTATCATGACCTGATCCAGCTGCGGAAGCAGTATCCCGCCTTGCGGACGGATCGCGTGGATTGGCTGCACAATTCGGAGGAGGCGCGGTTGGTGACGTTCCGGCGGGCCGATGACCAGGATGAATTTGTGGTGGCGATCAATCTATCGAGCCGCCCCGTGAACGCCAAGGTGGACCTCACGGAAACGGCCGGTTACCAACCGATCAAGATTTCCGGCGTGCCGGAAGCCAGTGGGGGCGTCCTGCCGGGGATTCATCTCAACGGGTTTGAGTGGCGCATTTTTCATCGCCCGGTCGTGACGACGGCGGCGGCCAAATGAACCAAAACCAACTGACACGCACATACACATACCGACATACTGACTCATGCAAAAACCGCGCCTGAATTTTTGGCAGATTTGGAACATGAGTTTTGGGTTTCTGGGGATCCAGTTTGGCTTCGGATTGCAGATGGCGAACATGAGCGCCATTTACGAATATCTCGGGGCCAAACCGGACCAGATTCCCATGCTTTGGCTGGCGGCACCGCTGACGGGATTGCTGGTACAGCCGATCATCGGGAATGTGAGCGATCACACGTGGGGCCGGCTGGGGCGGCGGCGTCCGTTTTTGCTTTATGGTGCATTGCTGACTTCGTTCGCACTGGTGTTGATGCCGAATTCCTCAACGCTCTGGATGGCGGCGGGTTTGCTGTGGATTCTGGATGCCTCCATTAATATCTCCATGCAGCCACTGCGGGCGCTGGTGGCGGACATGCTGCCGGATGAGCAGCACACGCAGGGATATGGCGTGCAAAGCCTGTTCATCGGGCTGGGGGCGGTGGTGGCTTCGGCGCTGCCGTGGATGATGACGAACTGGTTTCACCTGGACAGTTCCTCGGGAACGGGGCACACGATTCCGATTACGATTCGCTATTCGTTTTACGTGGGGGCGGCGGCCATTTTGATTGCGGTGTTATGGACGGTGTTTACGACGAAGGAATATCCGCCGGAAAATCTGGAGGAGTTCAAGCGCATGAGGGCGCAGAAGAGCGGGCTGGCGGGCAGCACGCGTGAGGTTCTGTCGGCACTCAAGGAGATGCCGTCCACGATGAAGCGGCTGGCGTGGGTGCAGATTTTTACCTGGCTGGGGCTGTTCTGCATGTGGCTCTATTTCCCGGTGGCGGTGGCGCGTAATGTTTTTGGGGCGGTAGATGAGAAGTCCACGCTTTATTCCTCGGGCATCGAGTGGGGCGGGCTGTGTTTCTCGATGTATTCGGTGGTGACGTTTGTGTTCTCGTTCCTGCTGGTGTCGCTGGCGGAACGATTCAGCCGCAAGACAATTCACACGGTGTGTCTGCTGTGTGGCGCGGCGGGGTTGCTGTCGGTATCGGTGATTCATGACAAGTGGATGTTGCTGGCTTCGATGACGGGGGTGGGGATTGCGTGGGCGAGTATTTTGTCGATGCCATACGCCATTCTGGCGAGTTCGCTGCCGCCGGCGCGCACGGGGGTATACATGGGCATTTTCAATTTCTTCATCGTGCTGCCGGAGATCGGCGCTTCGCTGGGTTTCGGCTGGGTGATGAACCATGTGCTCGGCAACAACCGGCTGGCGGCGGTGGTGGCCGGGGGCATCTGCATGATCATTGCGGCGGTGCTGGTGCAGTTTGTGCGCGATGAATCGGCGGAGAAGAAAAGCCAGTAACCGACGGAAGCACAGTCTGACGGCGGTGGCGGGGCCGATGCGAATTTTCAGCGGACGCCAAGGAGGAGGGATAAAGTGCAGCCAGGGCCAAAAGCATTTGATTTGGGGCAGGTAATGCGCTGGATGTCAGGGGCAAAGGATGTTACACCTTGCTGGCTATGACCGGCATTACAAGCATGTTCGGGTTTCATTCCACGGCGGCAGAGGTCGCGCGGGGAATTGATTTTTCAGGGAAGCGGGTGATCATTACCGGCGGCGCTTCGGGCATTGGGGTGGAGACGGCGCGGGCGCTGGCTGGCATTGGCGCGGAGGTGACGCTGGCGGTGCGTGATCTGGCCGCCGGGGCGCGGGTGGCGGCGGATATTTCCGCCACCACGGGTAATTCTACAATTCAAATTCGCCAGCTTGAACTCACCGATCCAGTTTCAATCAAACAATTCGTGGCATCGTGGACCGGGCCGCTGCATGTGCTGATCAATAATGCGGGCATCATGGCTACGCCGGAATTACGCACGGCGGCGGGCTGGGAGTTGCAGTTTGCCACCAATCATCTGGGACACTTCGCGCTGGCCCAAGGTTTGCATGGGGCGCTGGCGGCGGCGGAGCAGGCACGCATAGTGGCGGTCAGTTCGGCGGCACACAGGCTGTCGCCGGTGGTGTTCGATGACCTGAATTTTGCTTTTCGCCGCTATGATCCCTGGCTGGCTTACGGGCAATCCAAGACGGCCAATGTGCTGTTTGCGGTTGGGGCCACGGCGCGGTGGGCGCAGGATGGCATTACGGCCAATGCGCTGAATCCGGGAGCGATTGCGACGAATCTGCAGCGGCACATCGGTGGCCGGATGATCACCCCGCCAGAATCGCGGAAGACCTGTGAGCAGGGGGCGGCCACCTCGGTTTGGCTGGCAACATCGTCCGTGCTGGCTGGTGTTGGCGGGCGTTTCTTTGTGGATTGCCAGGAAGCTCCGCGGGTTGACCGGCGGCCGGCGGATTTTGGCGGGGTGGCAGCCTATGCGCTCGATCCGGCGAATGCGGACAGGTTGTGGGAAGAGTCCTTGCGGTGCATTGGGTAAGCCATCTTGTAATGGAATTCAGCCCCAAATCATTCCGCCAGTTGCAAATACGACCGGTCCGGAAAAATAAATCGGCGGGCCTGACACACGGTAAGAAAATCAGACCCGCCGAAGCCCGTTTTTCAAACAGGAAAAACAGAGCACCCGTTCTCAAGGGCAGTTAAACCCTAGCCCATCCGCCCATTGCCGCAAGTGTTTTCTGAAAATTATTTTCCCTGTTTTGCCCCCAGCGTTTATGCTGTCGGCGAACTTGAGCGTGCTGAATAAAATATCCCATGGCCTGGTAGTGTGCGCCTGGCTGGTCGCCAGCGGTTTTGGCGTGTCCACCCTGAAGGCGGACGGGTCAACCGGGGAGTCGCCGTTCATCGTGGATTCCTGGAGTACGGCAGACGGGCTGTCACAAAGTTCGGTCATTGCGCTGGTGCAGACGCATGACGGTTATCTCTGGCTGGGGACGCTGAACGGGTTGGTGCGGTTTGATGGCAGCACATTCACACGCTTCAACGTCAACAATGTTCCGGATTTGCCGAACAACAAGGTGGTGTTTCTCTTTGAGGACAGTGCGACGAATTTGTGGGTGGGCACGGACAACGGCGGGCTGTGTGTGGTGAAAAATGGGGTGGTGCAGAAGCTGAATCCGGGGCTGGCGGGTGGTCGGGTCATTTTTGCGACGGAGGATGAAGCGGGCACGGTCTGGTTTTGCAGCGAGTCGGGCCGGTTCATTTGCGCCCGGTACGGGGTGCTGGACATTTCTCCGGCCAGTTTTCCGGTGAATCTTTATTACCGGGTCTTTCATTTGCTGGTGCCGGGGAAGGATGGCAATACCTGGGTTTTACAGAACGGGCGGGTGGTCAAGGCGCACGGCGACCGGGTGCTCCAGGATTATGGTCGCTGTCCGTGGACGAATTCGCCGGTATATGCCACCTACCGGCAGCCGGATGGTGGGGCGGTGCAGGTGCCATTTGATGCGAATATCACGGCGGCCTGCGTAGATAATGATGGCAATCTGGTGGTAGGCACGCTGGGGTCGGGGGTTTACTGGTTTGCGCCGGATGGCACGAGTCATCACATTACGGTGAACGAAGGGCTTTCCTACAACTATGTGCTGGCGCTGTGCGCGGATCGCGAAGGGGATATCTGGGTGGGAACGGATACGGGCGGGATTGACCGGCTGCGGAAAAGGGTTTTCACCTCGCCGCCGGGATTGGCGGATGGCGTGGCGCTTTCGGTGTCAGAGGATGTCCAAGGCGGGTTGTGGACGAGTTTTAATCTGCGCGGGCTGACATATTATCTGACCAATTCTGTCCGCCACTTTGACATCGGCCAAAGCGGTCACAGTTCCCGGCCGTGGTCCGTACTGGTGGATGCCGAACAGCGGGTTTGGGCGGGCACGGCGGGGGAGGGATTGTTTCAATTTGCGAACGGCGGCTTCCTGCCGGTACCGGACACGAATGGATTGGGCGCGCAGATATTTGCCCTGTTCCAAAGCCGGGATGGCAAGGTTTGGGTGGGGGCCCAGAATGGGCTGGGATGTTATGATCACGGCAAATGGTCCACCTATGACCAGCGCAATGGCCTGCCGATCGGCGGGGCGCATGCGCTGGCGGAGGATGATCACGGCAACCTCTGGGTGGCGGCCGAGGGTGGGGGACTGTATACCCTGCTGGGTGATAAATGCTTTCCCGCCGACGTGCCGGTCAAGGATGTGTCGTGCCTGCTGGCGGGGCGGAACGGGGTGTTGTGGGCCGGGTCTTCGGGTCATGGGCTGGCATGGATGGTGGACGGGCGGTGGCAGCGCTGCTCTTCGTTCAACGGGTTGGCGGCGGATGATGTCGGCTATCTGGTCGAGGATGACGCCACGAATCTCTGGATTGGCACGTATGAGGGCCTGATGCGGGTGGATGAGGGCTCGCTCTTTGAGGCGACGGCGGACCCGACCAAAAAAGTTTCGTGCCGGATTTTTCTGACGCGTGAATGCTCCGCCGGGGCGCAGCCGGCGGCCATTCGCACCCACGACGGGCGGTTGTGGTTTCCCACCACTAAGGGATTAGTGTCGCTGGACCCAGCGGAGTTGCGCCTGAATCCGCGGCCGCCGACCGTGGTCATCGAGGCGGTTTCGGTGGATGGGGTGCCGCAAAAGAAAAATCTATTGAGTTCCAGCTGGGCCGGCTCGGTGACGCTGAAACCGGGGGCGGAGCAGCTGGAAATTCATTTCACGAGCCTGAATTTTTCCGCGCCGAAGAATGCGCGGTCCGGCGCACGGTTTAAATGGCAGCTGCAACCGCGGGACAAGAACTGGACGGAAGTGGATGGTGGCGAGCGCGTGGTGCATTTCAACCGGCTGTCCCCGGGTGACTACCATTTTCACGTCATCGCCTGCAATGAGGATGGCGCGTGGAACAATACCGGGGCCACGCTGGAGATCACAGTACAGCCGCCGTTCTGGCAGACGCGGTCGTTCATTGTTTTTGTGACGCTGACGGTGCTGGTCCTGCTGGCGGGGACGATTTATCTCGTTTCCACCGCCAAGCTGAAACGCGAGTTGCGGCAATTGCATCAGAAGGAATTGATAGAAAAGGAACGGGCGCGCATTGCCAGGGATTTGCACGACCAGATTGGCGCGAATCTGACCCAGGTGACCTTGCTGGGCGAGATGGCGGAAATGGACAAGGAGCTGCCCGGCGAAATCGAGCAGCATGCCCAGCAGATCTGTGCGACTGCCCGCGAGACCACGCGGTCGCTTGATGAAATCGTGTGGGCGGTGAATCCCTCCAACGACACGCTGGAAGGGCTGGCCAATTATGCCTGCAAATATGCGCAGGATTACTTTGCGCTGGCGGGAGTCAGCTATCGTGCCGAATTGCCGACGCAGCTGCCGCCCGTGCCGATTTTGCCGGAAGTGCGACACAACGTTTTTCTGGCCTATAAGGAAGCGGTAAACAATGTGGTGAAGCATGCGCAGGCGACCGAGGCCCGGGTGAAACTGCAGCTGGAGACGGACTGCTTCATTCTGAGTGTGGCCGACAACGGTCGGGGGGTGGGGGATGTCTCGCGGAAAACCCTCCGCAACGGGTTGAAAAACATGCGGCGCCGGCTGCAGGATGTGCATGGCGAATTTGAGATCGGACCCGGGCCCGCTGGCGGCACGGTGGTGCAGATGAAAGTTCCCATTGCCCGGCTGAACCCGGCCGGCTCGCTGAAAAAATAAGCGGCCCTGTCCGTCGCGGAAATTTGGGACAGCACGGCTGCCCGGACTCCGCTCCGGCTGGGCTGAATCGGTCCCGCGATTCGCCTGGGACGCCCCGTGAATCCCGCCTCTTTCCAGGTCATTTTCCGCCGTATTCCGTGCCGTCCTGGCGGCTTCATTAACATCCCATTAAAATTTATTCATCCAGTTGCGGTCAGGCCGAGTCGTGATAGTTTGGAATAATTAAACCCTGATGCTAAGCATGATAGCGATGGATTATCTGCCTGAATGTGCGCTTGCTCCGGTTTCGGCAGGCCCGGTTGTACGGCCCTGCGTCCGGGGGGCCGGTTGGTCAAACTGAACCTTGCGGATTGTTTTGGACGATGAATTTTTTGCCCTCGCGTCAGAACCAGCCGCCGGCCCGGCCCAAGCCTGCCATTCGCGGCCAGGAGCGATGGCTGCGCATTGCCGAGGCGGACGCCCGAGCCCAGCACGAGCATCAGCTCGGAAATTTCGCGGCGGCGGCGGAGATCTACCGGCGCTTGCTGGTCCATATCCCGGATTATGCCGAAGGCCACAATAACCGGGGCGTGGTACTCCAGAAACTACACCGCTATGAGGAGGCGCTCGCCTGCTACGATCAGGCTGTTGCCCTCAAGCCCGATTATGCCAATGCTCATTATAACCGGGGATTGACCCTCAAAAAACTGAACCGGTACGGGGAGGCTCTGGCCGAATACGACCTGGCCATCGCCCTCAAGCCCGGCCATGTCGAAGCACATAACAACCGGGGTGTCTTGCTGCAGGAAATGAAGCGGTATGGCGAGGCTCTGGCCAGTTATGACCGGGTGCTCGAGCTCGCCCCCGGGCACGCGGAAGCCCTTAACAACCGCGGGTTGGTGCTGGCCAGCCAGGGGGAGATGGCGGGTGCGGAAGGGATGTTTCGCCAGGCGCTGGAAATGAAGCCGGATTTTCCCGCCGCCTGGTTTAATCTCACGAGCATCCGGCACTATGAAAAGGATGGTGCCGCCGATTTGGCACGCATCCGCCTTTTGCTGAATCAACCGGGAGGAACGCCGGATGACCGGGAACATTTGCTCTTTGCGCTGGGCAAAATTTGCGATGATGGGAACCGGCACGAAGAGGCATTTGAATGTTACCGCCAGGCCAACCGGATTCGCAACGGTCTCGTTGCCTATGATCCCGGGCAGGTGACACGGTTCACCGATGGCATCATCGAGGTGTTCAGCCGGGATTTTCTGAGGCAGCCGTTTACCTTTGCGTCGGCTGACCGGTCGCCTTTGTTCATTGTCGGGATGCCGCGTTCGGGCACGACCCTTTTGGCCAGCATGCTTTCGAATCATTCCGCCATTGCCACGGCCGGCGAATTGTCGGCCCTGACAGATGTCACCACCCACTGGCAGGAGTTTGCCGGCGGCGGCGCGCCCTTTCCGGCGGCGGCGCGACAGGTGACGCCGATCCTGGCCGACCGCCACATCCGTGAATATCTGGCCTGGCTGCACCGGGACGCCCGGCCGGATGCCCGCCATGTCATTGACAAGAACCCGCTCAATTTCCGGAATC
Organism: uncultured Verrucomicrobia subdivision 3 bacterium; assembly: GCA_903820285.1. GTDB lineage: Bacteria > Verrucomicrobiota > Verrucomicrobiia > Limisphaerales > UBA11358 > UBA11358. The sequence goes on along the minus strand of CAIJGS010000008.1, from coordinate 4,225 downwards.
TGGGGCTCATTGCCATGCTGTTTCCCCGGGCGCGGATCATCCATTGCACGCGGCATCCTTTGGATACCGGGCTCTCCAACTATTTCCAGCGCTTTCCGCTGCGGCTGGACTATGCTTTTGACCTGCGGAACATCGGCCATTTCTACGGGGAATATGCCCGGCTCATGGCGCATTGGCGGAACCTGCCAGGTCTGAACATGCTGGAGATTGGGTACGAAGACATGGTGTTGCGGACGGAGCATACGGCGCGGCGGGCGCTGGAATTTCTTGGGCTGGGTTGGGATGAAAAGTGTCTGGCACCGCATACGAATCCCTGCGCAGTTGATACCGCCAGCCACTGGCAGGTGCGTCAGCCGATCTACCGCCGTTCGCTTGGCCGGTGGCGGCATTATGAAGCGCACCTTGGCCCGCTGAAGGAAGCATTGCTGGCCGCCGGGGTGGCGGTTTAATCAGCCCGGCCCCGTGAGGCCGTTTTTTTCATTGACTTGACAGCCATATGGGAACATGCCATTTTCATTTCGTCATTTGGCGAAATAAGAAATAATATGCGTGAATTCATTGGCATCACCAAGGCCCTGGCGGACGAAAGCCGGGTGCGCGTGCTGCTGGCGTTGCGCCCGGGCGAACTCTGTGTCTGCCAGCTTACCGAGCTGCTGGGCTTTGCCCCGTCCACCGTGTCGAAACATCTGTCGATTCTGGAGCAGGCCGGGCTGGTGCTCTCGCGCAAGGCGGAACGCTGGGTCTATTACCGGCTGCCGGAAAAGCCGGCATCAGTGACCGTCGGGGAGGCGCTGGCCTGGGTGCAGCGGTCGCTGGCAACGTCGGCGGAAGCGGTCCGCGATGCCCGCCAGATGCAAAAGATTTTGAAGATGGATGCCAAAAAAATCAGCCGCCGGCAGTGTTGCTGAGGACTGGAAATTTAACCGCAAAGAACACAAAGATCACATAGGGCAATTACTTGCGAACAGCCATGGCATCGGTAGTCGCACAGTGGCTTCATCTTTGTGCTCTCCGCGTTCTTTGCGGTTAAATCATTTTTAATTTTATGCGCAAATTGGCGGCGGAATTTATCGGCACGTTTGCCCTGGTGTTTGCGGGCACGGGCGCGATTGTCATCAATGAGACGTCGGGTGGTGTCATCACCCACGTGGGCATTGCCCTGACGTTTGGCCTGATTGTGCTGGCGATGATTTACACGCTGGGGGATGTCAGCGGTGCACACTTGAACCCGGCGGTGACCTTGGGGTTCTGGCTGGCGCGGCGTTTTCCGGCGGGCGAAGTCTGGCGTTATCTGCTGGCCCAGCTGGCCGGTGCCTTGCTGGCCAGTTTGGTTTTAAAATTACTGTTCCCGGCGAATCAGAATTTGGGCGGGACGCATCCGGCCGGGCCATGGCTGCAAAGTTTTATTTTGGAATACATTCTGACGTTTCTGTTGATGCTGGTCATCTTGAACGTCTCCACGGGTTCCAAGGAAAAAGGCATCACGGCGGGCATTGCGGTGGGCGCGGTGATTGGTCTGGAAGCGATGTTTGCCGGTCCCATTTGCGGGGCCTCAATGAATCCTTTCCGTTCGCTGGCACCGGCGGTTCTGTCCGGGCGGCTGGCGGATCTGTGGATTTATTTGCTCGCCCCGGTACTGGGGGCGGCAACGGCGGTGCTGGCCTGCATTTGCATCCGTGAAGATTGCTGCTGTAATTCTACCTCCAAAAAAATCCAATGAACCCTGATACCAAACCCACCGTTTTGATTCTTTGCACCGGCAACTCCTGCCGCAGCCACCTGGCCGAAGGCATTTTACGCGCCGTCGCCGGGGAAACTCTTAACGTCCAGAGCGCCGGCTCCAAACCTGCCGGCTATGTGCATCCGCTGGCCATTCAAGTCATGCAGGAAATCGGCCTGGATATTTCCAGCCATCATTCCAAGCACATGAACGATTTTCTGCAACAGGAGGTCGAGACGGTGGTGACGGTGTGTGGCAATGCGGATCAGGCGTGCCCGATGTTTCCGGGTCAGTTGAACCGGTATCACTGGGGCTTTTATGATCCCGCCCACGCCACGGGCACGGACGAGGAAAAGCTGACGGTGTTCCGCCGTGTGCGCGATGAAATCAAAATGGTTTTTGAAGCTTATGCCGCCGGTCGTCGTGACGAGGCGAAACGTTCTCTCAAGGCCGTATGAATCTGCCCACCCAAAGTCTCCAGGTATTCGACCCGGCCATGTGCTGTACCACCGGGGTTTGCGGACCGGGGGTTGACCCCGCGCTCGTGCAGTTTGCCAGCGATCTGGACTGGCTAAAGACGCAGGGAATCATCGTGCAACGTCACGGGCTTTCGCAAAATCCGGGCGCTTTTGTGGCGGCGGAAGCCGTGCGGATCGCCTTGGCGGAGAAAGGGGAGGGGGCCTTGCCCATCCTGCTGCTCAATGGCCGGATGCTGGCGACGGGCCGTTATCCGGAACGCAAAGAATTGGCGGACTGGCTGAATTTGAAAGCGGGTATCACCCCGACGACCGGATCAACCGGTTGCGGTTGTGCCGGGGCATGCAGCTGATGAATCTGCCCGCTGAACCGTCACTCGCCGCCTTTCTGGCCGCGCCCACCCGCTTCCTGTTTTTCACCGGCAAAGGTGGCGTGGGCAAAACGTCGCTCGCCTGCACCTCGGCCATTGCCTTGGCTGACCGCCAGCGGCGGGTGCTGCTCGTGAGCACCGATCCCGCTTCCAATCTGGATGAGGTTTTGGGCGTGACGTTGAGTCCCGCACCCACCGTCGTGCCTGGGGTGCCGGGACTGTTTGCCTTGAATGTGGATCCGCAGGCGGCGGCGCTGGCGTATCGCGAAAAACTGGTGGGACCTTATCGCGGCCAATTGCCAGACTCGGTGATTCGCAGTATGGAAGAGCAGCTTTCCGGGGCCTGCACCATGGAAATTGCGGCTTTTGATGAGTTCTCCCGGTTGCTCGGTCTGCCCGAGGCCACCGCCGGGTTTGATCATGTCATTTTCGATACCGCGCCTACCGGGCACACGCTGCGGCTGCTGTCATTGCCGGGTGCGTGGACGGGCTTTCTCCAGAACAGCACCAGCGGGGCATCCTGCCTCGGTCCGCTGGCGGGGTTGGCCCAGCAGCGGACCATTTATGAAAATTCGGTGGCGGTGCTGGCGGATGCGCTTCGCACCACGCTGGTGCTGGTGAGTCGCGCCCAGATCAGCGCACTGAACGAAGCGGAGCGTACCGGTGGAGAGCTGGGGCATTTGGGTATCCGGAATCAGAAACTGATTCTCAATGGACTTTTTCGCGCGGCGGGAGTGGATCCGCTGGCACTGGCCTTGGAACGGCGGGGGCGGCTGGCAATGGCTTTGAAAGGGGAATTTCTCGCGACGCTGCCGGTTTTCAAGGTGCCGTTGCGGCCAAATAATCTGGTGGGGATAGCTGCCTTGCGCGCCCTGGTCAGCCAGGCGGCGGTGCCAGTTGCCTTACCATCATCAGATGTTGAGAGGCCTTGGCCGACGCAGGAAAGTTTCATTGCGTTGGTGGATGAACTGATGGCGGTTGGCCATGGGGTAATCATGACCATGGGTAAAGGCGGGGTGGGCAAAACCACGATTGCCGCCGCCATTGCCACCGAACTGGCCCGGCGCGGGGCCAGAGTGCATTTGAGCACCACCGATCCGGCGGCGCATGTTGCGGCGGCGGTCGGGCAGGTAGTGGGGTTGCAGGTGAGCCGGATTGATCCGGTGGCCGAGACGCGGGTGTATGTCGAATCCGTCATGGCCACTGCCGGGAAGGAGCTTGATGCGAGCGGTCGGGCGTTGCTGGCGGAGGATTTGCGGTCGCCGTGCACGGAGGAAATCGCGGTGTTTCGCGCCTTTGCCCGCACGGTGGCCCAGGGCGAGGACGCCTTTGTGGTATTGGACACCGCGCCTACCGGACACACGCTGTTGCTGCTGGATGCCACCGAGGCTTACCATCGGGAAGTGGGGCGCAAGGCCGGCAATATTCCCGGTGAAGTTCTGAACCTGCTGCCCCGGTTGCGCGATGGCCGGTTCACGCGGGTGCTGATTGTGACTTTACCCGAGGCGACGCCCGTGCATGAGGCGGCCATGTTGCAGGATGATTTGCGGCGGGCGCAGATCGAGCCGTTCGCGTGGATTGTTAATCAAAGTTTTTGCCAAAGCGGTTCAGGCGACCCGCTGCTCCAGTTGCGGGGACGCAATGAGGTGCCGTATCTG
>CAIJGS010000007.1 GCA_903820285.1 uncultured Verrucomicrobia subdivision 3 bacterium | reverse complement strand
GGCGGAGAACGTTGCCATTCCGCTGATTCTGAAGCAGCAAAACTGGAACGAATCCATTCAGGAGGCCAACAAGTATCTGGAGATCGTGGGTTTGAGCGGGCGGGGTGGAATTTTGCCGGTAAAGCTTTCCGGGGGCGAACAGCAGCGGGTGGCGATTGCCCGAGCGATCATCAGCCGGCCGGAGATTTTGATTTTTGACGAGCCGACCGCATCGCTGGATGGCGATACGGGGCGAATGATCATTGCGTTTGTGAAGGAGAACATTTTGAACAAGGACCGCTGCATTCTGATAGTCACGCACGATGCACGCATCAACGAGTACGCGGACCGGATTCTCCATATGGAAGATGGTCACCTGACCGCGAAGGACCAGGGAACCGAATGAACGCTGACGAACCCAAGATTGAACCCCTGCCGGACGCCAAGGCAGAGGTGCGCCCCAAGGCTGATACCAAACCGCCGGAACCCAAACCGCCGGAACCCAAGCCGGAGGCAAAAGTGAATGAAGCCAAAGTGGCGGACGCCAAGGTGGAAGCAAAACCGGCCACGCCTAGAACGGCCATGGGCAACAAGATCATCTTTACGCTCGCCATAGTGGGGATATTGGCAGGGCTAGTGGCGGCCTTCTTTTTTGGCCGGGCGAGGGTGGCGCAACCACCGGTATTCAAGCCGGTGAGCAATCCGTATGACTCGGCCATCTATGCCAATGGCATTGTGGAGAGCGATCAGCCGAACGGGGAGAATATCAATATATTTCCGGAAGTGTCCGGTCCGGTGACGCGGATTTATGCGCAGGAAGGGCAGGCAGTCAAGGCCGGGGCGTTTTTGCTGACGATTGATGATGCGGGGCAGCGGGCGACGACGGAAGAGCTCCGGTTGCAGTCGGAAGCGGCGCTGGCGCTGCTGAATGAACTGAAGGCAGCACCGCGGCCGGAGACGCTGGCGATAGCCGCCGCGCAAGTGACGTTGTCGGAAACGGGACTGAAAGTAGCCACTGACCAATATGACAAGGATCTGGCCGCACATGACCTGGCCCCGAAAGCCATCAGCCAGGAGGTGCTGGATACGGCCAAGGATACGGTCAGTCAGGCATCGGCGGCCTTGGGCGTGGCTAACCGGCAATATGAACTGACCAAGGCGGGGACGTGGAGTTATGATTTATTGAACCAGCAGAAAACTTACGCGGCACTCACGCAGTCCTATCTGGCGGCGAAGGTGCTGCTGGGAAAATATGCGGTCAAAGCGCCGGTGGCGGGCGTGGTGCTGGCGGTGCATGCGGCCAGTGGTGGCTATGTGTCGTCATTGGGTGCGTATGACACTTATACGGAATCGCCTGGGCCGTTGATTGTCATGGGCGGACCGGCGGAGCATCTGGAGGTGCGCTGCTATGTGGATGAAATATTGGTCGCGCGACTGCCGGCGGCGTGGCATATGCAGGCCCAGATGTCAATTCCGGGAACGGATACGAAGATTCCGCTGGAATTTGTACGGGTGCAGCCTTATGTGTCCCCCAAGATCGAGCTGTCAAACGAACGCCAGGAGCAGGTGGATCTGCGGGTGTTGCCGGTGATTTTCCGGTTCGAGAAAAAGGACGCGCCGATTTATCCGGGGCAGCTGGTGGATGTGTTCATCGGGCAACAATGAGGCGAGGCGACTTCCAGTGAACACGATAACCCTTTTTACTTTTGTCTGGCGGCGCGGCGCGGGGCTGGGCTTGCTGGCGGCGCTGCTGGGCGGTTGCACGGTGGGGCCGGATTTTGTGCGGCCGGTTGGGTCGGCGACTGAACATTATACCCGCGAAGCGCAACCGGCGCCTACAATTGTGGCAGGCGGGATATCGCAGGAATTCATATCGGGAGCCACGGTGCCGGGCGACTGGTGGCGGCGGTTTGGTTCAGCGCAACTGGACGCGGTGGTGCGGCAGGCGATAACGAACAATCCCACATTGCAGGCCGCTGAAGCCAGTTTGCAGGAAAGTCAGGACAGTTTGCGCGCGGGATACGGGGTGTTTTATCCGCAAATGAATGCAAACATGGGAGCGAGCCGACAGCGGGTGGCTAGCACACAAAATGGCGGGCAGACGCCGGGACGGATTTTTAATCTGATTACGGCGAGCGGTACGATCAGTTATGCGTTGGATGTATTTGGCGGGTCGCGGCGGACGGTGGAGAGTTTGCGGGCGCAATCGGAATATCAACGCTATGAGCGCGAAGGGGCCTGGCTGGCGCTGACGGCGAATGTGGTGAACACATGCATTGCGCGGGCCGCCTACGCGGAGGAGATTCGCGCGACGGAAGAGTTGATTGGTCTGGAGCAGGAGCAGATGGACCTGATGGAGGCGCAGGTGCGGGCGGGTACGGTGGCGTATACGAGCCTGTTGAGTTTGCGCAGTCTGATGGCGGCGAACCGGGCATTGCTTGCGCCGCTGGAGCAGGACGTGAGCCGGACGGAACATTTGCTGGCGACGCTGGAAGGCGTGGCGCCGGCGCTGGCGGTCTGGCCGGACTGTGAGCTGACCGGCCTGGTACTGCCAACGGATTTGCCATTGAGCCTGCCTTCCGAACTGATTCACCAGCGGCCGGACATTTTGGCGGCCGAGGCGCAAATGGCAGCGGCGAGCGCCAAAATTGGCGTGGCGACGGCGGTGATGTATCCGAGTTTCAATATCAGCGGCACGTACGGGACGGCGGGGTCGAGCTTTGGCAATTTGTCGGCGCTGGCGGCGGCGAGCGGCCAATTCTGGAGCATTGGACCATCGGTGACAGCGCCAATATTTCAAGGGACCAGTTTATGGTATGGGCGCAAGGCGGCGCAGGATGCGTTTCAGCAGACGCAGGCGGAGTACCGGCAGACGGTGCTGGCGGCGTTTGCGCAGGTGGCGGATGCGTTGAATGCCTTGCAGCATGACGCCGTAGGATTACAGGCGCAGACGGAGGCCCGGGCGGCGGCGAGTGAGGCGTTGGAGTTGGTGCGGGTCAATTATCGTGCGGGACTGGCGGCCTATGCCGACGTGCTGACGGCGGACGGGCAATTTCACGAGGCCACGATTGCCTGGTTGCAGGCGGTGGGACAGCGGCATCAGGATACGGTGGGATTGTTTGCCGCATTGGGGGGTGGATGGTGGAACCGGGAAGCACAGGTTGGAAAGGGCGGGGGACCATGAAATACAGTGGCATTTTGCGAATTGGGTTCAAGCTGCTGGTGAACGACAAGTCAAAGTTTTCCGCGCTGCTGATCGGCATCACGTTTGCCGTGTTTCTGATGATGCAAATGACAGCGATGTTTGCGGGCATTCTAAACCGGGCATTTTCCACGGTGACCAATATCGGCGCGGCGATGTGGATCATGGATCCGGCGGTCAATACGGCGACGAGTCCGATTCCGATGCCGGATTATGTGCTGGCGGCGGCGCGGAGCATGAACGGGGTGAGCTATGCGGTGCCGATCTTCCTGGGCGGGGCGATGGTGAAGCTGGCGGACGGGACGTACCAGTCGGCGAACGTGGTGGGGCTGGATGACGAGAGCCTGTTCGGCCGACCGGAGCTGGAGCAGGGCAGCATTCAGGACATTTACGCGGACAACACATTTTTCGTGGTGGATGACGCGGAATTTTCCAAGCTGGAAAGTCCCAAAATAGGCACCACATTTG
>CAIJGS010000006.1 GCA_903820285.1 uncultured Verrucomicrobia subdivision 3 bacterium | reverse complement strand
GGAATTTTCCATCCACCTCGAACAAGATCACGTTACTGATCAGGTCGTATAGACCAAGCTTCAGTTGCTCATCGAAATCATCCTGGGGCTGACTGGCAAAATATTTCTCCACCTGACGCTGGGTGGCGTATACGGACCGCAGCACGAAATGGCCATCGCCCACCTGGGTGAGAAAATCATGGCGGATGGCATCGGCCTGACTGCCAAAAATTTCCACCAACACCTCATCGGTGATATACGGCCGGGTATAGCGAACCCGGTCGAGCGGGATTCCGCGCGCCGCAAATTCCGCTGGCTCAATGCCAATGGCCGGCACAAAGCGGCCCAGAATCCCCTCCACCGCACCCGCCGGACTGCTCCAGATACGGAAAAAACCGAGGATGTGATCAATCCGAAAGGCATCAAAATAATGCCCCATTTGTTCAAACCGCTGCTTCCACCAGGCAAAACCATCAGCCGCCATGCGCGGCCAGTTGTAGGTGGGAAAACCCCAGTTCTGCCCCTTGGCGGCAAACGGATCCGGCGGCGCCCCAGCCTGCATATCCATGTGATAAAGTTCGGGCGACTGCCACGCATCCGCTCCGTGACGATAGACGCCAATGGCAATGTCGCCCTTTAGCACCAGTCCGGCGGCATGCACATGGGCGGTGGCATCCTGCAATTGCCGGTGCAGGTGATATTGCAAAAAGAAATGGAAGGCGACGTCGTTATTGCCTTTGACCAGGGCGGCGATTTTGGCGGCCTCAAATTTGCGATGCTCCGGCCACTGGCTGAAATCGGCGGTGCCATATTGGTCGCGCAGACAGCAGAACACCGCATATGGCACCAGCCAGCCCTCGTTCTCGGCGAAGAATGTTTTGTATTCCTTCGACCGGAATGTCGTGGCCTTTTGCGACGGGAAAATCTTTTTCAGGAAGCCCAGTTTGGCCGCCATCACTGCCTCGTAGTCTACCGCATCCAGCGCGTTCAGCCGCTGCCGCTCCGGTTCCAGTGCCGCGAGGGCTTTCTGGTTCGCCTTGCTGGCCACCGCCGCCAGATTCAGATACTGGGGATGCAGAGCGAAAGCCGAGATGGCCGCATACGGATACGAATCCTTCCACGTCTTGGTGGCGCTAGTGTCGTTCACCGGCAGCAGTTGAATCAATTTAAGGCCGACCTTTTTGCCCCAATCCGCGAGCGGCTTCAGATCGGCAAATTCGCCTACGCCAAAACTGTTTTCGGAACGCAAACTGAAAACCGGCACCGCCACCCCGGCTCCGCGCCAATACTGGATGGGCAGCACGACAAAGCCATCCTGCACCACCGTGTGCCGGGTGGGCTGGATTTCATCCCGCAGCAGCCGATTGTTGCCGTCCTCAAAACGAACAAACGCCTTCTTCGCCACGTCATAAATCCCGTACTTGTAAGCAGCCGGAAACGCCTGGCCGTGCAAGTCCACCGGCGCGGAAAAATAATCCTGACCCTCCGCCCGCCCCAACACCACCGGCGCTTGCGGGTTCCAATTGCCTAGCGCAGCACCATCGCCCAGCAGACAGACGGTCTGGCCTTTTTCCAGCAGGGGGGATTTGACGCGGAACGTATGCGTCGGATTTTTGACCGGAGCCGGCGTGGCCGCGGTGAAATTATCCGCCAGCAGCACGTTTTTAAACGGCGTGGTGTAAAAAGCATTTTCGTAAAACCCGGCATGATTCCAGGAATCAATGACCAGCAATTCTTCCGTTTTGAAATCGGCGGGAACCAATTGACGGTCGCGTCCCCAATCCGTGGTCTGGGAACCGTCGACGTTGCGCAAGCTATAGGAATAGTTCAACGGCTCGCCAGCGGTATTACCATCCAGGGCCAGGGTCACCTGCCAATGCTGCGCGTCCAGATATTGCATCGGCAGCGGGGTTTCCGGCAGCGGATTTTTCCCATTCAACCAGAGCGACTGGCCATAATTCGTCCCAAACCGGAGACGCAAGGTGAGCTTCATGCCCCATATTTAACAGGCAGAGCCGCCCACTGCAAACCCGCATAAAAATGCGGCGTTTTCCGCTTGCCGCCGGATACCGGCATCACCGGAGCAAGCCACGGGCTGGCGGCGGTCAGAGCTTCTTGCCGCCTTCGAAGTGTTCCTCGATCTCTTCCAACGTCTTACCCTTGGTTTCAGGCAGAAAAAACGCGGCCGTGGTAAAATACACCACCGTGGTGGTGGCAAAAGCGAAGAACAGCACGCTGTACCCATATTTGCCCACCGTCGGCAAAAACATCGCCGCAATGGTAGTGGAAACGATCTGATTGATCAGCAGGGCAAAGCTCATGCCGTTGGAACGGATGCGCGTAGGCATCAGTTCCGAGAGGGCCAGCCACACGCAAACCCCCGGTCCCAGCGCATAGAAAGCCATATACACAAAGATGATGCACGCCACCAGCCAGCCATTTGATTCGGAAGGCACCGGGCTGATGAGGGCATTTTCAATCTTCAGCGGCGCCGTCTTGGCGGCATCCAGATTCGCAAAAGGATTCTGGAAAAACGCTGCCACCTTATTGGGCGGCAGACAGCCGACCCGCGAAATCTGCAAGGGCGTCTTGTCCAGATCATTGGACCGTTTCACCCGGGTGGCGGCGCGGAAATCGCCATATGAATAAATGATGATCAGATTGCGGCTGTCGCCATCTGCCAGAACGCCGCCGGGTTTGGCCAGCAACTTGGCCGCGAGCGCATCGTCAAACGTCAGCGTCAGTTTGTCATCCGGCGTGACCATGGCCTGGACAGCGTCTTTGACATCAACACGGGCCTTCTCCACGCCATGAAACACCAGCCCCACCGACAACATGGCTACAATAATGCCGGCCGTGCCCACCGAGAGCAGGAACTTACGGCCCTTCCGGTCCACCAGCATCACACTTCCAATGGTGCAAAGGAAATTCACGCTGGTCAGAATTACGTAGCCCCAGTGCGATTGCAGATCGGAGAGTCCCGCCTGAAAGAGAATCGTGGGGTTATAGCCGATGATGGAATTCACCCCCGTAGCCTGATTGCAGGCGAGGATGACGCATGCCATCAGAAACGGGATCACATATTTGCGGCGCAACAGGGATTCGCGCACCGCCGACCCGGCCGTGGTCTTTTCGGCGGCAATGGCTTCCATTTCATGCAACTCGGTTTGCGCCTGTTCCGCCGGCCGCGACCGCAGCAAGGCAGCCAGCGCGGCGTCTTTGCGTCCGCGCCGGAACAGCCAGCGCGGCGATTCCGCCACCAGCAGGCTGCCAATGACAAACAGGATGCCTGGCGGAAGTGAAACCCAGAAAATGCTGCGCCAGGCATGATCTTTGAACGCGAACAACGCCTGCACATCCCCCAGCTTTTTGACCGCATCCACCCGATAGCTGAAACACATCGCCACCACCGCCGCCGCCACAATGCCAAGCGTAAGCATCCACTGAAAAATGGCTGTGCCCCGGCCGCGATTGGAAGCGCCCAGACATTCGGCCAGGTAAAGCGGAATCACCACCCCCACCATGCCGCCGCTGATGCCCTGCAGGAGCCGGCCAAAAATGAGCGGCCCATAGCCATGCGCCAGCGCAATCATCGGAATGCTGACCATGAACAGGACGCCGCTAACGGTCATCATTTTTTTGCGGCCAAACAAATCCGCCAGCATACCGGCGAACAGTGTGGAGATGACCGTGCCCAGCAATACGGCGGCGACGATGAAGGACAATTGCGCTGCATTCAGCGTCTGGCCGGTGGCGGCATCGCGGAAGGTAGCCTCCAAGTAAGGCAATGCTCCGGCAATGATCCCGACATCAATCCCATAAAGCAGGCCACCCAGACCGGCGACCAGCAGGAGAAAACGATTGTAACGGACTTGGGCCGGGGCGGGTTGACTCGGGTTCATAGCGTTGTTTTATCCGTACCACCTGCCTGCGTAATACCTTGGCGAATATACACCTCCGGCGTCGCAAAGCATTAAAACAGGCTGTTAACGTAAAATACTTACCTTGTTATTTGAGGTGCATCTGTATGCCCTCTTACCAACTGAAAAGTGGTGGCAGGACCCGGAATTGAACCGGGGACACAAGGATTTTCAGTCCTCTGCTCTACCAACTGAGCTATCCTGCCCACCGAGGTCGGATATTGAACTACGCCGCCGCCTGAATGGCAAGGAAAAGTTGTCGTTATTTTACAATGAGGTGCAGGACAAAATCCTGACAGCCTGTACAAATCTTGAGATGAAGACTAATGGCAGGGTCATAAACCCGGCCCATCCCAGACTGAGGCATCGTCCCAAGAATTGTTTTGCCGTCATATTCGTGTGAGCAGGAAAATGCCGATTGAAAAAGCGAACGGGCCAAGTAGTGCGAGCAGGTGACACGCGACGCGCAGAGGCAAAGAGAGAGTGGCAAATGTAAAGCGATAGCGTTCGGCGACCAAAATCGAGACGGTAATCATGATCAGAGTCAAAGTGAAGACAGGAAAAGGAATCGGCAGATGTTCGTTCTTGGCAATACCCTAAGGCCACACAAATACCAGATCATGAAGGAATCCGTTCAGTGCAAAGGTGACAATCAGGCACAGGGGCCGTGACGCAAAACGGCGCAACGGGGCAAAACAGAAGTAGGCCAGAAAGTAGCCAACAAATGGATTCCAGTGCCGCCAGAAGCGGGTGAAATCTGAGGATCCAAACGCCCGGGAGAACATATGCCCTAGACACTGGCCGCGTGATCCCGGCCCAAGCCGGGAATTTAAATATTTACGAAATGGGGGTCGCGAGGTGCGCATGATGGCTAACTAACAACGTTGACTTGGCACGGCGTAATTAAGTAATGCGAATAGGGAGCAACGCCATTCCCCTTAACCTCAAGGCTGCGGCTTGACAAAGCAGCGACTGGCTCCGGCGACTTCCACATGGTCATTGTCTCAATAGTCTCAAAGCTTCTGCTTCCACTCTGCCAAAATCGGCCTTACGTCGTCGAGTGTGAGATTGTAACGCTGCGTAAGCCGGGCGTCCTCGCCATTATAACTGACAAAAACCTGATGCAATGGCACTCCAGTCGCCCCAAGTTCGATACGCTCCAGTTCGTATGAAATCACAATCTCCTCGTGATATGGGCCATCAGGCGTCGTATAAGTCTTCGGCCCGGCATGAATCTCCTGCTCTCCAATCCATCTGTAACCATCTCCATCTTTGCGAAACGCGATTGTGCGCGAAGTGCTAGAGCTGATGTGAAGCATCGCGTCATAGCCTGCCCGTGGGCGACTCTCCAATCTAACGTCTGCATTGGTAGCGATGGGAGTGAAGCCAAGAGACGCTCTATCAACCGCCGCAATCGCCCGAAGCATCGGTGCGAGTCGTGGGTCTGTCAGTGGCACCTTCTCAGGCACAAAGCCGCAGCCCGACAGCGCGACTGCCGTGAGAACAAGAAGCAAATGGACGATCCTCGGCATGACGAGTGAATGTGGCTTACCCTTTAGCAGTGTATCACTCGTGCCGGCTGCGAGATACGCCATTTGACAATCGGCGGGAAGCGGCGGCGCGTGTGATGCACTGGGGGAAAGCAAATCGGTGTACGTCGCCAAACCGGTTGACTCCGACTTGTCAGGCACCGGCCATTCCTTTCTGTTTACGCCAATCACGATAAATGGCAAAAAGTGAAATCAACCAAAGCGGCAAAATAAACCAAGGGTCAGTAATCGCGTGGGCAATCTTGTGTGCTGCCAGATAACAAAAGATACCCAAGAGAAAAAGGCCGATCAGCCGAATACCAACACCACGAAGCCAGCGAAGCATACCGGAATCAGACAAATCAGGCTCACCGTGTGGATACAGCAGACTGGCTATAAAAAACAAAACCAAGCCCGTGTCAGAATATCGCGTCAGCATCCCCAGCCATCCGCCGGTCATTAAAACCGCGATAACAGCGAAGCGAATAGTGGTGGATATTTTCATGCACTCGAATGGTGTCTAACCGGAAGCTGCTCAGCAGCAGCCTCGGGCGCAAGCAAAATCAGCATTTTGAGGTATTGCGCAATTTGCCCCACCTGACAGGTGCGTCAGGCCGATTGGCAATGCCACATCCCTCGGCGAACCGCGGCTGGGACTGCCGCGCTCCGCAGGTCACCCCTCTTCAATTCCCGCATCAATGAGATGATGCTCAAAAAATCCCGCCACATGAATAAAGGCCACCAAGGCATAATGCCGGGCCGTATGGCTGGCGCTCAGCGCATAGAGATCCTCCGGGTTGCCCAGGGCCTGCCAGCAACCCACGCGAATGTCATTCATCATTTGCAGTAAAATCTCCCGCTCCTCGTGAGTCAGCGTCAGCCGCCAGCAGGTTTTCAATTCTTTGAGATGCTTGGCATTCATCAGGAACCCGGTGTACTGGCGCAGTTCGGCGCGATGGGCCGCCAGCGAGTCCTCCAATAATTGCTCCCGCTCGCGGGACGCTTCCCCGGTATCGGTCTTGCTGATTTTTGCGGGGGCCGCCGGCGTCATCGGATAATTCCCCACCAGATGTTTCAACTGGGAAACCTCGGCCGCCTGCATGCGAAACACCCAGACTTCGGGCTTGGATTTGATCCGCTTCATTCCGTCGGCTCCATGGTCGCATGCAACCGGTATTGTTGCAGCCGGTGGACGTAAAATTCCGCCTTCTCGAGCCCTTCACTCGCTAGCACGCTCTTGCCCTTCTCATGGACTTCCAGCATGTGTTTCCGGGCTTTAACCTCGTCCCAGCCGAACACTTTGCGGAAAACATGCGTGACATAGACCATGAGGTTCACGGGATCGTTCCAGCAAATGACGTTGTACACCGGGCCAAGACGATTGTCGGCACGCGTGTTTTCGCCGATGTCGGGACGCGGCATCGTGACTGGCTGATTGGGCGCAGGCATGCGGTTGAACCAAATTAAGATCTATGAACTCGACGGAGAGTAATGTGCCCGGACTGAAGGCGTTTGTCCATTTTTTGGCGGCCGGATCGTTTCCCGATCCGGCCCCAAACCTTCAGGCCAAGCCGTCAGCCAACAGGTTTAAATCTTCACCTTGAACAGCTCGCCCTTTTTGAGGGAATGCACAAAGGCGGCCATCAGTTGTGGAATCATCTCCAGATCCTTCAGGCTCACGACTTCCACCGGCGAATGCATGTAGCGGTTCGGCAGGCTGATCAGCCCGCTCGGAATGCCGCCACGCGTCCAGAAAATCACATCGGTATCCGTGCCGCTGCTGGCGGACATGGCCTCGTGCTGCAGCGGAATCCGCTTGGCCGCCGCCACTTCCTCCAGCCGTTTTACCACCTCGGGATGGTTGCATCCGCCGTGCGTAATGCAGGGGCCCTGGCCGACACGCGTGTCGCCATGCTGGGTCTTGCTCACCGTGGGATAATCCGTGGCGTGCGTCACATCCACCACCAAGGCCGTATCCGGGTGCAGCGAATAGGCGATCTGCCGCGCCCCCAGCAGCCCAACTTCCTCCTGCACGTTGGAAACCGCGCAGACTTCCACATTCAGTTTCACCTTGGACTCCTTGAGCAAACGCAGCGTCTCGGCCACGGCAAACGTGCCAATGCGGTTGTCGAACGCGCGGGCCACGGCGAGGTCATCGCGCAAAATGTCAAATTCATCCGCGAGCGTAATGGGATCGCCAATGCGCACATACTTCTCGGCCTCCTTGCGGCTGCTCACGCCGATATCTATGAAGATCTCGTGAATCTTGGGCAGCTTGGGTTCGCCCTCCAGCTTGGTGAGATGCGGGGCCACATTGCCCACCACCCCTTTCACCGGCCCCGTCCGGGTGTGAATGATGATACGCTGGGCTTTGGTAATCGCGGCATCCACCCCGCCCTGGCGGCGGACATAAATAAAACCGTTGTCATCAATGTAATTGATGACCATGGCAATTTCATCCGCATGCGCCGCCAGCATGATGCGGGTGGAGGCACCTTTGTTCAGCACCGCCACGCAATTGCCGTAGGCGTCGGAATAGGTTTCGTCGGCGAACTGGCCGGCATAATCGAGCCAGACCCGCTGGCCGCGGGTTTCATGGCCGACCGGGCTCGGCGTGTTGACGAGGGTCCGGAGAAAATCAAGTGATGCGGTACGCATGAACACAGGCTAAGGGGTTATGGCAAAAATCGAAAGGTAAAATGATGCCATCCAATCGTCCAATCTTGAGCGACCACCGGCCAATCCGGATTGCGAACCAGGCATCACGGCGCGAAAACCCGGTAAAATCGCCGGGGACTGTTGGTTGATTGTGGATCCGTAAACTGGAATTGTCCGGGGGACACTTCTGACACCCCGCTCAACACCGTCCAATTGGTGAGCGCCCAAGCCGGATTGGTGGTCATCAAGACGTCGAACATCGCGCCGGAATTGTTGGTGAAGTTGAGTTGCACGGCGTGGTTGGTCCAGAGGCCGGCCAAGGGCGTGGCAACGGCCGATAACGGCACGCTGACATTGACCAATGTGCTGGTGCCGGGCGTACCGTTAACAAAAGGTGTAGCCAGCGCCCACCCGGATGGAAAGTTGATCACCGGTCCGGAGTTAAAATTAGTGTTGGACCAGTTGGTGGCGGACAAAAATATGGACCGGCTGCTTTCTAGACTCCGTAATTGGATAAGCGGATAATCCGCAGCCGAATCCTGGCCATTGCCACCCGAACCTTCGGCAACGCCCCGGAAATGAGTCCCGGTTACGGTCAGACTGCCGCCCAAGGCGATGGTGTTGCCAACGGTCAGGCTTTGGGGTTGCTGGGTATTGGTATAACCAAGGCCGACGTCATAGATCTGTGTGCTTTTTAAAATAAAAAGGTTCTGCCCACCCCCATAAACATAGCCGTAGCCTCCGATGATCATCACTTTTCCACTGGGCAGCAACACCGCCGAATGCCTATAAGTCATTTCGGCCAATGCCCCCGTCTGCAACCAGATGCCGCTGGCCGGGTCATAAAGTTCAGCTGTGGAATTAAAAGAATAAGAAGATGAGGCTATCCCACCTGCCAAAAGCACCCGCCCATTGGGCAACAAAGTGGCCGTCTGGCCCGGATGGTTGGTGACCAGAGTGCCAGTGAGTCGCCAATTGCCGGTCGCCGGATTAAACAATTCCGCCGTCAGAACAGAATTTGTATTGGCACCGGCCGCGACGAGGACATTGCCACCAGGCAACAAGACTGCGGAATGGCCATCACGGGCATAATTCATAGGACTGGTGGCAGACCACTTTTCAGTGACGGAATCATACAATTCCGCGCTGGCCAGATAATCGGTTCCATAGCCGCCACACACCAACACCTTGCCATCGGGCAGCAAGTTTGCCGTGTGGTAAGCACGCGCCACATTGAGCACGCCCGTGTTGGTCCAGCTACTGGTTTTGGGATTGAATAATTCCGCACTGGCCAAAGGCAAATTGTTGGTGCCATAACCACCGACCACGAGCAGCTTTCCGTTGGACAGCAACGTAGCCGTATGCCCGCCACGGGCGGCATTGAGCGATGCGACATTGGTCCAGTAACCTTTGCCCAAGTCGAATAGTTCGGCGCTGGCCAAAACCGAGTTGTTGGTTACAAAGCCGCCGACCGCCAATACCTGCCCATTGGGCAACAAAGTGACGGTATGCCCATAGCGGGCCGTCTTGAGCGAACCGGTTTTGACCCAGATCATGGTATTGGGATCGCAAATTTCAGAGTCCGCCCGGCAGAAACCGTTGCTGACACCGCCAATGGCCATCACTTGGCCATTCGTCAGCAAGAGTGCGCCGAGCGACTGACGCGCGGCATTCATCAACTGGTTCGTAGCCCAAGTGCCAGCGGCGGTATCGAAAACCTCGATGCTGTTGGTAATTCCCTTGGAACCGGTGCCGCCAGCCACCATCACCAAGCCATTCGGCAATGTCGTGGCCGTGTGATATTCTCGCGCCACATGCAATGGCAGGTTCGTGGCCCAAGTGCCAGCCGAGGGTGTGTATATGTCCACAGTATTGGTGATGACACCGCCGGCACCGCTGCCACCGGCCAACATTACCTGTCCGTTGGGCAGCAGGTTGGACGTATGACTTTCCACCGGAAATGGCAGAGACCCGGTCAATGCCCACGTCCCGGCGGCGGGATTATATAACTCCGCCGACGTCGTAGCGACATTGCTGAGGTAACTTAGTCCGCCCGCAACGAGCACCTTGCCACTGGGCAACAGCGTGGCGGTATGCCAATAACGCGCAAACTTCATGTTGCCGGTCAATGACCAAGTGCCGCTCACCGGGTCATACAGTTCCGCTGTCGAAGTGGAAACATATAGGCCGCCCGCCACGAGCACCATGCCATTGGTCAGCAAAGTGGCGGTATGGTACATGCGCGCGGTAAGCAGGGAACCGGTGGGGGTCCATACCCCGGTCGCCGGGTCATATATTTCCGCCGTCCGTACGTAAATGGAACTTGTAGGATTGAAGCCGCCAGCGACGATCACGGTGCCATTGGCCAGCAGGGTGGCGGAATGATTCTGCCGGAGATAGTTTAATGATCCGGTTAGCGTCCACTGCCGGATGGCCGGGTCGTATAATTCCGTGGTCAGATCACTCCCTCCCACAGCCAGTACCTTGCCATTGGGCAGCAGCGTAGCGGTAGCTCCTGAGCGCGGCCTGGTCATGGAACCGGTGACTGAACATTTCCCCGTAGTCGGATCATAAAGTTCAGCCTGCCCCCCCGGACCATTCGCAAGCAGAACCAGATTGTTGTTGAGCAGGGTCGCAGTATGCGCCGTGCGGGCCGAGGTCATGGGACTGTTGGTAAGCCAATAAGCGGCCTGGCAATTATTTGCCAACCACCCATTGAGGGTCAGCAGAGCGAAGATGAATCCAGCGAATGGGCGCATTGTATTAGTCCTTGGCTATTCAAGATGCTTTTGAATTTCAACTCACGATATATCAAGCCGTAAGACTTTGTCAATCAACAACGAACAACATCGGTTTTTTCGATGTTTCCGGCAATTTTATCAATTCACGGACGGTGTGATTTTCCGGCATCCTGACAATGATGAATGAATTATTTGCCAAACCAGTACCCGCAACCATAAAACGAAAGCTGCTCTTGTCAGGGCTACTGCTGGGTGCTTTAAACAGCATGGACCAGCCCGCCCGCGCGCTTTCCGTCCTCGACGCCATCCCCGCCGGCATTGTGGACATGCACTGTCACATCGCCGGCATTGGCGCGGGCGGCAGCGGCTGTTTCATCTCGCCCCGAATGCGCCACAATTGGCGGTTCAACATTTACCTTCACAGTTTCGGCGTTTCCCGCCGGGAACTGGAACGCCAAGGCGACCACCTGGTGGCCGACCACATTTCCGCCTCCCTGGCGGGGAGCCAGTTTGTCAGCCACGCGGTCATTCTGGCGATGGACGGCGTGATCGGGCCGGACGGCCAGCTCGACACCAATCTCACCGAAGTTTATGTGCCCAATGAATTCGTAGCCGCCATGGCCGCACAACATACCAACCTGCTCTTCGGCGCATCAGTCAATCCCCTGCGCCCCGATGCGGTGGAACGCCTGACCTGGGCCAAGGCCCACGGGGCGGTGCTCGTAAAATGGCTGCCTTCCATCATGGAATTCGACCCATCTGATCCGCGTTTCATTCCATTCTACAATAAACTGGTGGAGCTTAACCTTCCCCTGCTCTCCCATACCGGCCCGGAACATTCCTTCTCCAAAGCGGACGCCGCGCTGGGCGACCCTGAGAAATTACGCCTGCCCCTGAGCCTCGGCGTGACCGTCATCGCCGCCCACGTGGCCGCCTCCGGCAAATATCACGGCGAACGCGGCGCCGACCGTCTGGCCCGGATGATGCGCGAATACCCGAACCTCTATGCCGACATCTCCGCGCTCACCCTCGTCAACAATTTAGGGTATCTGCACCGCGCCGTGCACCGCCCGGAATTCGCCGGACGACTGGTCTACGGCTCGGATTTTCCGTTGATTCGTACCCCGCTGGTATCGCCCTGGTACTCCGTCCGGATTCCTTTCCGGGAAAAATTCGCCATCGCCCGCCACCGCAATCCGTGGGACCGGGATGTGCTGATGAAACGTGATCTGGGAGCGTCGCCGGAAATCTTCGGCCAGTGGGGACAGCGGTTTGGGGCGGCGGCGGGAACCTGAAGGTCTTTGCAATTTTCAATGGCCAATTGGCAATTTGCAGGGCGGCCGTTTACCCCGGGTGAAATTTCACGAATAACAACTATTCCCATTATGGAAATAACTGCTTTCAATCGATCAATTCGGTGACTGTTTTGGAGGCATCAGCCAGTCAAAATCATCCCCGGCTTTTTTACCGAAATTTTTGCTCTGCCTCGGCGGGGGCATCCGCTAAAATGCCCAGATGTTCGACTCGTTAAGCACCAAGCTCCAGAACGCTTTTCGCAATTTGCGCGGCCTCGGGAAAATTTCCGAGAGCAACGTCACCGACGCCTTGCGCGAGGTGCGGATGGCTTTGCTGGAAGCGGATGTCAATTTCAAGGTGGCCCGCGATTTCATCGAGCGCGTCAAAACCAAGTCGCTCGGCGCGGAAGTCATCGCAAGCGTCCAACCCGGCCAGCAGATCATCAAATTCGTCAGCGACGAACTGGTGGCGTTACTGGGCGCGGAAAATGCCGGTCTGAAACTGGACGGCACCCCTGCCTGCATCATGATGGTGGGCTTGCACGGCTCCGGCAAAACCACCTCCAGCGGCAAGCTCGCGCGACTGCTCAAGAAACAGGGGCGCGCCCCGCTCCTCGTGGCGGCGGATGTGTACCGTCCTGCCGCCATGGACCAACTCGAAACACTGGGCAAACAGCTCGAAGTCCCGGTGTTTCTCAAACGCGGCGAGACCGATGTCTTGAAGATTGCCCGCGAAGCCCTGGTGTTTGCCCGCGAAAATCAGCGAACCGTTTTGATTTTTGACACCGCCGGCCGTCTCCAGATTGACGAACCGCTGGTGCAGGAACTCGTGCGGTTGCGCGACCTCGTCCAGCCGCAGGAAATCCTGCTGGTGCTGGATGCCGCCACCGGCCAGGAGGCCGTCAACGTGGCCACGCATTTTGATCAGGCGTTGAATATCACGGGGTCCATCCTGACCAAGCTGGACGGTGATGCGCGCGGCGGCGCGGCGCTGAGCCTGAAATCCGTCACGGGCAAGCCGATCAAGTTTGCCGGCGTGGGCGAAAAGCTGGACGAGTTCGAACCGTTTCATCCCGAGCGGATGGCCTCGCGCATTCTGGGCATGGGCGACGTTGTGAGTCTCGTGGAAAAAGCGGCTGAAGCCGTGAGCGAGGACGAAGCCAAGCGCATGGAAGAAAAGATGCGCAAAGGCGAGTTCAGCCTGGAAGATTTTCTGGAGCAGTTGCGCGCCATGAAGAAGCTCGGCTCGCTGGAAAGCATCGTGAAGATGCTGCCCGGCGGCGGCGACGCGCTCAAGCAGATGGACATCGGCAAGCAGGAAAAAGAATTCAAGCGTATGGAAGGCATGGTCTGCGCCATGACCATCAAGGAACGCCGGAATCCGATCATTCTCAACGCCGCCCGCCGTCGGCGTATTGCCACCGGCAGCGGTGTGACCGTGGCCGAGTTGAACACCATGCTCAATAAATTTTTCCAGATGCAGACGATGATGAAGAAGATGGGCAAGATGTCCAAGATGATGGGCAAAATGGGCGGCATGGGCGGCGGCATGCCCGGGATGTTCCGGCGGTAGCCGAGCATTACAAAATCACTTGTAGGAGCCGACGGAGGAGGCTCAAGTATCATTTGGAAGCGTTCTTACGTTGAGAGCCTGATCACGTCCGCTGGGAACTCGCGAAAAAGGCTTCAACCGTGGCATCCAGCCCACTACGCGTCAGGCCGGAAATTGCGCATGCCCCTCAATAGTCAGCAACCGCCGTTTCCAATCCAACCCGCCCGAAAATCCGCCCAGCTTTCCGCCAGCCGCGAGAATGCGATGGCACGGCACCAGTACCGGGATGGGATTCGCCCCGCAGGCCCCGCCCACTGCCCGCACCGCCGCCGGTTTGCCAATCGCCTTCGCAATTTCACCGTACGATTTGGTTTTCCCTGGCGCGATCTTCAGCATCTGCCGCCAGACGGATTGCTGGAATTTCGTGCCAACTGAAAGATCCAAGGGCGGAAATTCTGCGGGGGCCTTGCCGGCCAAAACAGCTTTCAAAGCGACGGTCGTCAACTTCAGCCAGGGGCGCAGGGCCGCCGGTAAATGTTCCGACGCCTCATCCACCGGCACGGCGGAAGCTTTGGGAAAGCTCAGGGAACACAACCCGCTTTCGCTGAATTCCACCAAAAACGTTCCTTGGGAGGTCGCAATGGGAACTTTCATAAGTTAAGGCCTAATGGCGCAAGAACAGGTAGGACAGGCCGGTTAAAATTGCCAGAAAGATGATCACGAGGATGATGAACCGTTCACGGGCGACCCGCTTTTCATAGCGCAGCGGTCGTAGGCCCTGAACCCCGCCGGCGGCGAGATAGCTGATCAGACGTGGATTGCTGGTGGTGGGACTGCGCAGACGGTTGCGCAAACGGGCGATGAGCGCCGGCAGATCATATTTGCGGAGTCCCAGTTCGTTGAACAATTCCGTTTTTTCAACGGTGGGCACGGCTGCCACGGTGTTGCGGCTGACGTCCTCAAACACCGGTTCCGGCGCGGGCTTGGGCGGCGGCGTGGCTTGGAACGGGGTAATGGTGGACCGTATTTTCGGACCGCCGACTGCCGGCGTGGCCACGGGCGACGCGGTAGCGGATTTGGAGCTAAGCTTCTTGATCTCCGCCTCGAGCGCGGCAATTTCGTTAGTCAGATCGCGGGCGCGATCAGAAAGCGGATCCGGCTTTTTTTTCGACAACGACATAGGCTTCAGTGTCGTTTCAGCAGAATCACCAGCAGGACGCCCAGCGCGGTTACGGATACCGCCAACAGCGGCCACGTGAGGGCAAACCCGATTTTGCAAAGCTGGCCGAGGCTCATATCCGCCAGGGACGTGGCAGCGGTGAGTTTATTCCCGGCGGCATCCGCCGGGCGGTTCTCACCCTGCAGGACCGGCAGCTTGAGGCGGGCACCATTCCATTCCATCCGCGCATTCTCAATGGCGGTCAGGGCACGGGTGAGTTCCACGCCGAAATTATCCTTGGTCCAGACTTCCTCGCGAATGGCCTGCACCTTGGCGAGAGCGGACTTAAAATCGAAGCTGGTCTTGGCCATCTGCTCGGCATCACGGCGGAGGTTGAACTCGGCTTCTTCCAACAATCCCAGGCCGCGGGTGAGATTTTGAATCATCTCCTGGCGACCGGTCTGAAATTCAGCCTGGCGGCGGCGCAAATCCTCCAGCTCGCCGCGCTGACGCTCCAGCTCTTCCTGCGCGCTTTTGAGTTCGGCCAGCTTCTGCTGCGCCTCCACCACCTTCCGATCCACGTCCTGCCGCGTGGGCGCGGCCGATCCGGGCGCGCCATATCCAGAAGTGGATTTATGCGCCACAAAATCGGTGTCAACAAACTCAGATGTGTCGTATTCGCCAGCCATGAATCGATTCTACCCCCCGCCCGGAAAGTGTAAAGGGGTTTGCGTCATTGGCGCTGTTTTATGCCCTGAATCGCCTCCGCCGCACTTTGATTCAGATTTTGATCGCTGTCCCCCACCAATTTTTCCAGGACGGGCAGACTCTGGCTGGTGCCGATTTCCTTGAGAATGATGCAGGCCTGTCGCCGGGTGTTCACGTTCCGCTCTGATATCAGGTCCAAAACCGCCTTTTCCGCGACGGCACCAAAGCCGGTCAGCGCCGTGGTGGCCAGCTGTTCGTCGTTATTAAATGAAGATCCCCGGGCAATCACCTCGGTCAGCGGCACGATGGCCCGTTGATCGTGCAGTTTGCCCAAGGCCCGGATGGCCGGCTGGCTGCAGGTCCAGTCTGAAATGGTCGCCAGCTTTAACAAGGCCGCCAACTGGTTGGTCGTGCCATACCGTTCCAGAAAGGGGGCGACGCCGTTGCGGGTGGATGTATCCGAATCCCCGACCCGCCCGGCCACGGCGTCCAGCAGGTCATTGCTTGGCGATTTCACCTCGACACCGCTCAGGCGCTGCATGGCAGTTCGCCGGACATCCGGGTCGGCGGATTTGAGGTCTTGCGTGATTTTGTCCAATTCCGCCCCAGAGAGCGGCAAAGCGGGCACCGGCGGCGGTGGCGGGGCGAAAAGTGCCGCCTTTTCATCAACCGTCAGCAGCCGGGCATTGAAACTGACCTTGGCATGGTGCAGCACGGTTTTGGTTTCCGCCGCCAAGTCACCGTGGGTCTCAATACTGGCAAACAGGCCGGCCGCCCGGTCAAATATCAAATCCGACTCGCTCGTCGCATTTAGAACAGGATTCGTGCCCGTCTGGGAAAGACTTTGCAAGGTCATCCGCTTGTGTAGTTTGACCCGACTGGCGTCCAAGGCGGCCGATTGAAATCGCACCTGCCGCGCCACCGTCAGGATGACCGGCTCTGGACGGGGATATCCCCCCATGAAACGCATGGGGAAACGCTGGCCATTCATTCCTTCCTCCACAAATGAATCCGCTGGCCCGAGCCAGAGCGGATCGGCCCGGACACTGGCCACATCGCTCGTTTCATAGTTGCCCGCCTTCGGCGGCAACGGTTCAAACAGCGACTGCACCAGCTTGCCCAGTGGAATGGCCAGGGCATAATCCCCGCCGTTGCGAATCTCCACCCCGCGCTCATTCAACTCAATTTTGCAGTCATTGGGGAACACATTCATCGTCTGCGACATCATGCCGGGATAAAAACCCATGCCCGGCTGCCCCGCATGCTGATAGCTCTGTTTCAAGTTGCCCGAACAGGCCAGCGTGACACCATTGGTGTCAACCGCCGCGGTCACCAGCACCACATTGCCCGTGCAGGTTTCTGTGGCGGCTTCGCTCAAAACCGTGATGTCCACGGCATAGACATTCGTCGTGGCCGGTGAAAATTTGTAGTGAAGCGCCGCTTCGCGGGCCCGAACGGCGGGATGGGAAATCAGGAACAGACCGCCCAGAATGATGGCGACAGAAGCTTTCATAGGCCTATAAAAGCGCTCCCGCCCGGATTTTCGCAAGCAAAAACCGTTTTGCACTTGCCATCCTTCCCACCACGGTGCAGAAATGCCGTATGATTGAACTCATCCAATTCCCTTGGAGTCCTTTCTGCATTGTGCAGCGGCGCATGCTGGAGTTTTCCGGTGTGAAATTCAAAATCACCGACCTGCCCAGTCACGTGGACCGGAACCTGATCTGGAAGCTGACCCAGGAACAGTACCATGCCGTGCCCGTCATCAAGGACGGCAGCAAGGTCATCTTTGAATCCGGCGATGAAACCCAGGATATTGCCCGCTATATTGACACCAAGCTGAGTCTCGACCTGTTCCCGGCCCGGTTCGAAGGCCAGCAGGCCATTCTCTGGCGTTATTTTGAAAACGAGGTCGAAGGGGTCGGCTTCAAGTTGAACGACATTTATTTCAAGGAATTTGTCATCCCGCGCGACCAGGTGTTTTTTGTCCGGCACAAGGAACGCAAGTTCGGCCGCGGCTGCCTGGCCCAATGGCGCGACCAGCAAAAGAACCTGCTGGCCGCGCTCGAACAAAAGCTGCTGCCCGGCGACCAGATGCTGGCACATTCACCCTTCCTGCTCGGGGAAAAGCCGTTGTTTGTGGATTTCAACCTGTTCGGCATGGTGGAAAACTTCCTCTACTCCGGCCACTACCGGCTGCCCAAGTCACTGCCCCACCTGCGCCGGTGGTATGAACAGATCAAGACGGTCAAGAAGTAGCAACTCGTCGGCTCGCACGTTTAGCAGATAACGAAAAAGGAGTGTGGTGACGGCCACCACACTCCTGACGTTGATAAAAAAACCAGGCTCAAACCTTAAAACCGCGTCATCTTCTCCAGCTCTTTCACCCGTTTCTGGATGTCAGCCTGCTTGACCTTGGTGGTGCGGGTCAGCCCAAACCCTTCGCAGCAGAACGAAGCGGTGACACTGCCATGAACCATGGCCGCCCGGATGTTGGCGTCTATGGAGCCCTTGGACTTGGCCAGGTAACCCATCATGCCGCCCACAAAGGAATCCCCTGCCCCCGTCGGGTCTTTCACATTGCCGAGCGGATAAGCCGGGCAGATGAAAATGCCGGTCGGGCCGGACAGGATCGAGCCGTGCGACCCTTTCTTGATGATCACGTACTTCGGTCCCAGCTTGTGAATCTTCTTCAACGCTGCGAAGACGTTGTCCGTCTGCGTCAACTGGCTTGCTTCGCTGTCATTCAGCACAAAACCATCCACCCGCTTGATTAATTTCAGCAAATCGGGCATGGCGATGTTCAGCCACAGGTCCATGGTGTCCGCGACCACGAACTTGGGCTTTTTCATCTGGTTCAGCACATGGTGCTGGAGCGCCGGCGCAATGTTGGCCAGCAGTACATACGGCAGATTCCGATACGCTTTCGGCAGCGTGGGATTGAACATCTCGAACACGCCCAGTTCCGTGAGCAGCGTCCGGCGATTGTTCATGTTCACCTCATATTCGCCCGCCCAATGGAAGGTTTTGCCCGGCAGGATTTGCAAGCCGGCCAGGTCAATCTTATGGCTCTGGTAGAGCTGGAGGTACTTCTTGGGAAAATCTTCGCCCACCACGCCCACCAGGCTCACGGGGCTGAAAAAGCTCGCCGCCACGCTCGCGTGACTGGCGGAACCGCCCAGCAGGCGCGGATTTTCCGCCGTGGGCGTTTTGATGGAATCAAGGGCGGTGGAACCAACAATGAGAATGCTCATGTAACAGTTATCGGGATTCAGGTTTAGTGAGTTGCGGATGAAACGGGAAAAACCGGCACCGGTCAGATGTGACCGGCACGCTTCTGGATCAGTTCAATTTCGTAGCCTTCCGGCGCATCAATGAAGGCAAACGTGGTGCCGCTGGAGCTGGTCGTGGGCCCGTCCGAATACTTTAAACCATGCGCAGCCAGGTGCCGGGCAAAGGCTTCCAGACTCTCCACCTCAAACGCCAGATGGGTGAGGTCCGGCTGCACCGCCACCGGTTCGCTGCCCGGAAAATGGCAAATTTCAATCTCCTCGGCGCTCTCGGGCGCTTTGAGAAACACCAGCTCCGAGCCGCGCGGCGACTTGTGCCGCTTGATCTCCTGGAGGCCCAGAATATCGCGGTAAAACTTCACCGTCCGCTCCAGATCATTGACGCGGTAGCGGGTATGCAGCAGTTTGGTGACGATGCTCATGACGCCGGTAGAATATCGCAGTTTGCACGGCTTGCAATTTTTCATTTCCCGCCGGGCCATTCTGCGGCATTATAGGAGTTGAACTATGGGAAAACGACGCGAAGCGCGGGAACGCGCAGTGCAATTTTTGTTTCAGCACGACCTGAACCCGCCCGAGAATCTCGAGCTGGAACTGGCGCAATTCTGGAATTCGCAGCGGACCGCGGCCTTCGAGGAGGAAAAGGGTGCCTCCACTTGGGGCGAAAAGGTGGAACTGCCGCCCCCCACCATTGATGAGGCCGAGACCCGCCTCTTTGCCGAACCGCTCATCCGGGGTGTGCTCGAGCACCGCAATCTGATTGATGAGCACATCAAGAAGCATTGCAAAAACTGGGACTTCCACCGCATCGCCGCCGTGGACCGTAACATCATGCGCCTGGCCATCTTCGAAATGCTCCACCGCGAGGACATCCCCCCCGTGGTCAGCATCAACGAGGCTGTGGACATCGCCAAAAAATTTTCCACCCAGGACAGCGGCAAATTTGTGAACGGCATTTTGGACAAGGTCAAAGGCGAACTCATGCGCCCCGCGCGCATCGTCAAATAAGGGAACCATCCGAACCTGTTGTACCGATGAAATTCGCCGACCTCCATTTGCATACCCAGTTCTCTGACGGGACGTTTACGCCCGAGGAATTGGTATTGCATGCGCAGAAGGGTGGCCTGTCGTGCATCGCCCTCACCGATCATGACACCGTGGAAGGTTGCGCCCGCACCGCCGCCGCCTGCGCGGCGGTGAAAATGGAGTTTATCACCGGTGCCGAGCTCACCGCCGAGCACCAGGATACCGAGGTACACATCATCGGTTACTTTCTGGATACCCAGAACCCCGGCCTGCTGGCCCGGATTGCCACATTCCAGGCCGTGCGGCAAAACCGCATCCATGAGATGGTCGCCGCCCTGAACAAAATGGGCATTCCCCTCAAAGTCGAAGCCGTCTTTGCGCTGGCCAACTGCCGCTCCCCCGGCCGGCCCCATGTCGCCCGTGCCTTGGTGAAGGAAAAACTCGTTGGCAGCCTCGATGAGGCCTTTGAACGTTTTCTCAAGAAAAACCGCCCTGCATGGGTGCCCAAGACCAAGATGTCCGCGCTCGAAAGCGTGGATCTTATTCATCAGGCCGGCGGCCTGGCTGTCATGGCCCATCCCGGACTGAACCACAACGACGACATCATTCCCGAGCTCGTGGATGTCGGTCTGGACGGCATCGAATGTTTTCACACCAAGCATTCGACCTCCATGTCCGAGCATTACCTGGAAATTG
>CAIJGS010000005.1 GCA_903820285.1 uncultured Verrucomicrobia subdivision 3 bacterium | reverse complement strand
GAACGATCTGCGAGAGCTGGGCCTCGGTGAGATCCTTCGCCCGGATGGACGGGTCAATGTTGGCGCGCTCGAGAATCTCGACCGCGTTGACCGGGCCGATCCCGTAGATGTAGCGCAGGGCAATGTCGATGCGCTTGTTGGGCGGAACTTCCACGCCGATAATACGTGCCATAAATCAATTAACCTTGACGTTGTTTGTGACGTTTATTTGAGCAGATGACCCGGATGACGCCACGGCGGCGCACAATCTTGCAGTGCTCACACATTTTTTTAACTGACGCTCTGACTTTCATGCTTAAAATTCAAATTTTACGTTTCGACTAAAACACGCCCCACGCTCAGGTCGTAAGGCGTCATCTGTAATGTTACCGTGTCACCGGGTTTCGCCCCGGCAAATTTTTTCTGATCCCGTCCGGTCACAAACGCCATCAGGCGGTGACCATTCTTCAATTCCACTTGAAACGTGCCGTTCGGCTGCGCTTCAATCACTCGGGCTTCGACCCGGAAGGCTTCACCCATGTCAAAATCTCCGGTTCGCCATCGGTGACCAGCACCGTATGCTCAAAATGGGCTGATAGTGAACCATCTTGCGTGACCACTGTCCAGCCGTCTTTCAATATTTTTACTTCGGGCCGGCCGGCATTCACCATCGGCTCGATCGCAATCGTCATGCCCGGCTTCAGTTTCGGCGAGGATTTCTTACCCTCATCAAAGTTCGGCACCTGCGGCTCTTCATGCATGGACCGCCCTACCCCGTGGCCGACAAACTCGCGCACCACGCCAAAGTGATTGGCTTCCACGTACTGTTGCACCGCTATCGAAATATCAACCACCCGGTTTCCCGGTCGGGCCTGGGCAATTCCCAGATAAAGCGACTGTTCCGTCACATCCAACAATCGCTGGGCCGCCAGACTGCAACCGCCTACAGAAATCGTCCGCGCCGTGTCACCAATAAAACCTTTATGAACCACCCCGACATCAATGCTGAGAATGTCGCCAAACTTCAGCTCGCGTTCGGTGGCCAGCCCGTGAACGACTTCGTCGTTTACCGACAGGCAGGTCTGGCACGGATAACCGCGATAACCAATGAACGCGCTCTTTGCGTCGTAGCTGCGGATCCGTTCGGCTGCAAAATTATCAATTTGCCTGGTGGACATCCCAGGCCGGACGTACGCTGCAATGTCATCAAGCACTTTGCCTGCCACCCATCCTGCCGGACGCATCAACTTTAAATCGTCCGCTGTCTTGATCTTGATCCCGGCCACAACACCCTCAGAAGCGGCCGCGGATACGGCCCTTCTTCAGGAAACCGTCATAGTGGCGCATCATCAGATGGGATTCCACCTGGCGCATGGTGTCCAAGAGCACGCCGACTGCGATCAAAATACTGGTACCACCAAAAAACTGCGCAACGTTCTGATCCACGTGCATCTGCTTGGCCAGAATGATCGGAATCGTCGCAATCACCGTCAGGAACAACGCACCGGCCAGCGTAATCCGGCTCATGGCGTTGTGCAAATAGTCACTGGTCATCTGGCCGGGACGCACCCCGGGAATGTAACCGCCATTCTTCTTCAGGTCGTCGGCAATCTGAATTTCATTAAACTGCGTCGCCACCCAGAAGTATGAGAAGAACAAAATCATTAGCGAATAGACAGCCAGATACCAGACCGTACCGTAATCCAGCGCAATCGCCATCGTGGTCAGAGCCTCTTTAACCGGCACCAATTTGGGAAAGATCGAATCCGCCAGCCACAGGAGAATCGTGTGGGGGAACATGAGGATTGACTGGGCAAAAATGATGGGCATGACCCCCGCGTAATTCACCTTCAAAGGCATGTACGAAGTGCCACCAGCGTAGACCTTGCGGCCAACCGCTCGTTGAGCATACTGCACCGGAATTTTGCGCTGCGCCTGGGTGATCGCAATGACACCAGCAATGACAAACACCAGGAGAATGATCAGCACCAAACCAGTACCAGCCAAATGGTGGGTCGCTTCCCCGCCGTCCTTGGCAATGAACATGTCTTTGACACCCTGCACGGCGTTGGGCAGACGGGCCAGAATGCCGATGGTGATGATCAGCGAGACGCCGTTGCCGATACCGCGTTCTGTGATCTGCTCACCGAGCCACATCAGCAACATTGTTCCGGCCGTCATTACGGTCACGGTTACAAAATAGTACAGGAAATGGTTGTCCGTAATGACCAGCTGGCCTTGAAAATTGCGGAAGGCATTTTCCGGGTGCAACCAGCTGCTGGCGAAATAAGCACCCTGGAAAATACAAAGCAGAACAGTGAGATAACGTCCGTACTTGATGATCTGAGCCCGACCACCCTCTTCACGGGCCAGTTTGCTCAACCGGGGCAGGACCGCCGTGAGGAGCTGAATGATAATCGTCGCGCTGATATAGGGCATGATACCCAGTGAGCTCACCGCACAATTGCCCAGCGCACCGCCGGCAAAGGTGTTGTACATCACCAGCAAACCGCCGCTGTTCTGCGCATTGTCATTGAAATACTTGGCCAGAGCCTGGCCATTGATTCCAGGAATGACAATGAACGCCGTCAGGCGGCAGACCGCCAGAAGCAATATCGTGAATAAAATCCGGGACTTTAATTCCGGAATCTTAATGCAATTGCCCAGGGTGCTGAGGATGGAACGAATCATTCTTCAGCCGGAGTATTAGGCTTTGGCCTTGGCTGCGGGTGCCTTACGGGCAACAATTTCCACGGTGCCCCCTTTGGCTTCGATCTTGGTACGGGCCGAAGCGCTGATGGCATGGGCAACCACGACCAGTTTCTTGGTCAGTTCGCCATTGCCGAGAATCTTGATGCCGTCGCCCCGGCCATTGGCCAGGCCGACCGAGCGCACCGCGGTTTCATCCACGCGCGCACCGTCATCAAACACATTCAGCGCGCCAACGTTAACCGGCAGGTACTGGATGGTGAAACGGGCATTGTTAAAGCCGCGCTTGGGGATACGGCGGAGGAGGGGCATCTGACCGCCTTCGAAACCGATGCGGATCGAGCTGCCGGAACGGGCCGTCTGGCCCTTGCCACCACGACCGGAGGTTTTGCCATGGCCGCTGGATTCACCCTGACCGAGCCGTTTGCGGCGGTGTTTCGCGCCGGGACGGGGTTTAAGATTGTGCAGTCGCATAAAATTTTACAATCAGGCTGCCGCCACTTCAGCGGCTTTGGGGGCTACGATTTTTTTGATTTCCAAGCCGCGGGCCTTGTAAATCTGTTCGCGGGTCCTGAGGCTGACCAGGGCGCCGAGGGTCGCTTTCACGACGTTGGCGGCATTCTTGGAGCCGAGGGATTTGGTAAGAATGTCCTTGATGCCGGCAGATTCGAGCACGGCACGGACGGTTTTGCCGGCGATAATGCCGGTACCGGGCGAGGCCGGACGCAGCAGAATCTTGGCACCACCGAAGGTGGAATAAACTTCGTGCGGGATCGTGACGTCTTTGAGCGACACGGTCTGCATCTTGTTGCGGGCGAGTTCGCCACCGCGGCGAATGGCATCCGCGACTTCCGCCGCCTTGCCGAGCGCCACGCCCACGCGACCCTTCTTGTCACCCACCACGACGAGCGCGCTGAATTTGAAGCGACGGCCGCCTTTGACAACCTTGGACGAACGGTTGATGAAAACCACTTTTTCGACGATCTCTTCGCCGCCGGCACCGAAGGCGTTTTCGCCTACATCCGAGCGCCGACCGCGACCGCCGCGACCACCGCCGCGACCGCCATGTCCACCGTGTCCGCCATGTCCACCGTGCCCGCGGGATTCGCGTTGCACCGGGGGGGCCGGCTGCTCTGCAGGGGCAGGAGCGGCAGGCGTTGGAATATTTTCGTTTTCAGCCACAATAAAATCTCCGGTTCAGGTTAAAATTTCAAGCCGGCTTCGCGCGCGGCTTCCGCCAGCGCCTTGACCTTGCCGTGATAACGGGCGCCGCTGCGGTCAAACACCACCTGGCTGATACCCTTTTCAATTGCCGTCTTCGCCGCCAGCGCGCCAATGATTTTGGCGCTCTTCACGTTCGCCGCGAGGTTTTCGCGATCGGGCGTGGTCTTGCTCAGCGTCGTCGTCGCCGCCAAGGTCTTGCCGACCGTGTCGTCAATGAACTGGACGTGAATGTTGTCGTTCGTGAAGCGGACGCTCATGCGCGGACGCTCCGGCGTACCCGACACGGCCTTGCGCACACGCCAGTGGCGCAGCTGCTTCAACTTAAGTTTTTTTTCCGTTCTCATCGCTTTGTTTTCACGGATTTGGCCGTGAAAGATATAAATTAATTGTTATTATTGGACCGTCTTGCCTTCCTTGCGCTGGACATGTTCACCAGCGTAACGGACGCCCTTGCCTTTGTACGGTTCCGGCGGGTAGTAGCTGCGGAGTTCCGAAGCGACTTTGCCGACCAGATGCTTGTCCGGACCTTCAATGGTGACCTTGGTGTTTTCTTCCACGGTGACCTTGATCTGATCGGGAATTTCGTAATTGATCGGATGGGAGAAACCCAGCGACAGGTTGACCACCTTGCCGGTGACGGAGGCCTTGAAGCCGACGCCCTGGATTTCCAGTTTTTTCACGAAACCGTCCGTGACACCCTTGACCATGTTGTTGAGCAGTGCGCGGCTCAGGCCGTGCAAGGCTTTGGCCTGGGCATCTTCCCCGGCGCGGCTGACAACGATCTTGTCACCTTCCACCTTGAGCGAGGTGCGTGTCGGCAGGGTCCAGTCGAGCTTGCCCTTCGGCCCTTCGACGTGAACTTTTTGCCCCTTCACTTCCACCTTAACTTTGGCGGGAATGACAATCGGCTGTTTTCCAATACGTGACATAACTTGAAATGGGTTACCAAATGTAGGCGAGGAGTTCTCCGCCCAGGTTTTTCTTGCGCGCCTGCGTATCGGTGAGAATGCCTTCGGAGGTCGAAACAATCGCCACTCCGAGTCCGCCGCGCACGCGGGGGATTTCCGTCGAGCCGACATAGCGGCGCAGACCGGGCTTGCTCACGCGCTTGAGACCTTCAATGACGCTTTTCTTGCCATTGAACTTCAGGCGGATTTTGATTTTCTTCTTCAGGTCGCCTTCCACGGACACTTCACCGACGTATCCTTCGGATTGCAAAACCTTGGCCACACTCTCCTTGATGCGGGAATGGGGCAGTTCGACCACCGGGAGGTGGGCGGCACCCGCATTGCGGATGCGCGTCAACATGTCAGAAATCGGATCGCTCATATTAGTTAACTTTCGTCCTTCGTTTCGCCCCCATCAACAGTGTGGCGGCGACAGCAAGCACGATTCAAAATTTTACCAGCTGGCCTTCGTCATGCCGGGGATCAGGCCGTTCAACGCCGCTTCGCGGAACGTCATACGGGAAACACCAAACTTGCGGAGATAACCGCGGCGGCGGCCGCTCATTTTGCAGCGGTTGACGACGCGCGTCGGGCTCGCATCACGCGGGAGAGCCGCGAGGCCGGCGTAATCACGCTTTGCCTTCAGCTCCGCGCGCAGCGCGGCATACTTCTTCACCGTTTCAGCCTTGCGCTTGTTGCGCTCCAACCAGGATGTCTTGGCCATATCTCTTGATCTTAAAAATTATTTCTCGGAAAACGGAAAACCCATCAGCTTCAGCAGATCCAGCGCGTGGGCGTTGGTGCCGGCGGTGGTCACAATCGTGATATCCATCCCCTGCGGGCGCTTGATCTTGTCCAGTTCGATTTCCGGGAAAATCGTCTGCTCGGAAACGCCGAAGGTATAGTTGCCACGGCCGTCAAACTTGCGGGGCGAAAGGCCGCGGAAGTCACGGATACGGGGCAGCGCCGTCGAAACCAGACGATCGAAGAATTCGAACATCGTGTCGTTGCGCAGCGTCACGCGGCAGCCGATCGGCTGGTTTTCGCGGAGCTTGAAATTCGCGATGGCGTTACGGGATTTGCTGACCGCCGGCTTGCGCCCGGTGATCATCGTCAGATCCTTCGCGGCATCTTCCAGGGCGCCCTTTTCCAGCGACGCGCTGATCCCCATGTTCACGACGATCTTAACGAACTTCGGAATCTGGTGGATGTTAGTGTAGTTGTGCTTTTGCTTGAGCGCCGGCACCACTTCCTCAACGTATTTTTTGTAAAGTCTTGATTTCATTTTTGAATATCACGGATTTGGCCGTGAATAAATTTTACTTGGCGGCGGCTTCGGCCCCTTCGCTCTTCTTCACATTCGAGATGTGGATGGAACCTTCGCGCTCAACAATGGCGCCGTTCGGGTTCTGCTGGCTCTTGCGCACATGCTTCTTGACCATGGCCAGGCCTTCGATGACCACGCGGGCCTTCTTGACCTGCACCGCGATGATGCGGCCGCTCTTGCCTTTTTCCTTGCCGGCGAGCACAACCACCTGGTCGCCCTTTTTAACGTGAAATTTTGTCATAACCTTAGATGACCTCCGGTGCGAGTGAAATGATCTTCATGAACTTCTTGTCGCGCAATTCGCGGGCGACAGGGCCGAAGATGCGGGTGCCCTTGGGATTCAGTTCCTTGTCAATGATCACGCAGGCATTGCGGTCAAAGCGCAGGGCCGAGCCGTCGCTGCGGCGGATGGTCTGGCGGGTGCGCACGATGACGGCGTCATGTACTTCGCCCTTCTTGACCTGGCCATCGGGCGCGGCGTCCTTGATATGCACTTTGATCACGTCGCCGATGCCGGCGAACGTCTGGTTGCGGCCCAACACGCCGATGTTCCAAGCAACCTTGGCACCGGTGTTGTCCGCCACATCTAAACTGGAACGAACTTGCAACATAAAAAATT
This sequence comes from uncultured Verrucomicrobia subdivision 3 bacterium, assembly GCA_903820285.1. GTDB lineage: Bacteria > Verrucomicrobiota > Verrucomicrobiia > Limisphaerales > UBA11358 > UBA11358. The sequence continues at coordinate 455 of CAIJGS010000005.1, read as the reverse complement.
AAATTAAGCGGTTACGGTGGTTTCAGCCGCGTTGCGCGTCACAACTTCGACGAGCGTCCAGCGCTTGAGCTTGGACAGCGGGCGCGATTCCTCAATGAGGACCGTGTCGCCCACCTTGGCTTCGGCCTTCGCGTCGTGGGCGTAAAATTTCTTGTACGACGTCACGATTTTTTTGAACCGGGGATGCGGGAAGCGGCGTTCCACGCGCACCACGATGGTCTTGGTCATCTTGTTGGAGACGACTTCGCCGACGCGTTGCTTGCGGTGACCGCCGGTCGTTGGGGTATTCGTTACTTCAGCCATACAAATTATTTGGCAACCTGGTTACGCAGTGCCGAGATGCGGGTTTCGACCTTGGCAATATCCTTGCGCAAGATTTTCAGGCGCGCGGGTTTCTCCAACTGCGCGCTCGCCTGTTGCAGGCGCAGGTTGAACATCTCTTGACGCAGGTCCCG
>CAIJGS010000004.1 GCA_903820285.1 uncultured Verrucomicrobia subdivision 3 bacterium | reverse complement strand
CCCTTCTGGGCGGCTTCCGCTTGCGCTGGCGTGAGGAACATCCCGCCCAAATCATTGCCGCCATTAATCGCGTAGAAGCGATAGGGCGAGTGGGCCAGCTGGTCGTTGATGATGGTGAAGAACGCGACGGTGGCCCGGCCCCAACTTTCGCCGCCTTGATCCTCCAAGTCGGGTGAGTAGATGACAAACTCCCGCGTTCCGCACTTGACCGCATAACTTCCGACATCGTGGTCAATCACTTCTTCAACCTGTGCGGGCTCGGGCACATATTTTTGAAGCTCGGGCAGCAATGACTCGTAGGCCTCCAGGATGCCCGCCTCGGCGAGATCTTCGGCGTCGAGGATAACCAACTGGTCGTAATCAAGGATATCAGACATAAATTTATCACATCCGGCTACCAGCTCAGTGAGCCACCATTATTGGGGTTATCACCTTTCGCGATTTCGGTTTAGTCCATTTTATCTGCGGTGTCCATAGTTATTTAGCCAAAGCAGGCGGTCGTGAAGGTATTTACCTTGATTCACCTTGATTTGGCTGGATTTACCGGGATTTTAAAGTAAATGCGCAGGGGATGCGGAACAACGTTGAGCAGGACGAGTTCGGTTATAATGGGCTGGCCGCCCCGATGGGTCAGACGGACGGGGTCGGAGGGAGAATTTGGCTCGCAGGTGGTTCCGGCGGCCTGCTCAGAATGGTTTGATTTGGTTTGATTCATTTGGATTGGGGGGTAATCGGGTCGCGGAATTCGGGTGCTGTCGGGTAGAACCTTTTTAAAATGTGATCGTTGGCGGGTTGGGGTTGGAGTGCCGGTGGCATGATGGTGGTTTAATCGCGCCGAAGCAGTTTGATGAATCTTGATTTACCTTTATTTTCACGGTTTTAAAGGGGTTTTTGCCAATACGGCGCAATTTCCAATTTCCAATTGGCTGGCTGACTAGCCGGAGCTGACTTTTTTGACTACCGTATCGGAGGAGGTTGGACACAGGCGGTCTAACCGGAACGTTACAGCCATCAGACGGAACCGACCGTTACAAATTCAGCAGAATGTTTGACGCCCTGTTTATTCCAGGAACCCTGGCTCCCCATGCGGGGATTTACCGGTGCGAATGTTGTGGCCGGGAAATTGCATGGGATCTGAAAAGGCCGCTGCCGGGGCAAGGTCACCACGAGGACATCAGCCCCAATTTTGACATATACTGGCGGCTGACGGTTCGGGCCAGCGTCTGAGCCGGACTGGGCCCTAAAAAAACAATCCCCAGATGCGCTGAGGCACATCTGGGGACTGCGGCCGGAACCAATTTGCTCCACTCAGAGCAAGGCAGTTCGATGATTATTTAACCCTTTCGCGGGCTGCTCATTCAAAGCTGCTTTTGACGGGCGTGGGCGCGGGTGCCGCCGTGGCATTGGCGGGCTGGGCGCGGACGGTTTTGACTTCCTCGGGGGTTACTTCGAGACCGGCGTTGCCGAAGGAGTTGTAAACAAAAGTCAGCACGTTGGCGATGTCCTCATCACCCAGAGGGAAGGCGGGCATGTTATTGTTGAATTTCATGCCATTGACAACGACTTCACCCTGACGGCCAGCCATGACAAGCTTGATGGCGCGGCTCTTGTCCGCATTCAGGAAGTCGGAACCCGCGAGCGGCGGGAACACATTGGGCAATCCCTGACCGGAAGGCTGGTGGCAGGCAGCACAAATGGAGGTGAAGAGGCGCTTGCCGGCATCAATCCGTTCGGCCTTGGATTTGGCGGTGGTGGCAGTGGAGACTTCCCCACGGGCACCGCCGCTTTCCACCCAGAGGCGAATGGTGGTACGCTGCTCATCGGTCAGGGAAATGGATTCGGGGCTGTTGGCGATGGGCATGGTTTCCTTGTAATAGGAACCTTGGTAACTATCCCAGACGCGGCGCCGGATTTCCCAGCGGTCGGCGTAGGCGGTTTTGTAGTCGAGCCAATTGTAAACGAAGCGGGACTGCTCGTTATGGCAGCGGGAGCAATTGCCCATGAAGATGGGCATGACATCGCGCAGGTAGGTGGGCGGCGAGGCGGGTGCAGCGGCTGGCTGCGCAGAAGCCGACGTGGCCGCGATGAGAGTGGCAGCGCAGCCGAGTGCGAGCAGCGGCCACCGAGAGTTTAAAAATGAGATTGGTTGCATGGCAGATCCTGGGGTTGTTAATCAGTTTCTAATGGCCTCGGTGGTTTAGAATCCGTAGGAAAGCTGCAGGATGATCTGGTCAGCCTGGGTGGGATCAGTGCTGTGCAGGAACTCGTAGGCGCCTTCAAACAGCAACGCGTTGGAAATATAATAGACGCCGCCCACACTGTAGCGCTGGGTGGAGGTGCCCATGCCGTCGCGCACGGAATCGTAGCGGCCGACGAGTTCGAGATTATTGATGCCGGGCAGTTCCAGATTCAAACCGGCCAGTTTGTAGCCGACCTGCGCCCACCAGCCCTGCTGGGAGACGTTGCCGAGGTCATCGCTGCCGAACTGGGACATGATATATTCGCCCTTGGCTTCGAGGTTGGGGCCAAGGTGGAGGGTGGCATCAGCCACGCCGGCGGTCCAGAGATGCTGGCCGGCATTGTCCCATTCGCCGGACTGGGCGGAGAGGCCGAGTTCCAGGTCGTAATGGGGTTTGAAGGGCATAAACACAGCCACGCGTCCGCCACCGCTGGGATTGCCATGGAGGTTGGCGATCACGTTGTCGGAACGCAGACCGACGTTGCCACCCAAATCGAGGGAACCGGCCTGGCCGGTGTTATCGGAGGAACCCGGACCATTGACGCCATAGACAGCGTAGTTCAAGAGAGAACCGTTATCGCCCAGTGGCAGGGCGCCGCGCAATTCGGCGCCAACACCGTTACCGGGAACGAAATCGCGAGCCAATGGGCTGTCGGGAAACTTGTTTAGCCAGCCGGCACTGCGCTCGCTGTAAGTGCCGAGCGGGAGCAGGAGATTGCCGGCGCAGAGCGTCAGGTAATCATTCATCACGTAATCGAGTTGCGCGAAGCTGAGATTGACGGTGGTGGTGGCGCCGGGGGTGCCATTGTTCTGCGGATTGTTCTGGAGGATGAAGTCAAACCCGGACTCGAACAGGACGTTGTCGCCGCCGCGATACAGAAAGATGGGTGCGAAATCAGCCATGACGAACGAACCATTCTGGCCGGAGGTCTTGGCGTATTGGACTTCGGCATCGCCGAGAATCTGGAAGTTGTGGTTGACGGTGGCCTCGTCAATCGGAACTCGGGGCAGCGGCGTAGTCTGGGAGGCAGCCACGGCTTTTTGCTGGGCATCGGTGGCGGTGCGCGAGGTTTCGGCCAGCTTGGTCTGGAGCTGCTGGATCTGCTGTACATCCTGCTCGTGCAACTGCTGTTCGAGCTGGTTCGTCTGGCGCAGGCTTTGCACCTGGTCGCTCAATTTGAGGACTAAATTCTTGAGTGAATCAAAGTCGGCCTGGCTCACTTCGGCGGCGGCGCGGGAAGCGGCACCCATACCGGTGACGCAGCCCGCAGCGATCAGACCGGTCATCCAGCGGCTGGTTTTCATATGCTTTTTCATGCGTTGATCAGATGGTTGAGGGTTGGTTCAACGGCCGCTGTTATCCTGAAGATATTTGAGAATCATCCGCGCCTGATTCCCGGGGATGTTCGCCCGCACCTGCATGTGCAGAGTAATGGTTTTCCATTGGGCCGCCGTGCGCTCCGTGGGGTAGCGCTCGGGATGACAGCGGTTGCAATGGATGGAATAGAGTTCCGCACCGGTCAACGGGTGGCGGGTGGAGGCGGTGGCGGGTGTCCCGGTGGCGGCAGCTTGATCGGCGCAGCCGGGAGTGAGCGCGATCACGCCCAGCAGGAGGGCACCGAGCGCAGCCACCAAGGTGGTTTGAATTCTGGCTTTGGAGGGTTTGGGTTGATTCATGTTATG
>CAIJGS010000003.1 GCA_903820285.1 uncultured Verrucomicrobia subdivision 3 bacterium | reverse complement strand
GAAAAAGAAATCTCGTAATTGAATGTGTGGTCGCCACTTTTGACAACGACTTGAGCAGGTTTCAAGCCGTAGCTGGCAAACGCTTCCAAAAATTTCTGACACACCTCATCACAGCGACTGTCCCTAAAAAGAACGGCCGTTTTGAAAAAACTTTCAAAAGTAACACCGCAAACTTTTGTTGTAATATCAGCCATTGGGGAAAGGATAACAGCAATTATCGATTTAAGCAATCGCCGCGTTCAATCCGACAAACCAAAACCAAACATCCGCAATTATTTGCTAAAAATAAAATCTCAAATCTGTCAAAATCTTCAACGACTTGCCTCTAGGTTCAATTGCCGGGCGAGCAGGTTACGGCGCGCGTCCAACGCGGTCAGTTTTTTCAGGACGGCCGGCTGGGAAACACGATGGTAGCTGACGGTACCGGCGCTGCCCCGGCGGCCGAGTTGGAGATTGCGGCGGGGTTCACCCAGATAATCCGCCAGCACGGTGCTGTATTCCCGCGCGAGCATGACAAAGGGGAGGGCAAACCGGATTTGCGCGAGTTGCAAATCACGAAGCCGGTCTTCCAAGAGGGTGGTCTGGGCGTCAGTCGAGAAGCCGGTAATGGCTTCCTGGAGGGAAATCTCCTCCAGCACAGGCAGCGCGTTGGAACCGGTGCGCACTTCCGCTGGAATCCGCAGGAGGGCATCCAACTTTTCGCGGCTGGCGGCGAGCGTCCAGCGCGGTCCCGGATCACGCGCGGCAAAGGTCACGACACGGAGTGCCCACCATTTCTCAACCTCAAGCGGACGGGTGAAATCGTCATGGAACGCCTGAAAAAAGGCGGTCTGCCAGTTCATGTACGCGGGCAATTGCGTGATCAGGTCGCGCATTTTTGCCGGACCGTTTTTGACGGCGAGCAACTCGGTGACGAAGAGCTGGGCGCTGGCATAATAAACCCCGCCGTCATCGCCGGCGGATTGCGTGTCGTCGGGCCAGCTTAACTGGTCAAAGGTCAGGGCGCTGTTTCGTTGCAGCACCATCCGGGGCGAAGCGAGCGGATCCACGCCCCGCCGTTTTTTCATGACCCGGCTTTCGGGCGATCGGTCGAGGGTCTGGATCGGGGCGGACGCGTGGTTGGGATCCGCGCCTACCCACGCTTGCAGGGCGGCGGACCGTTCGGGCGAGGAGAGGAGAATGTCGGCATTGTCACCGGCCAGCAACTGTTGCGCCAAACCATCGGCCAGCCAGGACGGAACCTGGGCGGTACCGCCATCGGCGAGGGCCTGTTCATTGGCACGCTCCACGAGCATGACGCCCGCGAGCGTCCGGGCAAAACGGGCGCGGGAGAGCAGATCCGGCAAGTCGACGCTGAAATCCCAGACGCCGCCAAAGGCCCGGGCGGAAATCGTGACGGGGTCATCCAGGGTGACGGCGGGGCGGAGCCGGAAATAAATTTTCCCACGCCAGGGCGAACCGCCCGGCCAACCCAGCTGGCGCCAGAAAAAATCCCGGGCACGCTCGGCGGAAACGGCCAGTAGCGCCGGGTCCAGCCGGACCAGATTGGAATCATCCTTCAGGTCGGGAAACCGGCGGATTAATTCGGAGGGACCGCCGCCGGTGACAATGAACTGGCCGCTGGAACTGCGGGCGGCGGACTGGTCCACCGGGGCAAATCCGGCCTGGGCGGCCAGACCTAAAATCAGACCGGATAATATGATCGCGCCATGACGCGACAGGTTCATTTTTTTCCCGGTTTGGCTGCGGGTGCCACCGGCGCGGCGGGCGCGGTCGGAGTGGCCGGTTTGGCCGGCGCCGGCGCCGGCGTACTCGCCGTACTGGCGGTGGAATCCTTTTTGGCCGACTGCTTATAGCCTTCGCTGCGGTAGTCGGTGATGTAAAATCCACCGCCCTTGAACAGCAGGCCGGTGCCGGCGCTGATTTTTTTGGTGACCTTGCCCCGACCCCACTTCTTGCGTCCGCACTGGTCTTTGGGACAAATAGTCAGCGGCGGCGCGGAAATGGAGCGGACCGTTTCAAACTCGTGACCGCACTTGTCACAAACGTATTCGTAGGTGGGCATGGCGATCTTCGGCGATCAATGGCCGGCAGCGTTGGTGACCGTGCTGACCGGGGGGATCACATGCACGGAACCATCGGAGCCAACTTCGACATTCAAATTGTAATGCGGGGGGAGCTTGCCAGCGGCCGGCGGAGCAGTGACGGTATGCTGGATGAGCAGTTCGCCGCCCTTTTTGCCAGCGGTGTCCTGGGTGTCGCGATCCAGTTTGATGCGGTTGGTAACGAACGCCTCGGTCCGCAGTTTCTTCAGCTGGTCGCGCACGATGGTCACGTCGCTGAATTTATGTTCCAGATCCGCTTTCTGGACGAGCAGTTGTTCGAGCTGGCGTTCCAGATAGGCCTTGTCCGTGCGGCTGGAGAACAATTGCTGCTGGACGTCTTTGATCTGCCCGGTGAGGGCCACGATGGTGTTGGTCAGCTCGGCCGCCTGCTGGTCCAAGGCATTGATCTGGGATTCCAGATCCGAAACGTGCTTGTTAAGACCGGAGATTTTCTCCTGCGCGGTCGCCAGGGAAGCCTTGCCGGCTTCCACTTGGGAGTTCAACTCGGCGGCGGTGGCGGCAGCGGTGGCGGTGGCGACGACCAGTTTGTTGGAGAAAACATCGCTCTGCTGACGTGCCTGCACCAGGTCGTTGGTCAGCTGCAGATTCACCTGCTTGGCGGAATCGAGGTCCGAATTGGCGGTGAAGAGCTGGTTGGACAGGCTCGAAATGCTTTGCGTATCGGCCTGATGCTGCTGATCGGCCTGATTTTTCGTGACGAAGAAGGCAATCCCCAGGCCGGCAACGGCAACCGCCAGCACCGCAATGACAATTTTCATGTTCATAACATTGTTAAGATGGCCCTCTCCGGGTTTGTTTGCAAGCCTGCCGTCAGTGGGCCGGAACGGCGGCCGGCGAATTGGTGTCCGAGTTGACCAGGGCCGAGAGGGCCTTGAGGTTGGGATCCACGATCTCGGTGTGCGCCTCGGTCTTCAGCTTCTCCACCAGCGGCTGCGCCTGCAGCGACATCTTCTGGCGGGTCAGGAAACCCTTGATATCACCGGAAACCGTGGCGAAATCCACGATTTTGGCCGGAAACTTTTCCAGCAATTTGATGATGTGATAGCCATAAACGGTCGTCACCACATCGCTGATCTGGTTGGTGTTCAATGAAAAGGCGGCGGCTTCGAATTCCGCCACCATGCGGCCCTTGGAGAACTTCGGCAGTTCGCCACCGCTGTCGCGGGTGGTCAGATCTTCGGAATATTGCTTGGCCAGGGCGGTGAAATCTTCGCCCGCCCGGGCGCGTTTCAGGAGGTCGTCAATCTGCTTGCGCTTGAGCAGCACGGTGTTCGTAGCCAGTGGCGAGGGCGGGGTGGTATTGGTGTTGATGGTCAGCAGCAGGATGTGCTGGACGTGGGCGGACTCCGGCTCTTCAAAATCGGAGGTATGGTTGGTGTAGTATTGCTTGACCTCGGCATCTGTCACAAATACGCCGAGCATGCGGCGCAACGTAGCCTTGGCCACCGCTTCCTGGGTGGCTTTTTCGCGCAGCAACTCCTCGGTCATGCCCACGGACTTCAACTGGCGGGCCAGCGCCTCGGCCGAACCGACCTTTTGGAGGATGGTGGCATACTGCTGGTCGGCAACTTTCTGCCCTTCCGCCTTGTCGGCGTCCGTGGCTTTTTGCAACAGAATCTGGATGGTCATCAACTGGTCCAGCACCTGCAGTTCCGCACCGGGCGGCAACTGCTGGCCATTGGCGGCGGCATTGGCGCGGGCGCCGGTCAGCACCTGATCCAATTCGCTGCGCTTGACGGTGAAACCGTCGCCTTTGGCGATCACCGGATCGCCAAACAGCGCCGTCATGGACTCGGTAGGATTGGCATTCGTCGCCTGGGAAAGAAACGAATTGGTCGCATCCGGGTTGGTCGCGGCACGGGCCACCAAAGTGGAAAGCACCAGGCTGACGCAGAGGAGTTTCAAAGATTTCATTTAAATATTTTTTCGGATAACAAAGGTTGAAATGATTTACAGTTGGACGATTTTCACATTGCTGATGTCGCCATCCTTGTGCAATTCGTCCAGGACCGCCTGGGGCGGCACGCTGTCCAGGCTCAATACGGTAAGGGCCTGCCCGCCGGCGGTGTCGCGGCTCAGGCTCATGCTGGCGATGTTGACATTATATTTGCCGAGCAAGGTGCCCAGCAGGCCGATGATGCCCGGCTTGTCGGAATTGTTGAGCAGCAGCAGCGGACCCGTGACCGGCAGTTCCACCGACTGACTGAACAGGCGGACGATGCGCGGATTGTTGGGCGAACCAAAGAACGTACCGCCGGCGGAAACGAGTTTCTTGCCGTTGCTGAAGGCCTGCACGTGCAGCCATTCATTGAAAGTGACCGGTTCGTCGGATTTCTTTTCCTCGACAGTGATGCCGATGCTTTGCGCCACGGTGCGAACGTTGACATTGTTTACGTCCTTGATGTTGCTGCTGGCCAGGAAACCGCGCAGGACCGCACGCGTGACGGGGTCAATGTTTGGCAACTGCCGGGCATTGCCACCATAGGTGATGTGCAGGCGGTCGGCACTGACGGACGAAAGCTGGGAGAGCAGTTTGCCCAGCGCTTCGGCGAGCGGGAGGTAGGGCTTGACCTGTTCGTAGGTCTTGGCGTCGAGGTAGGGCAGATTCACCGCGTTGCGGACTTCGCCGGTAAGCAAATAGCCGGCGATGACTTCGGCAACTTCGATGCCGCACTTTTCCTGCGCCTCTTCGGTGCTGGCACCGAGGTGCGGCGTCAGAATCAGATTCGCGGCTTTGCGATACGGATGATCGGCGGGCAGCGGTTCCACGGCGAACACGTCGAGGGCGGCGCCGGCGACCTTGTTCGATTCCAGGGCCGCGAGCAAATCCGTTTCGGAGATGATTTCGCCGCGGGCGCAATTCACTATCTTCACGCCCGGCTTCATCTTGGCGAAGGCGGCGGCATTGAGCATTTCCTTGGTCTCTTTCGTGACCGGCATGTGCACGGTAATGAAATCAGCCTCGCGATAGACATGATCCAATTCCGGGGCAAATTCGGCGCCGACGGCCTTGGCGCGGTCCTCAGTCAGATAGGGATCATAGGCGACCACGCGCATGCCGAAAGCGAGCGCACGCTTGGCAACTTCCGTGCCGATGCGGCCGAAGCCGAGCACTCCCAGAGTCTTGCCTTGGAGTTCCACACCCTGGAACAGCTTGCGATCCCATTTGCCGGCCACCATGGTGGCATGGGCTTGGGGCACCTTGCGCGCCAGGGAAAGCAGCATGGTGAAACTCAATTCCGCCGTGGTGATGGTATTGCCGCCGGGCGTGTTCATCACGACCACGCCGTGCTGCGTGGCGGCATCAATATCCACATTGTCCACACCGACACCGGCGCGGCCGACCACCCGCAATTGCTTGGCCGCCTCAATGACTTTGCGGGTCACCTTGGTTTCGGAACGCACCACCAACGCGGTGGCATCGGCCACCAATGGGAGCAGTTCCGCTTCGGACAAACGTTTGGGCAGAACGACTACTTGAAATTCGGGACGTTGCTGGAGCAACGCGATACCCTTGGGCGACACGGGGTCACAGATGATGATTTTCATGTTAGTTCCAAAAATGGACGGGTAGTTTAGGTTACCCGGCAATACGGGTCAAACAGTGAAATCATGTTTCGCCAGCTAATAGTCATCATGTTTCGGACATAAATCAGCCCTTATCGTTCAAGAAATCCAGTGGTCGGCTCCATTTCCTGGGAGTATGGGGAAAACCGCCTTGAAGTGGTGGCCGGACCAGCCAGCCAAGGCAACCCCCTCCTTCAATCAGCCCATGGTCTTCAAGAAGAAGCAGTTATTCCAGCCAATTAAGCCGCTGGCCGGCCAGCATCCCAGGCATTGTCATTGAGACCGGGCAACGACTTCGCCTGACCGCCAGAAAGTATTGTGTTTACGCATGGTTTTAACTGACTTACCAGCTTGGAAGTGCTATATTTTGCTGTTTCCATTTTGAAGCCGAAACACTTTAACGTGAAATCAAAGCTGATGTTGCCGCTGTTGCTTTTGGCATCAGCCACTCCGGCAGCTTGGGCAGCGCAGCCGAAAAACCTGGCGGTCGGGCATGTGCCACCCGTGGTCGCCCACCGGCGCGTAACGCCGCAGGGAAATCTGGCGGCCACCAACCGGCTGCAACTGGCCATCGGCCTGCCCTTGCGAAATCAGGCAGAGCTGGCCCGTTTGCTCAAGGATCTTTACAATCCGGCCAGCCCCGTTTTCCATCACTATCTGACACCGGCGGAATTCACGTCCCGTTTTGGCCCCACCGCCAGTGATTATGCCCGGGTGACGGCTTTTGCCGCCGCCAATCACCTGCGTATTACCGCCACCAGTTCCAACCGGATGCTGCTCGCGGTCAACGGAGCGGCGGCGGATGTGGAACGCGCCTTTCATGTGCGCCTGAAAACGTACCGGCATCCGCGGGAACCACGCAATTTTTTCGCGCCGGACACTGAGCCAACCGTGGATGGCAGCCTGCCGGTGCAGGATGTCAGCGGCCTGAGCGACTATGTCCGCCCCCATCCCTGCCTGCAATTTCAGAAGCATGCCGCCGCCACTCCCCAGACCGGTTCAGCTCCCGGGGGCGGCTATATGGGCGGGGATTTCCGCCAGGCTTATGCGCCAGGCACAGGACTGGTCGGCACCGGACAAACCGTGGGTCTGTTCCAGTTGGATGGCTATGATCCGGCCGACATCGCCGCTTATACGGGGCAGGCAGGGATGACCAATGTACCCCTGCAAAATGTGCTGCTGGACGGCTTTGACGGCACGCCCGGCGGGAATAATGACGAGGTTTGCCTGGACATTGAAATGGCCATGTCCATGGCCCCCGGACTGGACCGGATCATTGTTTACGAGGGCAACCTTCCCAATGACATTCTGAATCAGATGGCCATGGATGATGCGGCCAGCCAGTTAAGCTGCTCCTGGACGTGGGGCGGTGGTCCGACCACCACCACTGACCAGATCTTCGCCCAGATGGCGGCCCAAGGGCAGTCGTTTTTTACGGCCTCGGGAGATTATTGCGCGTACGCACCGGGCGCAATTGATGACCTCGGCTTCGGCGATACGCCGGTGGATAATCCGCTGGTCACCACGGTCGGGGGAACCACCCTGATGACCGATGACAGCGGCAACCGGGTGGCCGAAACCACCTGGAACTGGGGTGGCGGTTATGGCAGCAGCGGCGGCTACAGCAGCTATTATGAAATCCCCTACTGGCAGGGCGGCATTGACATGACCGCCACGGGTGGTTCGGCAACCACCCGCAATATACCCGATGTGGCGCTCACGGCGGATAACGTTTACATCGCCTATGACAGCGGCGGCTTCGGCTATGTGGGGGGCACCAGCTGTGCCGCGCCGTTATGGGCGGCCTTCACCGCCCTGGTAAATGAACAAAGGGCACAACTCGGCCAGCCGCCGACCGGCTTTCTCAACGCCGCGCTGTATGACCTTTGCCGGGGGACCAATTATCCGGCGGTATTCAATGATATTACCACCGGGAACAATACCAGCGCCGCGAACCCGACCGGGTTTATGGCTGTAACCGGGTATGACCTGTGCACGGGCTGGGGCACGCCCAATGGCACGAATTTGATCAATGCCCTGACTACGCCTGATTTTCTGGGAGCGGGGGGGACCAATCTGGACATCACCATCACCGTTGGGAATCCTGTTACCACTACCAACTGGGTGCTCAGCCTGACCAATAGCGGGGTCACCAGCTTGAACTGGGCGGCCGGCTCTTTGCCGTCGTGGTTGTCCGTTGCCCCCGCCGCCGGCACCCTGCCGGCCAACGGCAGCGTGAACCTGAACCTTACTATTCCCACCGCGTCGCTCCTGCCCCCGGGCGCGTATCAGGCTTCGCTGGCCGTTACCAACCTCGCCCAGGGATTTGTGCCCATTGCCGCGAACATCGCCCTGACGGTCAATCCTACCGTTGGCACGCTGGGCAGCACCGGTTATCTGGGGGGCACCTACTCGCCCACCAACTGGATGCTCAAGCTCACGAATGCCACCGGGGCGGATATGAATTGGGTGGCGGGAACGTTGCCAGCATGGCTCACGGTTACGCCCACCGCTGGCACGGTGCCGGCGAATAGCAGCATAAACCTGAATCTCAGTCTCACCGCTCCGATCAACCTGCCGCCGGATAATTACGAGGCCTTGATTCTGGTCACCAACCTGACCCAGAACAGCCTGCAATTCGCCGCCGTTGCGACCCTGGCAATAAACCAGTCTCTGGTCCGGAATGGTGGCTTTGAAACGGGTGATTTCACCGGCTGGTCTTTTGCCGGAGACACTGTTATTGGCAATACCATTTATAATGTAGTGGCCACTGGTTCGGATTTCCCGGGCATCGTTCATTCCGGCAATTATGGCGCGTTTCTGGGTGAGTTGGGCTATCAGGCTACTCTGACCCAGACATTGCCCACCGTCCCCGGCCAGCGATACCTGGTTTCCTGCTGGCTCAACAATCCCCAGGCTGGCCCGGGGCAGCAATTCACCGGCAGTTGGGATGGTACCAGCTTCGTATACCTTACCAACCTGCCCGCCATCAAAAACTGGACCAATCTGGCCACCGTGATTACCGCTTCGGGAACCACGTCCGTCCTGCAATTTGGCGCCGAAAACGACACCAATTATTTTGGCTTCGATGATGTGTCCGTATGCCCCGTGCCGCCGGTGAATTTCAACAGCCTGTCGGTGCAGGGGACTGGCCTGCAACTCTCGTGGTTCTCCCTGCCCGCGCTGAACTATGAAGTGGACTACACCACCAATCTCGCCGCGCCTGACTGGACCAGCCTGGGCAGTGTCACCGCGACCACCAATGTCACCACCCTGATGGACACCAGTGTACCCAATGAAGACAACGCCCGTTTTTATCGGCTGGTGTTGCTGCCATAATTTTATTTTCGCCTTCCCGCCGGAATAATGTTCCGGCAATTATCGGGCACCAGCCCTAAATTCGGCCCAATTTCAGCAGCAACTGCCACGGCTACGGCACTTCCAGCCAGCCGCCAGCCGCCAACAAAGATTCCCTCCGTTTTCCCAGCCGGCTTTGACGTGGTAAGCATAAAGATTTTACCTATGCGTCACCGGCAGTATCGAATACACCGGAACCAGAATCCTGCCAATTCCCTTACCGAGCCATCGTGGTAAACTGCTCTTAGTACGATCGAAATAAAAGTCAACCCAAGTATGAGCGTTCTATCGGCCATGGCCGACTATGTAACCCGGCGGCGGCGGGCGCGGTCAGTTACGAATGTGGTGCGCCGGTATTCCCGGCAGGCGTTTCCGCAGGACCAGCCAGTCTGGAGCATGGTGGCGGAAGATCGCCCCAATGAATGCGTGGTCTACATGACCTACGAGCGCAAAGAAACGGTGACCAAACCCGCACCGCACCGGTTTTTCAAGGTGGAGCTGCCGAACCTGTCGGTGACCGCCTTGCAGGAAGATTATTACCCGGCACAGTGGGGACCCTGCCATTGAGCCGGCTTTTACCGGGCGCAGAAGCTGTTGATGGTGTTGTCTGACGTTGGGGCGCACACTTCACCGCTTTCAAACCTTCTGCGACCCGGTTGCTTTTCCAGCTGGACGGCCTCAGCCAGCCGCCTCCTCCAGCAGTTGAATCATGCCTTCCGCTTCAAAACGTTCCGCCATTAAGGCCAGCCGGCCAGCCAGAGCCGCATCCAGGAGCTGGATTTGGGCAATGAACTGGTTGACCTGCTCGAAATCCGCGATCACCAAGGCGGCGTGCAGCTCTTGCCGCAAGGCGGGCGACAGAGCCGTCAAATCTTTAGCCACCAATGGCGGATGAGACTTCCGGGCATCTGCCTTGTCTTGCTCCGCCGAATCCTGGTATAGGTAAGCCACCGTTATCAGCCGGCCGATTTTTTCCAGCAACTCCACGTCATCCACCGGCTTGGACAGAAAATCATCCGCCCCGGCATTCAGGGCTTCCAGCCGGTCATCACTGAAGGCCGCGGCGCTGACGCTGATAATTTTTACCGCTGCGCCCCCCCGCAAAGCGCGCAGCCGGCGGATGGCTTCATACCCGCTCATTTCGGGCATCCGCGTATCCATGAGCACCAGCTGTGGCTGCCAGTGCCCGAAAATTTCCAGCGCCTCGGCGCCGCCCGCGGCGGCCCGGGTATCAAAGCCAATGGTCTTGAGCAACTGGTGCAGCACTTCGCGGTTTTCCTCGACATCGTCCACAATCATCAGCCGGGGCGGCGGCACTTCGGGCGAGAGGCAGACGGGCTGGCGATAATCTTTCTTTTTTATCCGGACAAAATCACTGACCGCCATGACGGGCACGGCAAATCGGAAGGTGCTGCCTTTGCCCGGTTCGCTGGTGACGGTGATTTCCCCCTCCATCAGCCGGGCATACTGGCGGCTGATGGCCAGACCCAGGCCGGTGCCGGCACTGATGTGGCGGCCGCTGCTGGTCTGCTCAAATTTGCCAAACAGCCGCGCCATTTCCTCCGGCGCAATGCCCTTGCCCGTATCCTCCACCTCGGCCACGAACAGCATTTCCTCCTCTGCGGGCTGCATGATGGCCACCTTGATTTGCACGCCACCTTGCTCGGTGAATTTGATGGCGTTGCTGAGGAGGTTGCCCAGCACCTGGCGGATTTTGTTCTGGTCGGCCTCGACGCGCAGGGGCAGGGCGGTGAGCTTGGTGAATGAGAGGGTTAGGTCCTTGGTGGTTGCGCGCTCCTGAAACAGCCGCACCAGTTCTTCCAGCAAATCCTCCGGATCAAACACTTCGAGCTGCAGGGTGAGCCGGCCCGCCTCGATCTTGGACAGTTCGAGCACGCTGTTGAGCAGGGTAAGCAGATTCTGTCCGCTGCGGCTGATCGTGTTGATCTGGCGCCGGGCCGTTTCGGGCACCGCGGGATCGCGCAGCAACAGCTGGGTGTAGCCCATGATGGCGTTCATGGGCGTGCGGATCTCATGGGACATGTTGGCCAGGAATTCCGTTTTGGCGCGGTTGGCGGCGGCCGCGGATTCCATGGCCTGGCGCAGCTCCCGCTCGGTTTTCTGCCGTTCAGTATTGTCGAAAACCGTGGTCCGGGTGCGCAGGAAATTGCCTTCGGCATCGCGTACAGCCATGGCGTTGAGGACCACGGAAAGCATGGTGCCATCCTTGCGCACCAGCTCCATATCCACATTCAAATGGGAGTCTGCCCCGGTAAAGCCGATAAATTCCCGCCGGAACATTTCCCTTGATTCGGGGGTGAAAAAATCCGTGATTTTACGCCCGACAACCTCTTCGCGGGTGAAGCCCAGCCATTCCAATTCCGTGTCATTGATTTGCACGACCACCCCGTTTTTGTCCACGCTATGATAGCCGCACGGTGCCTGATTATAGAGGTCTTCAATTTCCCGGGCCTTGCTGGCCACCTCCTGCTCGGCCTGCTTGCGATCCGTGATGTCAATGACGTTGGCCAGCAGATATCTGACCCCGTGGATTTCGATGGATTCGGCCGAAATGACCACATCAATGATTTCGCCGGATTTTTTACGGTTCTTGACCTCGAATTTCTGGAGCCGCCCGTCCCGGGAAATGAGTTCCAACACCTGCCGGCGCTGTTCCAGGTCGGCATAGATGCGCAGCTCCAGCACCGTATGCAAGAGCACTTCCGCGCGCTCAAATCCAAGCATCTTCAACCAGGCATCATTCACATCCACCAGCAGGCCGTCGCTCAAACGGGTGATGGATATGCCCAGCGGGGAGCTGTTGAAAATCTTTTCGAAGCGCAGCTTGGTCTCGGTCACGGCCGCCTCGGTCTGCTTGCGGCCGGTGATGTCAAAAACATTACAGAGCAGGTAGCGGGTGCCGCTCATTTCGATCGGTTCGGCGGAAATGACGACATCGAAGATTTCACCGGCTTTTTTCCGGCTTTTCGTTTCGAAATTCTCCAAGCGCCCGTCCCGGCGGATGATTTCCAGCAATTGCGGGCGCTCACCGGGAATGGCATAAAGATTCAGCTGATGTGTAGTCTGATTCAGTGCTTCCCCCCGGTCAAACCCATGCATTTTCAGCCACGCATCGTTGGCATTGACCACCAGGCCATCATCCCAGCGGGTGATGCATATGCCCAGCGGAGAGCTGTTGAATATCTTTTCAAAACGGAGCTTGGTTTCCGTCAGCACCGCCTCGGCCCGTTTGCGTTCGGTGATATCGATGACGTTGGACAGCAGGTATTGGACGCCGTGAATTTCGATCGGCTCAGCGGAGATGACCACGTTTATCAGCTCGCCGGTTTTCTTCCGTTTCTGCAGCTCAAAGTTCTGAAGGTGGCCGTCGCGGTTGATGATCTCGAGCAGCTCACGGCGGCGGCTGACATCCGGATACAGGCCCAGTTCCTTGGAGGTTTTGAGCATGGCCTCCTCCCGCTCAAACCCGAACAGCCGCAGCCAGGCGGCATTGGCATTGATCAGCAGGCCTTCATGCCAGCTGGTGATGGAAATGCCCAGGGGGGAATTGTTGAAAATCTTCTCAAAGCGATGCTTGGTTTCGGTCAGGACGGTTTCCGCCTGTTTCCGCTGGGTAATATCATTGGCTATGCCAATCGTGTGGCGCCGGCCATGCAGTTGCACCGCGGCCAGGGACAGTTCCAGGGGAAGCAGCTGGCCATTTTTGCGCTGGGCGCGAATTTCCAGATTACGGCCGACCGGGAGGGACCGGCCAATCAGGACGGTATCACCCGCAGGACCGGGGGGATTTTCGTTTTCGAGTTTGAGCAGACGGTACATGTTCTGCCCCAGGGCTTCCACGCTGGACCAGCCAAAAATCTGTTCAGCCATCTGATTCCAGAAGGAAAGGCAGCCCAGGTCATCCATCATGAAAATCGCACTGTTGGCCGAGTCCGCCATGGTGCGGAATTTTTCCTCGCTCTCCACCAGCTGCCCGGTGCGCTCGGCGACCCGCTGCTCGAGTTCGGCATTCAGCTCCGCCAGCCGGGCATTGGCCTCGCGAATGGCGAGTTGCGCATGTTTGCGGTCGGTGATGTCCCGGAACACCCCGATCAGCATCCGTTCGCCGCCTACGGCCACCCCCTGGGAGCTGACTTCCACGGGAAACGTGCTGCCGTCTTTCCGGCAATGGACGGTTTCAAACAGCCAGCCGGCTTCCGCCCAGTCCAAGGGTCCATCGGACTGACGGCGGAATTCTTCCGCCCGCAAATCCTGTTCACGGAGGGCCAGCAATTCGGGCCGGGTGTAACCGTAAGCCTTGAGGGCCGCCGGATTGGCATCCAGAATGCGCCCATCATCCCGGCGGACGCGCAGGATGATGTCGCGGCTGCTGCTGGCCATCAGTTCCGACAGGCGCAGGGCTTTCTGGAATTTCCGGGTATCGGTGACATTCCGGCCGACAATCACCAAGCCTTTGCGGCCGCCATCCTCGTGAAACAACGGTACTTTGAGCACCTCAAACTCGTGTAAAGCCCCGTCAGCGTCCGTGAGCCGCTCCTCCAGAAGCACCGGCCCGCCGGTGGCCCAGGCTTTTTCATCGCTCACCATGCAGGCTTCGTGAACTGGCTTCAGCTCGGGAATATCCCCGGCCATGTCACGGTCGGTCCGGCCTTGCCAGACTCGCTGGTCCGCCCGGAACAATTGCTGGGCGGAGGAGTTGGCCACCTGCCAGCGGCCCTCGCCATCCTTGAAAAATATGGCATCAGGAATGGCTTCCACCAAAGTGGCAAGGTTCTCCCGGGTGCGGGCAAAGTCCGCCGATTCTTCCAAACCATACCAGGCCCGGGCGATGTCGTCGGAAAGTTCGGTCAGCAACTGGATTTCATCCGGATTGAAGGCGCGGATCTGCCGGTCCGCCCAGACCGTCAGCACGCCCATCAGTTTCTCCCGGCAAATCAGCGGGAAGGATGCCACGGAAGCCGCCCCCCGGGCCAGCAACTCCGTGCGCCAGGGGGCAAAGCGGGGATCGCCGATCAAATCATGAAACACCTGCGGCTGGCGGGTACGGATGCAGAGGCCGGCGGGGCCGTTGCCATTGGGGGAGTCGTCCCAGGTGATGGGTGCCTTGGGAAAACAGGCCGTCTGGCCGGCCACGGCCAGGGGAGTCAGGCGACGGGCGACTTCGTCCGGCCGGGCGATCCAGACCGTCACATACCCACGGGTTTTCGCCAGACTCTGGCAGACCGCTTCCGACAGCCGTACCAAATCGGTCTCACGATTGAGAATGCGGCCGACATCACGTAGCACCAGTAGCAACTGGTTCAGATGCTCGATTCTGGCGATATATGATTGTTCTTGCTGAACTAAGGATTCATTTTTTCCCGGCTGGTCGCTCACAAACATCCCCTTTTGTTTGATTCCCTTTTATTGGCAACGACAAATTCACGCTGCGGGCGGCCCGACGGGAGAGCGTGGCCCGCAATTCAATTCCCGGCGGATTCAGATTGGTAATCGCCACGCGACCGCCGTGCAGTTTAATGATCTGCCCTGCCACCGCCGGTGAAAGTCCCAAGTCGCTCCCAAAAGCTAGCGGCTTGGCCACCGATAACAACTCAAAAAAGCGGGGGAGATCTTCCGGCGGCAGGACATGACCTTCGGCCTTGATCTGAATGGTAACCTCCGCGCCGGTGGCCATGCCCTCTATCACCACCGACCGGCCCGGGGTGGTGCACCGGATGGCCGTCTCAATCAGACTGGTCAGAGCGCGGGTCAGAAAGACCCGGCCGCCCGCGACTTCACCCAGCTGGGGCAGCAGCGAATTGATCTGCACCTCCTGCTGGCGGGCCAGCCCGCTGTTTTCCATGCAGGCGGCAGCCATGACGGCATCCAGCAGGGTGGTTTCATTGGCAAAGGAAACCCCGCTCACCTGCATTTCCGAAAGCAGCAGGGCATCTTCGACGAGTTCCAAAATGCGCTGCCGCGAACTTTCAAACACCTTCTGGCACTCGGTGATCAGCGGATGATCCGCCGATTCGCCAAAGGCGATCTCCGCTGCCCCAAAAAGCCCCTGCAACGGGGTGCGCAACTCGTAAGAGATGATCCGCAGAAAATCCGTCTTGGCCTGGTCCAGCAAAGCCAGCCGTGAATTGGATTCGGCCAGCTGGCGCGTACGGTCCTGCACCAGTTCCTCCAGATGAAGGTTATGCCGCCGAACCTCCTCCTGCAACCGGTGCAACTCGAGATGGGTCCGCACCCGCGCCTCAATTTCCTCCGCCTGGAAAGGCTTGGTCACGTAATCCACCCCGCCCGTCTTGAAAGCGCGCACTTTCTCCTCGGTTTCGCTGTGGGCGCTCACAAAGATGACCGGGATGTGCTTCAGGCGCGGATCCGCCTTCAACTGTTTACATACTTCGTAGCCATCCATTTTGGGCATCCGGACATCCAGCAGGATCAGGTCCGGCGGCAGCAGTCGGGCCGCCCGCAAGGCCAGGCTGCCACTGATGGCCACCCGCACCGAATACCCGCATTTTTGCAGCAGGCTGCCGAAGAGCTGGAGATTGGCCGGGGTGTCATCCACCACCAGGATGCTGGCAACAGATTGGGAAGGTGAGACGGAATTCATGAGCTGACAGCCGCGCGGGCTTGAAAATGTTTCAAACAACGGTTGAAATCCGGGGTTTCGCGCTGACTCACAAAGATGGCCGGCTTGAAGTCACGCAGATGAATCTGCAATCGCCCTTCCCCGGCTCTTTCTACGTAATCAATGAACCCAAGATTAATGATGGCTTGCCGGTGCACGCGAACAAACTGGGCCGGCGGCAATTCCTGCTGCCAGAGTTTCAGCGCCTTGCGGAACATCATATGCTGCCCCTTGTCCCCCCAATGCACCATGGAATATTCCCCGCAGGCCATCAAGGCCTTCACCTCGGACAGTTTCAAAAACTGCCGCCGGTTCGCATCCTTGATAAGCAGGGGTTGCTCCGGCAGCCGGCTGGCCGGCGGAACGGCGGCGGGGATGGCCGAGGGGGTTTGCCTGGCCTCCAATGACTGGCGTACCTGGTCAATGATCTGCTTTTCGCGGCCGTCCTTGGCCGCCGCCTTGGCGGCCAGCCAGCGAACGCCCGCCGCTGATTTATCAAGGTCATGGATGATGCCCGCAAAAACCTCCACCGTTTGCTGCAACCGTTCCTCCTCCCGCTGATGCAAGTTCCATTGGCGCAGCAGGCGGGCATTGACCGTTTCCAGCACTTCTGGCAGGGGGGCCGGCTTGGTGATGAAATCATCCCCGCCCAGAATCATGCTCCGCCGGATCTGCCCCCGATCCTTGCAGGCGCTCAAAAAAATGACCGGAATCTCCCCCATCCGCCGGTCTTGCCGGAGCGTGGATACCACCTCCTGCCCGCCCATGCCCGGCATTTCCAGGTCACACAGGATCAAATCCGGCGTTTGCGCCGCCGCGGCCGCCAGACCCCGGCCGCCATCAGACGCCGTTGCCACTTCATGACCGTTGCGCCGCAGGAACTCGCCTACTAGGCTGCATATTTCAGCATCGTCATCTATGATCAGAACTTTAGACATGGGAATTTTGAAATGGCTTCAGGCCAGAAAACAATTATCCACTACTCCGGGCGCCCTAAAAAAACAAGATCACCCAGCGAGCTGGAATCCGATTTGACCAACTGATTGTTGCACATGCTGTCGGGCAGCTTTCTGACTGAATCCACCCCTATTATACCCCGGAAAAGGCACTTTTCCATGAACGATGTGTTTTTTTCAATTAGCGATGGCTTTTGTGCAGCCAACGCAGATTTTCAACCTGGCTACCCGGCATTCACGGCACCGGACTCAGCCGGCAACTCCAGCAGCCAGCGGTATTCACCCTGGCATACCCCATTGCCCGTCAGCTAAATGCACCTTTTCTGGCCATCCCCACCCATAAATCTCAGCCGAATTAGTCATCGCCGTTGAGGGCGAAATGTCCTTACCCGCTCACAAAACCCGCGCTCGCTGTTTTTTTTGCCGCGTTCGTTGCAAGTTCGTTGGCTTTCGACGGGAAACCGATGAAGTTGAACGCCGTAACAAGCAGTTGACGATTAACTTAACCATTTTGATCAAATGAACGCCAAATCAACTAATACCGATAAAGAGCCCACGGTTCGTCGCGGCCGCCCGGAAATCGTTGATGAATTCAGCCACCTGCCGGTTTCCCGGCAGCGCAAGTGGCAACTGCGCCAGATGGCCAAGGGCGGCTGCCGGATTTGCGGCCAGACCGCCATCAGCGGCGGCTACTGCTTGAAACACCTTGTCAACGAACGCGAATATTCCGCCGAGCGCTTTGGTTGCAAACGCGAAAATCTCAACTGCAAGAGCCGGCTCATGGAAAAACAGTTGGAAGCCGATCCGGTTCGCTGGACGGCCTGATTCGTTCATTTTGTATCCTTTGCGCCAGTCGTAAGATTGGCGCATTTTTTCTGTCCATGCGCGCAAATTTTTGATTAGTCACTTGGCTGGTTGAAGGCATCAAGTTCGGGAACATGCTGCTGCCGGCCAAATCGGGGTAAAAAATTTTGAACGTCCAATCCGCTGGTTTTGAACTTGCCAGACAGCGGTGATTTGGCGCATTATTTATCTCCAAGTTGCGGCGGTGACTCATGGTCACCCCCTGCAATGGCTGTGGCCGGGGTCTTAGCTCAGTTGGTAGAGCGTCTCGTTCGCAATGAGAAGGTCAGGGGTTCGAACCCCCTAGACTCCACCAGCCACCGCTCGTTTTACTTTTCTTCCCCGCGGGTTTTCCCCATTCTCTCTGTGCACGTTGTCATTCGTTGCCATTTATTATTTCATGAAATCTCCGAGTAAATCCGCCTTGCGCGGAAAATGGGTGCTCATCACCGGCGCCTCCAGCGGGTTCGGTGCGGCCGCCGCCAAGGCCTTTGGCGCGGAAGGCGCGAAGCTGCTGCTGGGTGCCCGCCGGGTGGATCGCCTGGAAAAAACCGCCGCCGCCGCCAAAAAGGCCGGTGCCGCCGCCGTTCACTTCCACGACCTTGATGTTTCCTCCACCGCCAGTGTGGAAGCCTTCATGGCTTGGGCCCACCCTTTGATCCAAGGTCGTGCCAAAACCGGCCGGCTGCATGTGCTCATCAATAATGCCGGCGGTGCGCACGGCCTGGATACCGTGGCCCAAGGCCGCGATGAAGATTGGGAAGTCACCTTCCAGACGAATGTGCTCGGATTGCTGCGCGTCACCCGCGGCGCCCTGCCCCTCTTGCCGCATCATGCCGGAGCCACCATCCTGAACATCGGGTCCCTCGCCGGCCGCGTGGCGTATGCGGGCGCTTCGGCCTACTGCGCCGCCAAGGCGGGCGAACTTTCCATCACCCGCGTGTTGCGCCACGAACTGTTTGGCACCGGCATCCGCGTGAGCACCGTGGATCCCGGCCTCGCCGAAACCGAATTTGCCTTGGTGCGCTTCAAAGGTGACGCCCAAAAGGCGGAAGCACTCTACGCGGGCACGAATCCGCTCGTGGCGCAGGACATCGCCGACATCTTGGTCTGGATCGCCAGCCGGCCCGCGCATGTGAACATTGACGAACTGCTCGTCAAACCCACCGACCAGGCCGACATGGGCAAGGTTTACCGGCGCAGCTAAAGACCATCAATCAGCGTGACAGTGAAACCTATGAATCAGTTGCACCGCCACCACCTTTGACCAATCTTAAACGCACATTATGAGCATACTCGACAAGTTCAAACTTACCGGCAAAACCGCCCTCGTGACCGGCTGCAAACGCGGCATCGGCAAAGCCATCGCCCTCGGTCTCGCCGAGGCCGGCGCTGACATCATCGGCGTGAGCGCCACCCTCGAAGCCGGCAGCGACGTGGAAAAGGAAGTGCAAGCCCTTGGCCGCTCCTTCAAAGGCTATGCGGCGGATTTTTCCAACCGCCCCGCGCTCTACGCCTTCATCGCCGAGGTCAAAAAGGATTTCCCGAAAATTGATATCCTCTTCAATAACGCCGGCACCATCTTGCGCAAGCCGGCCGCCGAACATCCCGATGAATACTGGGACAAGGTCATTGAAACCAACCTGAACGCGCAGTTCATCCTCAGCCGCGAAATCGGCAAGGACATGATTGCGCGCGGTTCCGGCAAAATTATTTTCACCGCTTCACTGCTCACCTTCCAGGGCGGCATTACCGTGCCCGGCTATGCTGCCAGCAAAGGCGGCATCGGATCGCTGGTAAAAGCCCTGGCAAACGAGTGGGCCAGCAAAGGTGTGAACGTGAACGCCATCGCCCCCGGCTATATCAGCACCGACAATACCGAGGCGCTCCGGAATGACGCCACCCGCAGCCAGCAGATTCTCGCGCGCATTCCCGCCGGTCGCTGGGGTGAAACGGAAGATTTCAAAGGTGCCGCCGTTTATCTCGCCTCCGATGCCGCCGCCTATGTGCACGGCACCGTGCTGCTCGTGGATGGCGGCTGGATGGGACGCTGAAACAAGGCGAAGGGAGCGAGGATGGATGATGACGGATGGCAGGAATTCATCCGCCATCCTCGCTGGATTTAATATCAACTCCGAAAATACCGTGCCGCCAGCCAGGTGGCAGCCGCGCCAAACGAAAGCAACACCGCCAGAGGAACCAGCACCACCTCAAAGCCGCTGCCAAAACTGATCAATTGATGCAAGGCCTTTAAGGCCCAGCCGGTCGGGGTGAACAAAGCCACCGACCGGAGTGCGGGTGAAGCCAGTTCCAGCGGCCACCAGCAGCCTCCCAGCGATGCCAGCAGCAGGCTGGCCAGCACGCAAATGCCGCTGACCCGGTCCGCCGCCGCCAGCAGCGAACCCACCAGTACCCCCAGCGACGCCGCCACCCAGGCAAAGGCCATCAGGATGATCAGCACGCCCGGCAGGTTCGCGCCCAGGTTCACGTGAAAGAGAAATTTCCCCACCAGCAGAAAAAAAGTGATCTGCACCAGTCCCAGCAGCAGCAATCCATAAATCTTCCCAAGTACAATTTCCATCCGGCGGACCGGACTGCTCAGCATGCGCTTGATCACCCCGTTGTTCCGTTCGGACGCCAGCGTGGTGCCGCCGAAAATCAGGAGGTTCATCATCACATACATCACCAGGTTTCCGGGCAGCGAAAAATTAAATCCCGAAGGCACCGGCTGTCGCCCGGCAAAACTGGCTTTTAATTTCACCGGGTTCGGGGTGGCCATGACGCCGCGCAGCGCCGCCTCCGTGAGCGGCCCGTTCGAATCACTCCCGGTGCTGACCTCCAAAATATGCCCGTTCATGGCGATCAACGCGCGGAACAGCCGGAGTTGAATGATGGCGGCATTTGCCTCATCCGAACCGTTGCGTTTCAGGAACTCCACCTTGCTCTGCTGGTGCTGGAGAATCTTGGCGGAAAAATCGGCCGGGATCCGGATGATGCGCGACGCCGTACCACGGTTGGTCGGATCGAGCAGGGACATGTTCTGCGCGCTTAATTCATCCATGAAAACCCGGCCCAGAAAATTCGTGTCGAGATTTTCAATCAGCACCTCAGGCTTCCGATTGGACGGATCGTTACCACCCCGATTGGCGAAGCCCATGAAATACACAAAGGCCAGCGGAATGAGAAAAAGCCACACAAAGGCGCTCTTCCGTTTTAAAAAGAGCCGCAAATCATTGTGGCCGATGGTGAAAATATTCCTCATGCGGTCAATCCGTTCCGGAATTTGCGACGGAACACATAAGTGGCAGCCAGGGCGCAAACGAGGCCGGCCAATCCGAGTTTCAGCGCCATCCCCCACCAAACCACCGGCTCACTGCCAAACTCCAGCTCCCGGGCGGTATTCACAAACCAGTAACTGGGCATCCAGTGCGTAAAATAATTTTGCACAAAGACCGGCAATTGCTCGGCCGGAAAGGTGCATCCCCCGGCCATGCCGAGCAGCATGCCCGCCAGATTATTCATCATGTTGGCCCGGCGTTCATCCGCCACCAGCGCCGTCAGCAATGCCATCAGGCAGGCGGCAAAGGCGGCATAACTGAACATCAGCACCGCCAGGCTCAGGGGATGCGGCCAGTGAAACCGGAAGATCAGCGCGCCGCCGCCGAGCATAATCACACTGCCCGCCAGCAACATCACCAGCGTGAAAGCCACTTTGCTCGCAATGAACGGCAGCAGTTGCTGATTGAGCGTGTGGTACCGCGCAAAAGTTCCATTGCGCAATTCCCGGTGTAAATCACTCATGCCATGGCCGGCCAGAAACAGCAGGAACATGGCGGACATCCCCAGCAGCAGGTAGCCAAACAGGCTGAATTGATTCCCCGTTTTGGCCACGCCCCCGTTCTTCGCCGGCACCGGTTTGATCTCAGTCTCAGTCTCGGTGTAACTGACCAGCGGCGGCAGAATGCTGGCCTTGGCCGATTTCAATTTCTCGCCGGTCTGTTTCAACACCGTGGCCATTTGATCGAAATCACCATCGCCATCGAAGGCCGACTGGAGGGTGGAAAATTCCTCATGAAAATTGCGCGAAACCGCACTCAATCCCGTCACGCCGGCACCCAGCAATTCCTCCAGCACCGCCGGGTTCACCGATTCCGCCGGGTTCTTGATCAATTCCAGGCTCACCGGTTCCGTCGCCGTCAGGTAATGCTTCGTGAAATGTTCAGGAATAATCAGCACCGCGCTGATTTCGTTATTGTTGATCGCCGCCAGGGCATTGGTGCGGTCCATGAACACCGGCTCCAATTTCTGCGCGTTGGTCCCCTGCCCTGTCATGCTCTGGAGCATTTTCCCGAGTACGGAATGATCTTCATCCACCACGGCGAACTTGATGTGCCCCAGGCCGCTGCTCTGACTGCTTCCAAAGGCGAGGCCGATCAGCGCCGTAATGCAAAGCGGAATGGCCAGGTTGGTCAGCCAGGGAATCGGATTATGCCGGGCCCGGCGCAGGTCTTTGGCGAGTAACGCGAAAAACATGTCATTCCCTCAGGTTGCGCCCGGTCAGTTGCAGAAAAACATCGTTCAGGCTGGGCCGTTTGAGACTGACGTTTTCCACCCGCACCGGCAGCTCCAGCAAATCCTTCAGACATTCCGAGGGATCGCGCGTGCCGATGGCCGCCGCGATGATCTGGCGCTCGCTCTTTTGAATGATCCGGAACCGCTGCAAAAATGCGCCCCAGTTTTCCGGCACCGTATTCGTAAAATCCGCATCAATCACAAACAGACGGTCGCCGCCCAGGCGTTCCTGCAACTGGGACAGAGTTCCCTCCGCCAGAATGCGACCGCCATCAATGATCCCGATCCGCTGGCACAAACTCTCGGCTTCTTCCAGATAATGGGTGGTATAGAGAATTGCCGTGCCGGCGGCACGCAGCTTTTGGATGAACTCCAGAATATTCATGCGCGCCTGGGGATCAATGCCCACCGTCGGTTCATCGAGCAGCAACAATTGCGGACGATGCAGCAGGGCGCAGCCGAGGTTGATACGGCGTTTCATACCGCCGGAATAAGTTTTTACCGGATCATTCGCACGATCCGAAAGCTCCAGGGATTCGAGCAGCTCTGCCGCCCGGGCTTTGGCTTCGCGCGGCCCCAATCCAGCCAGCCGCCCCCAAAACTCCAGGTTTTCCTTGCCGCTCAATTCTTCGTAAAGCGCCAGTTCCTGCGGCACCACGCCCATCTGGCGACGCGCCCGTTGCGGATCCGCCCAAAAGGCCGTGCCGCCGATCTTCACCGTGCCCGCATCCGGCTTGAGCAAGCCGGAGATCATCGAGATGGTGGTGGTTTTGCCGGCGCCATTGGGCCCCAGCAAGCCGTAGATTTCGCCCGGCTGAACCTGAAAGGTCACCCCATTCACGGCCCCCAAGGTGCCGAATGATTTGCGAAGACTCTCCACGGTCAACAAACTCATGGTGCCACTTTAATATTCGCCACCCGGAGTAACAAGAAATGATTCAATGGATCACCAAAACATGGATGACAATGATCAGCTGGATTGGTGAAATAAAATGGCGGATGGATTCTCATCCATCCGCCAACTTTGATCATTTGCCTGCGCCTGTCTTAAAAACTGGACAAGGCGGGCGAATTACGCACGACCACATGCTTCACATCATCCGCAAAAACCGCCGCCGGCACACCTTTTGACACCTGCGGCTTGAGGTTGTCAATTTCCAGGCCGTCCACATCCGCAAAGGCGGCCGCCGGACGCAGATCATCCTTCGTAAAATCGAGGTGGATATTCGCCAGTTCCAGGCCGCGGACGTGACGCGCATAGATGCCATATGCCGGCAGCGTGCCGATCTTGCGGGGCTCGGGATAACCGGTGCCGAGTTCCTTCGGCTTGATCGCCGCGTCATCGGCCGTGCCGCCGCCCTGGCTGGTCAGCCTGACGTTTTCGATCCGGACCCCCTCCACCGGCTGCTCCGGCAGTCCGCAAATTTGGATGCCACTCATCTTGCCCACGCCATCCGCGATGACATTCGAGATCAGAATGCTGCGCCCCCGGCTGTTGGTGGTGAGATGCGGCGTCCGATTGCGGTTGCCCGTGGTGAGGTAGATCGCGTAGTCCGGCACGTCAATCATCGTGAGATTGTTGATGGTGATATTGTCCATCAGCGCGCCGTCCACTTCCTCCAAGGCCAGGCCACGGCAACTCCTGAACGTGCAATTCGCCACCGTGCAATTGCGAAATCCACCGCTGGACTCCGTGCCGAACTTGATGCGGCCATTATGATTTTTGCTCGGCTTCATCGTACCGTCAATTAACGTGCCCACTTCAAAGCCGGACACCTGGCAGTTCACAATTGTCAGGTTTTCCGTCGGCCGCACTTCGCCCAGCGCAAAGGTGCTCTTGGGACAGAGCCCGTCGTCGTTCGGCGAATTGATGCGGCAATTGGAAACCATCGTATTGCGGCAGCAATCAATGTCGATGCCGTCGCGGTCGGTATCCATCGTCACATTGTCCACGGTCAGATTGTCACAGCCCGTTACGAGAATGGCGAAATGGCCGCCGTGAAAAATCGTCACATCGCGGATCAGCACATTGCG
>CAIJGS010000002.1 GCA_903820285.1 uncultured Verrucomicrobia subdivision 3 bacterium | reverse complement strand
TTCACCCAACTGTTTCCTTGATTTCAACCCTTTTACCCATTACAAACGTCGAGGAACCGCATTTTGTTTGCACGATCAACTGAGAGATTACTTTGAGTGTGACAGACGAAATCTGTTGAAGCAACAATTGGCAAAAGGAGGTAAAGAAATAACGATTAACGGCAGCGCATTTACAGAATTTAATGAATGGCTTAGAACCGAGAACTAGAAGGCTCCGAAGCATTGACCAGACTTACCTGCAATTTGTTATCCGACCAAAAATGAACTCCTAGTCGAGCATGGGGTGACAGGCTTATGAAAACAGGTGTATACGCCTTATATACACCATGAAGCCAGTTTAAAACGGAACGTCGTCAACAGCAGGAGTGATATTGGAGTCAGGGCGTAAAGGGGTCGGTCCATAGTATTGTGCTATTTTTCATGATATCCTTTTTTCAATGGCTCTTTGCGTTCCTCCAACCCTTCTGCACTTCAGCGTTAATCCCATTCTCTGTTGCCGCCGCGCTTCACGTTTGGAGGCACACGCGGCAACAGCTCGTCGCCGTTTGATTGCGGACCTGGCAAGGGGCAACCGGCCCGTTCATTTCAAATCTCAAATGTTCAAATTTGAAATCCCCTCCCCCGTTTGGAGTTCCGCGTTTACGCGGTCCGGTCGCCGCGTACCCTAGCCCTGCCCGAACCGGCTGAAGCCGGAACTCCCAACCCAAGCCGGCATGAAATGTATTTGATAAACGATCCATTGCGGTTATTTTGCCTGCATGGGTTACGTAGAAGCCATTCAGCACTGGCAGTCGTTGCCGGTTGCCACCCGGCAACGGGTGCGTTGGCAAGCCATTCCCCAACAGGTGGCTGACAGCATGGCTTTTGAAGGTGAACCGGTTGATCTGGCATGGCTGACGAAACTCCATCCGCCCACTCCACCCGCTGGCTCGAAACCAGCCGGGGCATCCTCCGCTACACGGAACTAGCCCCCTTGCTCGCTGAACGCGTCTTGCGCGTTTAGGAATGCATTGAGGCCGGACAGTACGCGGCCGACCTGCTGGACGAAAATCTCATTCGCACCCTGCACCGGGATTTTTGCGCTGATTGGTGCCAGACTGGGCGGGCCAATGGCGCACCATCGCCGTGCAGGCCGGTTCGCATGAACCGCCCCCGCCCCATCTGGTGCCGCTCCAAATGCGAGAATATGGCTTGGATTTGCAGGCCCGGCTGGAGGGGCCGGTTCAATATGAATTATTGCCCGACACCCTGGCTTTTGCCGAAGCCCGCTTGCTGACCATCCATCCTTTCGCTGACTTGAATGGCCGATAGGTGCGCCTCTGGCTCTGGGAACTCCTGCGCCGTTTGAAACTGCCGCCCGTGCAACTGGTACCAAGGAACAAGGAGGAAACCGAAATTTATCTGGCGGCGTTGCGGGCGGGCGATCAAAACAATTATCAACCACTGGCCCAGATCTGGATGCAGCGGTTGTCCGCCATACCTGGCCAATAAATAGGCAATTTGCATTTGGCGGGCCGGGGCGGCGACGGCTCGTCGCCGGTTTGATTGCGTACCCGTCAGGGGGCAATCGCCTGTACAATTCAAATCTCAAATATTCAAATTTGAAATCCCCTCCCCCGTTTGGAGTTCCGCGTTTACGCGGTCCGGTCGCCGCGTGCCCAAGCCCTGCCCGAACCGGTTGAAGCCGGAACTCCCAACCGGGGCCACCACCAACTGGCGACGAGCCGTCGCCAACCTGGGCCTTGCCGACGGAGCGCGGCTGTGCTGAAAGCCAGCCGCAGCAATGCTCGATTTACGACCGGTACTCGTCCTTTACCAAGTCGGCTGGTGGGCCAGGTTGCTGCGGCTGGGCTTTGCCACAGCCGCGCTCCGCCGGAGGCATTCCGCAGTACCGTTGAACTTTTGCGAGCTTGGGCAAGGCCGTGAAGGGAGCATGAATGGGTCGGCCAAAGCAATATGGCATTTCCCCAGCTTCGCCACATTATCCCCCGACTCTTTGCGTTCTTCCAACACCTTAGCGACTACGCGTTATGCCCCTTCCCCATCTGCGTCGATCTGCGGTTACCGTAACTGCTTTACCGCAACCAACGGCGTCGCATCATCGCCCTTCGCAAACGGGCTCACCTGCCCCGCCTTCTTGCGGCTGAGGCGCTGTTGCAGCGCTTCCATGTAGAGATAAACCACCGGGGTAATGTAGAGCGTCAGCATTTGCGACACCACCAACCCGCCCGTCACCGCCAGACCCAGCGCGCGGCGGGATTCGCCACCAGCACCGAGACCGAGCGCGATGGGCAGCGATGCCATGAGGGCGGACATGGTGGTCATCATGATCGGCCGGAACCGCAGCAGACAGCCTTCGAAGATGGCGTCGTACGGTTGCTTGCCCTGATGCTGCGCCTCGATGGCGAAATCAATCATCATGATGGCGTTCTTCTTCACAATGCCCACGAGCATGATCAGCCCCACAAAGCCGTAGATGTTCAAATCCAGATGGAAGAGCAGCAAGGTGATCAACGCGCCAAAGCCGGCGGAGGGCAGGCCGGACAGAATCGTCAGCGGATGGATGAAACTTTCATACAGGATCCCGAGGATGATGTAGATGACCAGAATGGCCATCAGCAGGAGGAAGCCCAGTCCGCTCAGGGACGATTGGAACACCGCCGCCGAACCCTGAAAGCTCGCTGTGATGGTCGCCGGCAGGTGCAGTTCATTTTCCAACTTCTGGATGCGTTCCACCGCGGTGCCCAAGGCGACGCCGGGGGCGAGGTTGAAGGAGATGGTCACGGACGGCAACTGCCCGACGTGCGAGATGGTCATCGGCGCGGCCCCGCGGGTGAGCTTGGCCACGGAACTCAGCGGCACGAGCTTGGGCTGGCCGTTGGTGCCGGCAAAGGAACTGGTGATATACAGCCGGCCCAGCGCATCGGGGTCCCGCTGAAATTCCGGCAGCACCTCGAACACCACCCAGTATTCCGCCACGTCCGTGTAGATGGTGGAGGACTGCCGCTCGCCGAAGGCGTCGTACAAACCATTCTCAATCTGCTGGGCAGTCACGCCCATGGCAGCGGCCTTGTCGCGGTCAATGGACAACACCACCTGTGGACTGGCGATGAGCAGATCGCTGGTCACGTCCTGAAAGATGTCCTTCTGTTCCGCGATCTTTTTCAGCAGCACCGGCGACCAGGAGAACAGTTCCTTGGTGTCGGTGTCCTGGAGACTGAACTGGTACAGCGCCTTGGTGAGCGCACCGCCCACGCGGATGAGCGGCGGGTTTTGCAGGAAGACGTTATACCCGGGAAGTTTCGCCAGCTTCACCCGGAGTTCCTGAATGATCTGGTTGGCGCTCAGCTGGCGCTCCGACCGGTCTTTCAGCCGCATGAAAATGCGCCCCTGGTTGCCGCTGACCGTGGAACCGCCCACGCCCACGGAAGACATGTAGGCGGCCACATTGGTATCGGCCGCCACAATTTGGGCCGCCTGCTGCTGATGCTCCTTGATGGCATCAAAGGAAATGTCCTGCGCGCCTTCGGTGATGGCAAAAATCTGGCCGGTGTCCTCGTCCGGGAAGAAGCCCTTGGGAATGACGCCAAACAGATATCCGGTGGCCACGAAGGTGGCGATCGCCACCGCCAAGGTAATCCGGTGATGTTTCATGGCGGTTCGCAGAGTGCGCTCATAGCCCTGGTGGACGGCCCCGAAAAAGTTTTCGAACAGGTTGTACAGCCAGCCATGCTTTTGTTCGCGCACGGAATGCACGAACAGGCTGCACATCATCGGCGTGAGCGAAAGCGAGACAAAGCCGGATACCAGTACGGCGCAAATGATGGTGACCGCGAATTCATGCAGCAGCCGGCCGAGCAGTCCGCTCATGAACAGCACCGGAATGAACACCGCGCACAACGACAGTGTCATGGAAATGATCGTGAACCCGATCTCCTTCGCGCCCTTCAGCGCCGCCGTCGCGGGCGGCTCGCCGTTTTCCATGTGCCGGACAATGTTCTCCAGCATCACGATGGCGTCGTCCACCACAAACCCGACCGACAGCGTCAGCGCCATCAGCGACAGATTGTCCAGGCTGTAGCCGAGCAACGACATCACCGCAAAGGTGCCGAGAATGGACATGGGCAGCGCCAGACTCGGAATGATGGTGGCGGAGAGATTGCGCAGGAAAATGAAGATGACCATCACCACCAGAAAAACCGTCAGCAACAGGGTATGTTCCACGTCGCCCACCGACTGGCGGATGCTGACCGAGCGATCAAACAGGACATCAATGTTGACGGCCGCCGGCACCTGCACACGGAATTTGGGGAGCTGCTTTTTGATTTCATCCACCACTTCCACCGTGTTAGCCCCAGGCTGACGCTGGATGGCCAGGACGATGCCGCGGGTGCCGTTGAACCACGCGGCCACCTTGTCATTCTGCACACTGTCAGAGACGCTGCCGAGATCCTGGAGCCGCACGGGATTGCCGTTGCGGTAGGCCACCACCAGCGGGCGAAATGCCGCCGCCGATTTAAGCTGGCCGTTGGCCTGGATGGTGAAGGATTGATGCCGTCCGTACAGAGTGCCCAGCGGCTGGTTCACGTTGCCGGCTTCCACCGCCTGCTCCACGGCGTCAATGCCCAGACCGTAGGCGGCGAGTTTGTTCGGGTCCACCTGCACGCGCACGGCGTATTGCTGCGAGCCCATCACGTTCACCTGCGCCACGCCGGTGACCATGGAGATGCGCTGGGCCAGCAGGTTTTCCGCGTAATCATCCACCGTGGAGAGCGGCAGTGTGGGCGAATACATCGCCAGAAAGAGGATCGGGGAGTCCGCCGGATTGACCTTTTGGTACGTGGGCGGGGTCGGGAGATTCGGCGGCAACTGTTTGGCCGCGCGGGTGATGGCGGCCTGCACGTCCTGCGCGGCGGCATCAATGTTGCGCTCCAGCGTGAACTGGACGGTGATCTGCGCAATGCCCAGCGCGCTCACGGAAGTCATCGAATCCACGCCGGCGATGGTGGAAAACTGTTTTTCCAGCGGGGTTGCCACGGACGAGGCCATGGTGTCCGGACTCGCCCCGGGCAGGCTGGCGGAAACCTGGATGGTGGGATAATCCACGCTCGGCAGATCGCTCACGGGCAGCAGCCGGTAGCCGAAGATGCCAAACAGCAGAATGGCCAGCATGACCAGCGTGGTCATGACGGGCCGGCGGATGAAAATTTCCGAGATGCTCATGGCTGGCCGGTAGCCGACGGGGCATTGGTTGAATTCACCTTAAGGCCGGGCGCGAGCCGTAACTGACCGTCCGTCACCACGGTTTCACCGGCGGCGATGCCACTCGAAATCACCATCTGATTCTGAAACGGCACCCCGACTTTCACCGGGCGCTGTTCAACTGTCTGATCGGCCTTCACCACATAAATGAAGGAGCCGGACTGGCTCGCCTGCACCGCCTGGGATGGCACTACCACGGCATTGGTCAACATATCGAGTTGCAGCGCAAGCTGGACAAACTGGCCGGGCCACAATTTTTTATCCGTGTTCGGAAAAGTGGCACGCAGCTGGATCGTGCCGGTGGTCGGGTCCACGTTGTTATCGATAAAAGTAACCGTGCCCAGCGGGGCATCGCCCACCAGGTTTTCGTAGCTGGCCGTGACACTGAGCGGATGGTTGCCGGACTGGCGCTGGATTTCCGGCAGATATTTTTCCGGCACGGCGAACGCCGCGTAGATGGGATGAATCTGATTGATGGTCAGCAGGACATCATCCGGGGCTTTCACCACGTTGCCCTCGTGAAATTGCAAGCTGCCGGTCACGCCATCAATGGGCGAACGGATGTCCGTGTATTCCAGATTCAACTCCGCGTTGGTCACCGAGGCGCGGTCGGCGGCCACGGTGCCGGTCAATCCATCCATGGCGGCCTGGCTGGTGTCGAATTCATCCTGCGAAATCAATTTTTGCTCGTATAGTTTCTGTTCGCGATCGTACTGAATTTTGGCGTTCTTTAGCTGTGCGGTGTCGCGCTGCAGGTTGGCGCGGGCCAGTTCCAGCGCTGCCTGGGAGGGCCGGGGATCAATGGTAAACAGCGGGTCGTTGGCCTTTACCTCCTGCCCTTCGGCAAAATGGACCTGGCTGATAATACCGCCAATCTGCGAGCGGATCGTAACAGACTGGACCGGCATGACATGCCCCACCGGCGGCGGATCCACCCGCACCGGCACGTTGTGAAGGGCGGCCGTGGCGACCAGCACCGGCACTTCCGGAGTGCCTTGGGCGGGCGGTTTTTGCGGCGAACAGCCGGCGACGGCCAGCGCCAGGAACAAGGGGAAGATGACAGGATTTTTCATTTTGAGCCGGCCGGCGGACAAAGTGCCCCGGCCAATTTTTTAAGAAATTCGGCGTACTCACGCTGGAATTGCGGATCGCTAAACGTACGGCCCGTGATCAGCCGGGTTATCTGCGGCATGGCCACGGGGAACAGAGCAAGCGAAACCATCGCCAGATGGAGGCATTCCACCGGCAGTTCCGCCTTGAGCCTGCCTTTGGCCTGCTGTTGCCGGAGCCGTTTCTGCCCACGGAGAGTCGTCGCGCGGCGGTCGGATTCATTGACCACCTGTTCATTGGCGGTCTGTAACGACTCCCACGCCAGCAGGCGCACCCATTCAATGTCGTGGCAATTGTGCAGGAAATTCAAAGGCAGGCTGGTGGCGAGGTCATCGCCATGGGCCTCCTTTTGCTTGGACCGCTCGGTCACCTTGTGGCTGACCAGCCGGCGGAATAGCTCCTGCTTGCCGCCAAAATAATGGTAAAGCATCCGCTTGTTCACCCCGGCGCGCCGGGCAATGCGGTCCACCCGCGCCCCCGCCAGACCCCCATCGGCAAATTCCGCCAGCGCCGCCGCGAGGATCCGCTCCTGCGTCCGCGCGGGATCGCGCGTCACCCCCGGCTCCCGGCTTTTTGCCTTTTTTACCATATCCTTCGGGTCAGATGCTTTAAGTAACCAACTGGTTACTTTAAATCGCAGAAAAATGCACGTAGAAAATGTGAGGGAAAACGGTGGCAGGGCGCATGCCGCGCAGTGCCTCCGGAGCGCGGAGCATCCGCTCCGCGAGTCAGTCGCCAGCAAACGGCGCGGCCTTGAGACCGGCCGGCCGCACTGTTGATTATCCTGAACACGCAGAGCGGATGCTCTGCGCTCCGTTGCCGACGGGGCCCGGTGCGCCGCCGGGGAGGCGACAGCTTGTCGCCTGAGGACGAGCCGTCCCCACCCCGATGCGCTGAAACCCCATCGCCACCCGACCTGTCCATGCACGTTGGCTGGAAAAACCGCGCTTCGGCGGAAGCCGGCGACGCTTTCACCCTCTGCGACGAGGCGTCGCAGCCACGGTTACAGTGTCGGGAACTGGTGGTGCCAGTCGGTGGACTGCTCGTAGGCGTGGGCCAGTTTCAGCAGGGTTTCTTCGCCGAAGGGTTTGCCGAGCAATTGCAGACCAATGGGCAGCTTCGGAGTTTGGGTGAACCCGCAGGGCAGGCTCAGACCGCAGATGCCGGCCAGGTTGCAGGAGATGGTGAATATGTCCGACAGATACATCTGCAACGGATCGCCCGATTTTTCACCCAACTTGAAGGCGGCGGTGGGCGTGGTGGGCGTGACAATGGCATCCACCTGCTCGAAGGCTTTCAAAAAGTCGTTGCGGATGAGCGTGCGGACTTTCTGGGCACGCAGATAAAAGGCGTCATAATAACCACTGCTCAGCACATAGGTGCCGAGGATGATGCGGCGTTTGACTTCGGGTCCGAAACCGGCACCACGCGTTTTGGAATACAGCTCGATCGGGTCGTTGCCCTCCACGCGGGCACCATAGCGGATGCCGTCGAACCTGGCCAGGTTGGCGGAGGCTTCGGCGGTGGCGATGATGTAATAGGTGGCGACCGCGTAATCGGTATGCGGCAGGGAAATCTCCACGATCTCCGCGCCGAGGTCCTGATATTTTTTTACGGCGGCATCCACGGAAGCTTTCACTTCCGGGTCCAGCCCGCCGACCATGTATTCCTTGGGCAGACCGATCTTCAGGCCTTTGATCTCACCCGTGAGGGCGGCGGCGTAATCCGGCACCGGTGCGGGAATACTGGTGGAATCGCGCAGGTCCTGTCCGCTCATCACCCCCAGCATCGTAGCGGCATCGCGCACGTCCTTGGTGAATGGGCCAATTTGATCCAGCGAACTGGCAAAGGCAACGAGGCCGTAGCGGGAAATGCGGCCATAGGTGGGTTTCAGCCCCACGCACCCGCACAGGGCCGCCGGCTGGCGGATGGAACCGCCGGTATCCGTGCCGAGACTGGCGATACATTCCTGGGCCACCACCGCCGCGGCTGAACCGCCGGAAGAACCGCCGGGCGCACGGTCAGTGTCCCACGGATTGCGGGTGGCGCCAAAGGCGGAGTTTTCGGTGGAACTGCCCATGGCAAATTCATCCATGTTCAGCCGGCCAAAGACAATCGCGCCGGCCGCCTTGAGCTTTTCAATGGCGGTGGCGTCGTAGGGAGAAACATAATCACCCAGAATCTTGGACGCGCACTTCAGCGGCTGATTTTTGACCGCGAGCACATCCTTGATGGCGATCGGCACGCCGAGCAGCGGCTTTTGGACATCGGCCTTGATCTGCTGATCGGCGGCATCGGCCTGGGCGAGCGCATCGGCGGCATCGTAGCTGAGGAAGGCTTTTACCTGGCCATCCACGCGGGCGATCTGGTCCAGGCAGGCCTGGGTAGCTTCGCGGGCGGAGACTTCGCGGCGGTCGAGCTTGGCCGTGAGTTCGGAAATCGTGAGCTGGTTGAGCATGGAAATGGGTGGGCTGGGTTACTCGACGATTTTGGGAACAATAAACAGGCCGCCGGCTTTGCGGGGGGCGTTGCGCATTGCTTCGTCGTGCGGGAGGGAGGGTTGGACGGCGTCCACGCGGGTGACATTCACCAGCGGCACGGCATGAGCGGTGGGCTCGACGTTCGTCACGTCCAGCTCGCGGAGCTTTTCGATATAGCCCAGAATGCTGCCCAGTTGCGCGCCGAGTTGTTTTTCCTCGTCGGGCGAGAGCGCCAGCCGCGCGAGGTGCGCGACGTACTTCACATCAATTTCAGCAGATGCCATCCGTAAAGACTAAAGTCCGCCGGGCAGAGTTCAAGATTCAATTCAAGGCGCAGCCCCATGTTCTCAATGCCAGCTCACCACATTATCCTTGTTCACCCCCACGTTGGCCGGCAAGCGCGAATCGAATTTACCATCCGGACCGCCGGACCAGACCATGACCCGTCCGGGAAAACGAAATCGATTGGACGAGCCGGTGTCGGTATTGGTCCTGACCAAGCCGTTCAGACCGACAGAGTAATGATCCACGCCTTGGGAATATTGGGAAACACCCGCCTCCCCATAAAGCACATCATCAACCAGACCGTCACCGTTCAAATCCACGGTAAGGATGTAAGGATTGCCCCACGGGTCACGGTAGACGCCGTTCTTATCCACGCCCGGCAGGGGTTTCGCCCCGGCGTTGACGGGATGGGAGAATTTGGCGTTGAGAAACTTGGTCTGCCGG
>CAIJGS010000001.1 GCA_903820285.1 uncultured Verrucomicrobia subdivision 3 bacterium | reverse complement strand
CGCCAAGCGCTGGAAATGCATGGCAGCCCACTCCACGCCAAGCTCCAGACCCCAGCCTCAAAAATAAGTGAATAACTTTCAAAAATTCGTTGACGGAATAACTCAGAACTCTCCGGGGGCGCGCACGGGGTGCGCCCTGCCTGCGCGTCCAGCCACGCGAATGCCGCCTCGATCTGCGCACGCTCGCGGTCGAACAGGGCCAGGCCGTCAACGTGGTTGCCTTTTGTCTGATAAAGTTGGTCGGCTTCCTTGCCCACGGCGGTGTAGTGCCGGGCATGGGCCAGGTGCTGGGCGGTGCGTTCGGCCTCGGTGAGTTGCTCGCGGGCGTAGTCGGCGGCAAGGTCGTGGAGTTTGTAGCGGTCAGCTCCTTCGCGCTCCAGCAGGCTGCGGCGCACCAAATGGCCCAGCATCTCCTCCTCCGCCCCGGCAATTTCTTTGGCCGCGCGTTCGTCAAAGCTGGCCGTGAAAACCCCCAGCTTGCGCCACGCCGCGCGCTCCGGCTCGGCAAGCTGGTACTCGCTCAAGCGCAGGGTTTCGGAAATGGTCACCAGCGCGGCGTTCTGGGCATCGGCGTTGAGCATTCCGAGGCGGCTGGCGTGGAGCTTCTTCAAATATCCGGCTACGTTGGCGGTGCCGCCGCGTTCGCTGGCATCCAGCGCCAGATGCGCACCCGCCAGCCGCAGGGCCAGGGGCAGTCCGGCGCACAATTTTACCAGCGCGGCGGCATCGGCGTCGTTCAGCGCGGGATAATGTTCGCGCAGCAGGGCGGTGGCTTCGGCGTCAGGCAATTTGTCCATGGGGTAGGCGGGGCGGGTGCCGAGCATGAAGTTGTTACGCGAGGTTACTAGGAAAGCGCAGCCCGCCGGCGGGATGAGCGGCGCGGCCTGCGCGGCATCGCGGGCGTTGTCGAGCAGGATGAGCGCCTTTTTGCCGGCGAGCTCTTGATGGTAGAGGGCTTTCAGCGCGGCGAGGTCGTCGGGCAGTTTGGCCTCGGGATGAAAGGTCTGGATGACTTGGGCCAGCAAGGCCGCGCCGGTGGGCGGATTGAGCTGCGTACCGCGTGCGTCGAGGAACAACTGGGCGTCGGGAAATTGCGGCGACCATTCGTGCGCGAGCACCAGCGCGAGCGCGGTCTTGCCGATGCCGCCCATGCCGCGCAACCCGGTGAGCACGGTGCCGCCGGCGGCGTGCTGCTGGCGCAACTTGGCCAGATCCGCCTCGCGCCCGACGAAAACGAGCGGCCGGTCGGGGAGGGTGTGAAGCCGTGGCTCGAAACTCAAGTTCCCGGCCAGACCATGCACGCTGGTGACGGCGGCGGCGATGGCTTGCAGGAGTTGGTCCCAGGAATTGACTTCCTCATTCAGCGTGCGCTGGACGCCTGCCGCGAGCGGGGTGCCGGTGAATTCGCCGGAGGCCACGCGCTGACGATGTTCCTGTTGCAGGCGCTGCCGGCGGGCGATGTCGGCGGCATCAGCGCCGGTCTCCGCGAAGTCGCGGTGAGAAAGGTCGGGCGCGCAAACGAAGGCGATGACCTTTTTGCCCTGCTGATGCGCATAGTAGTATTCAAACTGCGTCCAGGAGCACTGGAAGCCGGGAGCATCGGGGAACGGCTTATCGGCATCGGCCCCATACGCCATGCCGGCAAGGTGAATGACGCAGTCGCTTTTCTGAATGTGATCCACCAGATGCTCGCGCAAGGTGCCGGCGGCGGCGCTCAGGCTGTGTTTTTGGGTGAAGACGCGGAAACCCGCCCGGGAGAACGCACCGTGGAGGACATTGCGCAAGGCTTCGAGATCATCCGTCGCCGCGCTGAGAAACACAGTTGGCACTTTGGTCGCACCCATGCGGGCTCATCATGGTGAAAGGGAGGTGGAAAGACAAGGGAAAGGCAACCGCATGAGGCAGGCGCGGGCGCGGGACAAAATTGCGCTGAACTGACCAGAGCAGGTAATGGTGCAAGGGGATTTACCGAAGGCACAAAGGAAACAAAAAAGCTTGGCTGCCTTCGTTAGCTTCGGTTCAAAAAACCGCAACCGCGTTGCGGTTGGAGGTGGTTTGGTGGCGCATACCCTGGGTAGCTCGCCGACTCGCAACCCAGGGCTGTGGGCCGGAATCCCCTTGGGATTCGCCGATAAAATGGAGTCTCGTTACCTCGTCTCCTACGGGGTGGAGTGGTGCAACGCGACTTGGTCTGGCGGCGCGCTGCGGCTGGGATAGCCGCGCTCCGAACGGAACGCGCGTTGCTGTCAGACCTTGGTGCGGAAATAGGCGATGGTGTCCTTGAGCCCCTCGGCCAGTGCCACCTTGGGTTCCCATTTCAAAATGGACTTGGCCTTGGTGATGTTCGGCTTGCGCTGTTTGGGGTCGTCTTGGGGCAGCGGCTTGAAGACGATTTTGCTCTTGGACTGGGTGGACCGGATGATTTCTTCCGCAAACTGGAGCATGGTCATCTCGGTGGGATTGCCAATGTTCACCGGGAGATCGTAGTCGCTCATCATCAGCCGGTAGATGCCTTCGATCAAGTCGGACACGTAGCAGAAGCTGCGGGTCTGGGAGCCGGTGCCAAACACGGTCACGGGCTTGTTCTTGATAGCCTGGCTGACAAAGGCGGGCACGACGCGACCGTCCTTGATGCGCATGCGCGGGCCGTACGTGTTGAAAATGCGGACGATGCGGGTCTCCACCTTGTGCTCACGATGGTAGGCCATGGTCAGGGCCTCGGCGAAACGCTTGGCTTCGTCATAGCAGCCGCGCGGGCCGATGGTGTTGACGTTGCCCCAATATTCCTCGACCTGCGGGTGGATGAGGGGATCGCCGTAGATTTCGGAGGTGGAGGCGATCAGAAAACGGGCACCCTTATTCTTGGCGAGGCCGAGGGCTTTGTGCGTGCCGAGGGAGCCGACCTTCAGCGTTTGAATCGGGATTTCGAGGTAATCAATGGGGCTGGCCGGGGAGGCAAAGTGCCAGACGTAGTTCACGGGTTCATCCAGGAAGATGAATTCGGTGACATCCTGCTGGATGAATTTGAAATTGGGATTGCCGCCGAGATGCGCGATGTTGTCCACACTGCCGGTGACGAAGTTATCAATGCCGATCACGCGGTGTCCGCGGGAGAGCAGCAGGTCGGTGAGATGTGAGCCGAGAAAACCGGCGGCGCCGGTCACTACCGAAGTCAGTTGGGGGGATTTGGTTTTGTCCACGGGTATTTTTTTCTTGGTTAAAGCTGGATGGGAACGGGTTACTACTTGGCACCGGTTCCCAAAACAACC
Source organism: uncultured Verrucomicrobia subdivision 3 bacterium (assembly GCA_903820285.1). Lineage (GTDB taxonomy): Bacteria > Verrucomicrobiota > Verrucomicrobiia > Limisphaerales > UBA11358 > UBA11358. Next base: position 46,230 of record CAIJGS010000001.1, on the reverse strand, counting down.
ACGGGGATGGTACGAATCAAAATGGAGACATCAAGCCAAAGTGACCAGTTATCAATGTATTCCAGATCCAGGCGGACCCAGTCATCAAAACTCGTGATCCGGTTGCGGCCCTTGATCTGCCAGAGGCAGGTCAGGCCGGGTTTGACGCTCAGGCGGCGGCGGTGGGCGAAATCGTTGAAACGGCGGACCTCATCCACCGGGAGCGGGCGGGGTCCGACGAGGCTCATTTCGCCCCGCAAGACGTTCAGGAGCTGCGGCAGTTCATCGAGACTGTATTTGCGCAAAAATTTGCCGATGGGCGTGATGCGCGGATCGTTGGTGATTTTGAAGACGGGCCCGGACATTTCATTCATGGCCGCCAGTTCGTGTTTGAACTGTTCCGCATTGGTTACCATCGTCCGGAATTTGAAGATGGTAAATGGCCGGCCATTGATGCCGGAACGTTGCTGCCGGAACAGGGCGGGCCCGGGCGAGGTGAATTTTACCAGCAGGGCGATGACCAGCATGGGCAGCGACAGGATCAACAGAATGATCAGCGAGCCAATGAAATCCACGAGCTGTTTGGCCACCATCTGCCAGGAGGTCTCCGGGGCGGAACGGAACACTACCACGGGATGGCCGCACAATTCATCAAAGCTGGCGCGGGCAATCTGGGTGCCGAAGAAGTTCACCTCGAGCCAGGCTTCCACGCCCTCCAGCTCACATACCTTGATGACCCCTTCGACCCGTTCAAAGTAAGCGTGCCGGGCGCTGATCAGCACCCCGCTGACGGATTGTTCATGCAGGAGTTCGATGAGCTTTTGCACCGGGGCATCCACCAGGTTGAGGGTGCCGACCACTTCAATGCTGTCGCGGGCCTGCTCGCGCAGGTCATACCGCATGCGGGCGATTTCCTTGTCGCTGCCCACCAGCACCAGCCGCCGCTTGATCTGGGCGCGCGCCATGCGGCTGCGCAGCATCAGGCGGACAATTTCCTGCTTCGCCCAGATCATGATGAAACCGATGATCCCGAAAAACACCATCACGCCGCGGGGAATGGGCAGATGGAAAACATACGCCACGAGCACCAGGCTGATGGCGGCGATCGTACAGCCCTTGAGCAGCGACCAGACGGTCAGCCGGCGGGAGGCCCAGACCGGGTCATTATAAACCCCTTGGGATTCAAAAATCAGCGGACCGGTGGCCGCCAGGACGAAATACAGCCAGTAGGAATTTTTGAAGGCATCGATGGGAATATCATCCAGGCCAAACGCCCCGGCAAACGACGGAATGGCGCGCAGCGAGCACGCCACCCAAAAGCAGGCGACAAGAATGAATGCATCAGCCAGTTGATGCACCTGCATTCGAATCAGTCGGTCGCGTCTTAACATGTTGCCATCATCTCAGCTCAAGGTTTACTTCTGAATTCCGGCGGGCACGGTTTGAAATTGCGGCACAATGGCCGTCATCAGTTTCTTCAACTGCTCAAAGGCCGCATCTTCCCGGCCCGGGTCACACACGGTGAAAAAGGAGATATAGGACCACCGTTCCAGCAGGCCATGCAGGATCAGGTCCTGCGGCATCCACAACGACATCCATTCCCATTGTTTGGCGGTGTGGTGGGTGCCATCCACATACCAGTATACATACAGGCCGCGGGCGGTCTGGGTTTTGCCATCCTGTTCAATCTGCTTGGTCGCGACGTACTTGTTCACTTCCAGATCATAAGCGAACGGTTTATCCATATGAACCAGTTCGCGCCGGGTGGCCTGGTTGTCGCAATCCCAGCCCTGGCCGGTGAGGCAAATCTGGGGTTTATGAATGCTGGAACGATCCGACCCCATGAGCACTACATTGACCTGCGCCCAAAATTTATTGTCCGCCGAGGTATACATCCGCTGACCAAAACTGGTGTCCTTGGGCAGCCGGTCCAGGACAATCTGGGCCTCCGGTTGGGCCACGGATTTATAGCCCGGAACATCTTCTGGCAGGAGCACCTCCAGGTTGCCGGTGCCGGCGAGCGGACGGGTTTTGACCCCGGGCGGCCCCATTTTGTGGCCGGACTTCACCTTTACCAGCAGCCCGGTGACGGCTGCCATCAGGAACAGTGCCACAACTCCCAGAATGATCGGTTTGGATTTCATGACACAGAGGCGGCGGGAACCGGCGGGGCGGGCGGAGGGCCGGAACGGGGTTCGCCCTTTTCGAGCCAGCGGCCAATCAGCATGACACAGCCAATCGCCACCCCAAAGGTGATGAAACCGAAGTTGGTCTCGCAGCTTTTGCCGGCGGCCTGGCCGAACATTTCGGCGACCATGATGGTCATGCACAGGCGCACCACATTGCCCAGAATGGCCAGCGGAATGGCCGAAGCCATCATGAGACCTCTTTTCCAGGGAGCCTTAAAACTGATGAATCCGTAGATGGTGGTCAGCGCCAGCAAGGCCACAATGCTGCGGATGCCGCTGCAGGCCGGTGCCACTTCATATGCAAAGGTATGCTGTGAATCCATCAATTGGGTCCCATCCCGGATCACATCCGGGGCCATCCCCAGATGCGACACCATGGCCACGATTTGGGCCACCATGATGCGCAATGGCAAGGTCAGTTCCGTGGCCAGTTCACCCACGGGCATGCAAAACAGGAGCAGGAAAAACGGAAAGGCGCTGGCCTTCAACCAGTGTTTGCCCCAAACGAGACCGGTCAAACCATAAATCCCGATCAGGAAACCGATTACGGACAGGCGTTGCTGCTGGATCAGGTAGCCGACGAGATGAAACAGCAACCCCACAATCACCAGCCCAATCGCCGGCGACCAAAGGCCGGCCGGCCGGGCCAGCAAATCCTTGCGCTTCCACCAGTACAGCACCAGGACCACAAACGGGATCAGCAAACCGTGCATTTCATCGTTCAGGGGTGAGGTGTAAACATCAAACATCCAGCCAAATAGCGAGGGGGTGTCCTTATAGCCAAAGGTGGGGTTGCCAAAGAACGAAAAGATGGCCAGCCAGGGCACCAGCAGGAGAAAGAAAAGCAACCGGTTAGGCAACTGGCGCCATTCTTCGGGGCACCGCAAAATCAAGACCGGGATGGCGGCCAGCAAAGCCCCGCAAAATAGCCACAGCGGCCAGTTTGGTCCGCGCACGTCGGAATAATACATGCCCGCTCCGAATAACGCCAAAAAAGCGTATTCGTACGGTCGCAATTTCATCCCTTCAACCTTTTGATTCACTTCATTTGAGCCGGACACAGTCACGAATCTAAGTCAACCAGAGTGCCTATCATAAGGCAATGAAAATTGGCGATCAGTCACCCTCTCCGGACAGCGGATAACGCTTGAGCCGGGTCAACTGCCCGAACACGCCCAGGATGAACAGCGGATTGTTACGCAAATACCGTTTCCACAGGCGCCGGGGTTCGCAGCACAGGCGGTAAAACCATTCCATGCCGGAACGTTGAATCCAGCGCGGTGCCTGGGATACCAGCCCGGCATGAAAATCAAAGGCCGCCCCTACCCCCACCATGAGCGTCACTTCCAGCTTGGGCAGGTATTCCGCCATGAATTTCTCCTGTTTGGGCGTGCTCAACCCCACCCACAGAATGTCCGGCCGGGTGGCCCGCACCTGTTCCTGCAACAATTTCTCTTCCAAAGCATTAAGTGGTCGGAACGGCGGGGTATAACACCCGGCCACCGCCAGTTTGGGAAACCGGGCCTGCAATTTTTGCGCGAGCAGTTCTGCCACGCCGGGCGCACCGCCATAAAAGAAATGACGACACCCGCTGGCTTCACTCCAGGCACAAACATCCAGCATCAGGTCCGGGCCATAGACGCGGCTCATCTCCTTATGGCCATGCAGCTTGCCCATCCAGACCATCGGCATCCCGTCGGGCGTGCAAAGGAAGGCCTGGTTAAGCATGGCTTTGAAAGCGGGGCTATCCTGGGCCTCCATCACGCCATGGACACCCGTGACGCAGATGTAGCCCTTGCGCCGGGCGCGCACGGCATCGGCTATGGCCGACAGTGCCGAGGGCAAATTCAGCACACTCAGCCCCACACCCAGAACATTGACGCGTTTAATCTCCATAATCCGAGGGGACGGAGCATAGCAAGCACACGGAGAAATTCCAACCCGCGAATTTTGGCCATTTCCCATTCGCATAGGCACCGGAAAACTTGGCGTCTATGAACTCCCATCAGTTCAACCTATCATAAATAACGTTACTGTTACTTGTTTTTCTATATTTTGGCACAAAAAGGCCGTTCCCTAAATCTGGCAGGTTTTTTGTTTTCCACGTCATTGGGAAGTGCTGTGACCATAAAAACGTACCGTGCATGGCGATCGGCTTTCGGGTTGAAAAGACTTTCATTACTGGCAGTTTTTGACCATAATCGAACATCAGAGGGTTAAAGTCAGAATGAAACTCCTTGTCTTTGCACATGTTCCACCGCCGCACCACGGGCAGAGCTATATGGTCAAGCTCATGCTGGATGGGTTTGGCGGCGATTGTCGTGTCCCCGGATCTCCCCGGAATCATCCGCTGGGCATTCAATGTTATCATGTGGATGCGCGGTTTTCCTCCGGGTTGGAAGACATCGGTGAATTTCAAGGCGGCAAAATCCTGCTGATTTTCTGGTATTGCCTCCAGGCCATCTGGTGCCGGTTCCGTTACGGGGTCAAAAACATGTATTATGTTCCCGCTCCGGGCAAGACAGTGGCGCTCTACCGCGACTGGATCGGGCTGATGCTCTGCCGGCCGTTTTTCAAAACCACCATTTTGCACTGGCACGCGGCCGGTCTGGGGAAATGGCTCGAAAACAGCAACAGCCATCTGACCCGGAAAATCACTTACGGGATTTTGCGGGATGTGGAATTGAGCATTGTGCTGTCCGATTTCAACCGCCGGGATGCGGAAAAGCTGACGGCAAAGAAAATCACCATCGTCAAAATCGGGGTGCCGGATCCGTGTGCCCAGGAAGCCGAAGCCTTGATCGCCGCCCGCAGCCGGCGCTGCGCTGCCCGTCGGGAAATCCTGGCCGGCCGCCCCTCGCCGCTGCCCGGCGCCGAAACGGTGAACGTACTTTTTCTGGCGCTCTGCACCCGGGAAAAAGGGGTGTTCGAGGCCGTGGCCGGCGTGGCACTGGCTAACGAAAAAGTGGCGGCGGACGGCTTGCCCCTGCGCTTCCGGCTGACCATCATCGGCGGCAAAGCCTCGGCGGAAGAAGAAACCGAGCTGCAACAGTTCATCCAGCAGCGGAATGGCCACGGGCTGATTGAGCGCCTCGGTTTCGTGCCCACGGAACGGAAACAGCGCGCCCTGTTCGAAGCGGATCTCTTTTGTTTTCCCACGTATTACCTGGCGGAAAACCAGCCCGGAAATCTGATCGAAGCCATGGCTTTCGGCCTGCCCATCATCACGAGCCGCTGGCGTTCCATTCCCGAAATGCTGCCACCCGGCTATCCCGGACTGGTGGATCCCAAAGCCCCGGAGCAGGTGGCAGCCTCACTGATCCAGCTGGCCACCCTCGATCTGGGCGGCGATTTGCGCCAGTTGTTTCTCAATCGGTTCACCTTGGAAAAGCATCTGGCCAGCATGGCCGAGGCCATCCGCAGCGTGGACGCGGATAAGTCATAAAGTGAAGATTGCGGAGGGAAGGTGGAAGATGGCAAAGCGGATGGCGGCGGCGTGGCAGATTTATCCGTTTATCTCATATCTTTGCTTTAAAACGGTTTGATTCTTGGATTAACCTGTTGCCGTTGCGGTCAATGGCTGGCGGCAATCAACCTGTATCCAAATGAATTTTTTGAAACACTCCCTGTTGCTGCTCGCCACCGTGCTGGCACTCGCTCTGCCCCTGCAGGCCCAGACGAATGAGCCTTCCCCCGAGGAACTCATCAAGCTGTTGAAAGGCCTGAAATATCAGTCGGGTGAAATTGATCTGCGCGGCGGACTCGCCAAGCTGACGGTGCCCAAGGAATTTAATTTTCTCAATTCCGATGACGCGGAAACCGTGCTCGTCAAATTGTGGGGCAACCCGCCCTCGGTCGAAAAACCGCTCGGCCTGCTCATTCCCGCCGGCATGACGCCGATCAGCTCCAATCACTGGGTCGTAACCATTGAATACAGCGAGGATGGCTACGTAAAGGATGATGAAGCCGCCAAAATCAATTACGACGACATGCTCAAACAGTTGCAAAAGGCGATCGGCGACAATAATGAAAACCGCAAGGCCCATGGTTATCCCGCCTTCACACTCGTAGGCTGGGCCGCCCCGCCGCATTATGATGCAGGCACCCACAAACTCTACTGGGCCAAGGACCTGAAATTCGAGGGCGAGGAACAGGACACACTCAATTACAGCATCCGCATGCTCGGTCGCCGGGGCGTGCTGGAATTGAATGCCATCGCGTCGATAAATCAGCTGGATGAAATTCAACAACAGGTGCCGCAAATCCTGGGCATGGTGAATTTCAACGATGGCAACCGCTACGCCGACTTTGATCCCAAGGTGGACAAGGTGGCGAAGTATGGCATCGCCGCCCTCGTGGCCGGCGGCCTGGTGCTGGCGGCCAAGGCGGGCTTTTTCAAGATCCTGCTGGTTGGCCTGATTGCCGCGAAAAAGTTTATCGTCCTCGGCGTGCTGGCACTGGTCGGTCTATTCAAAAGGTTCTTCAAGGGCAAGGGCAATCCGCCTGGCACCTGAATTGTGGCGGCGGGCATCTTGCCCCCATAAACCCCCGATTTAAAATTCCATTTGACACTCCGCCGGTTTTGCCTCACTATATCCGCAACTGATACATCCATCAAAATGGTAAAGACTCCCATTGATCCCGAAAGTTTTCTGCCGCTCACCCCGGCGGTGTTCCATTTGCTGCTCGCGCTGGCGGATGGCGAGCGCCATGGTTACGGCATCATGCAGGAGGTGGCGGCCAGCACGGACGGCCAGATCAAGATGGGCCCCGGCACACTGTACGGCACCATCAAGCGCCTGCTGGAGGCGCAGCTGATCGAGGAATCCGATGCCCGGCCGGACCCGGCGCTGGACGATGAACGCCGCCGCTATTACCGGCTGACCGGCTTGGGCGAAAAAGTCGTGCGGGCCGAGGCGCAGCGCTACGCCGGCATCGTAGCCGTCGCCCAAGGCAAACGGTTGCTCGGCAAACCCCGTCCCGCCTGACGCCATGGTTCGCCCCCCACCATCCCGGGCCATCGCCCTTTCGGAAAGCACCTTTCGGCGGCTGCTGCTGGCGTACCCGCGATCGCATCGTAACGAGTATGGTGAAGACATGGCCCAAGTCTTTCGTGATCAATGCCGGGATGCCTGGACCGAATCCAAAACCTTTGGTCTCGCCAAACTCTGGCTGCGGGTCCTGCCGGATGTCATCAACACCTCCCTTTGGGAACGTCTCTCCAACCTCAACCCCCGGAAAACCATTATGAGCAAACTGGCCGATCTGTTTCGGATCAACTCCACCGCCACCGTCGTCACCTTTGGGACGGTCTTTATGATTGTGTTTCTGGCGACCGTCCTGCTGGCCACCGCCATTACTTTTATTTTGCCGGAATCCTATGCCAGCACGGCGCGGGTCAAGGTAGAGCGCGATATTTCCGACAACATTCCGGCCCGGGGAACCAACGTGGTCAGCGCACCCACGGACTACGACCCTTACTTCATTCAAACCGAATTTGAAGTCATCCAGTCCGAGCTGGTGCTGAACAATGTCATCAGCCGCCTGAACCTGAACGTCGAATGGGGTAAAAAATATTTTAATGGCGAAATCCTGAAGTCGACCGAAACTTTGGGAATCTTAAAGGGTCGTATCAACCTGATGCCGGTCCGCAACACCAAGCTGATTTCCATCACCGTTTATAGTGACGATAAAAACGAGGCGGCGCACATCGCCAATGCCATCGCGGAATCCTATCGCGATTACCGCGAAGCCCGGGCGACGGGAATGAGAGAGAAAAGTGTTGAAGTCTTGTCCGATGCCTATCAGCAGGAGGAAACCGAAATCCAAGCCGCCCGCACCCAACCGGACGCGGATAAACTCGCCCAACTGCAGGATATGCACAAACTGCTCTTTGCCAAATTGGAAGCTGCCAAACTGGAAACACGCCTGCCGCATGGGCAATTGGTCCAGATCGTCGACACCGCCGAACCCGGCCGTGCCCCCGTAAAACCGAACAAGCCGTTGAATATTGTATTGGGTGCCATCTTCGGGGCCGTGCTGGGAACCATTGCCGGTACGCTCGCCGTTTTGGGCACCTCCTTGCTGCGCCGTTCACGGCCAAAGCCGGCGGTCTGACTGAATTCAAACCTATGAATGCCAATCCTGCCATCAAGGTTACGGCGTCATCGTCCAACCTGCGCGGGGTGTTCTGGCGGGTCTTTGCGGCGGTATTCCTGATCGTCATGGTCATCGGCACGGCCATTACGTTTATCCTGCCGGAAATGTATGCGAGTACAGCCCTCATCAAAGTGCAACAAGGCGACGAAATGGGAGCTGTTGGGCCATCGTACTATGACCCTTCTTTCATTCGAACCACCTTCGCAGTTATACAGTCCGAATTGGTGTTGAGCAATGTCATCAGCCGACTAAATTTGAACGTGCAATGGGGTAAAAAATATTTTGCTGGGCAAACGCTTAATATGGACAAAACGCGACAATTACTGATGGGCCGAATTAGCCTGATGCCAATTCTTCACAGTACGTTGTTGCGCATTACCGTGTACAGTGATGATAAATACGAAGCGGCGCAAATCGCCAATGCCGTGGCTGAATCCTATCGCGACTATTGCGCGGACTTGGACAAAGAACTGAGAAAAAAGCAAATCGGAGTCTTGGCCGCGACCTATCTAGAAGAGGAAAAAACCCTTCAAGCCGACCGGGCTCAAATGCCCCCAGATAAACTTGACCAACTGGAGGCCACGCACAAACTGCTATTCCAAAAAATAGAAAATGCCAAAGTAGATTTGCGCATTCCTTACGGGCGGGTAAGTATCTGTGATACCGCCGAACCCGGCAAAGCTCCGTTCAAGCCGAACAAACCGGTGAATATTTTCCTGAGCGCCGTGATCGGGGCGGTGCTGGGAACGCTCACAGGCACACTGGCTGTCCTGATTTCTTCGCGTTCGCGCCGTTTGCAGCCCAAGCCAACGGCCTTAACAAATTCAAATCCGTGAATACCAATCCTGCCAATAAAGTCGCTGGGTCATCGCCCCACCTGCGCGGTGTGTTCTGGCGGGTCTTTGCGGCGGTATTTGTGACCGTTATGATCACCGGCACGGCCATTACCTTCGTCATGCCGGAAATGTATGCGAGTACGGCGCGGGTGAAAATCATGCATGACCAGCCGGACGACATAGGATTGGGATCAGGTTTGATGACCAATTCCCCGTACACCTTTGATCCCTATTTGATCCAAACAACGTTTGAGGCAATGCAGTCCGAGGCCGTATTGAGCAACGTAGTCGTCGAGCTCAATCTGAATGTGAAATGGGGGCAACGCTATTACGGTGGGCAGACGCTGACAGCAAATCAGGCTTTCATAATTTTAGAGAAACGCATTCAACTGGCGGTAATTGCGAATACCAGGCTGGTAGCTATAACCGCCTACAGTGATGATCGAAATGAGGCAGCACAGATTGCCAACGCCATTGCTCGTTCCTACCTTAATTACAGCAAGAAACAGCAACCGGCTCAAATCCAAAAGGCGATAGACGCCTTGCAGCGGCTATACAATGAGGAGGAACAGGAAATCCTCACCCTTCGAAGCAACTTGGTTTCGCTTGAACAGCAGTATCATATTGGATCCGCTTCATCAGACACAGTAAAGGATCCTGACCAAGCCATTGCTAATGCCAAGTCTTACCTGAACGAAAAACATAAATTGGAGAAACGTCAGGAATTGCACCAACTGCTGAAGGATAAAATTGAGTATGAAAAGACTGACTTACCTATACCCAGGAACCCCGAGGTGGTATTGACTGATTTTGCCGAGCCCGGCAATTATCCCGTCCGTCCCAACAAACCGCTGTGCCTCGCGCTCACCCTGGCAATGGCCACTGTGCTCGGCACCCTGTCCGGCGGCGTGGCCGTGTGGCTCGCCCGGCGGCAGGAAAATGCCATGGGCTGAAAGCCCGCAAGGTTATAGCCCAGGGTGCAGCGCGAAGCGCAAGCCCTGGGATAGGCGTCACAACGTAGCTCCCGGCCGGTAAGGCCGACACATTGGCACGCATCGACGCAGTGCCGGCCCGACAGGCCGGAGAACATTTTAATGGCATTTGCCCAGGCCTCCGCTCGCGGACTCGCTCCCGCCAGGGCGATAACCTTGCGGGCTTGCAGCCGTCGGAGGCAACGGGACACATCTCAAGATCCGCCCGAGGCAACGCGCAGCCCAAAAGCATTCATGGACTTCCCCCCGCTTATCAGCCATAATGGGCAGTCGAGTCACGCCCATTTTCCGTTTGCCGAATATTTTTATGACCACCAAATCCGCCGCCGCCCCCGTTGCCGCCCCGATTGCTCCGCCGCCTGTCGCGGCCGAAACCGAGGCGCAGCGGTTTGATCGCGTGCTGGCCCGCCCCGAATTCAGCGCCCTGAAAGCCGTCATCGGCCGCCTGCTGATTGACAGCGGCCTGATGAATGCCGCGCTCATCACCACCAATTCCTACCAGATGTTTCTCGCCAAGCTTGGCTTCCGCGTCGAGGTCGTGAAACAGATCCACGAGAACGACTGCTACTCCCGCCTCGGACCGCAGGGCGGCATCCGCGCCGTGATCCCGCTGCACGACACCGCCACCTACAGCACCATGGTGACGCTCGTGAATTACAATTCCTCCGTGACCACCACGAATAAAGCCGTGGATTTCTACGACAAGCAACTCGCCGATTTCAAGCAGCAGTTGATGAACAAGGGTGGCAACCGTTGACGCAAGCTTCTGCAAATGTAGCGGCGGCCTGCGCCGCCGGCGGGGCATAAAAACTTAATAATCGCTTTGGCCGGCACAGATCCTGTTATTGCCTGCATCTTTTTAAAGTTGCATGCGTGAGGCTTAAACAGCCAATTGTAGGACAGTGATTGTCTGAGGAATTGGCGAACCGGAAAAGTATGTGAAAACGCTCGCCCTCACCCCGGCACTCTCCCCCGTGGAGAGGGAGAAAAAGTTGCCACGCAGGTCGTGAATCAAGCCGCTGGATTGGTCAAACCGGTGGACAAATATTCAGAAAATGGGCCAAGGTGAAATCCTCTCCCGGTGGAGAGGTTACAGGTGAGGGCGAGCGTTATACTACCATTCAAAGCCTCCGTCCTTATCCCCAAAAACCACAGTCGCGCTAAATCCGAAAACCATATTCGTGGAAATTTTCCAGACAAGCTTCAAAGCCCTCTGTGAAGATTTGCCGGCCACGCCCTAATTCCAGCGGAACCCAACTACACGCACATCCTTGTTGGAATTGCGGACGATGATGGCGATAAATTCGCGCTCGGCATTGCCGTAATGGGCGGTCACGTGAACTTCAAAGGTGTGGCTGCGCACATCGCAAAACCGCCCGGCCTGCTGCGCGAGCTGCTGGTCCACCTTGGCCAGTTCGCCGGGGCTGCGGAACGGCGTATCATCCGCCGTGCCATCCACGCCATCGGGGCCGGACCGGGCCTTGATGATATCCTGGGCCGTATTTTCATCCACGCCGGGAATCATCTGAAGCACGTTGGCATCGGCGGTGTTAATGTTGATGCGGCCGGCGGAAAAGGGCGTGAAGACATCGACCAAGCCGAAAGCGTACTGCGGCTCCTGCCCGGGCGCATTGCCAAAACCCAGCTTCTGATGGGCACCTGTGCCGGTATGCTGGCCGGCGGCCGGCCCCCAATACATTTCCGGCGTCACGCCTTTGATCTGGAGCATTTCCGAGAGATCATCCAGCGGCGCATTTTTGGCCAGGTAGGCATTAGGCGATAGGCTTTGGTAATAATCGCTTTCCGCGCCAGCGGTGCGCGGTAGATCATCGGGATCAATCCAGTCGCCGATGGAATCCACCAGAGTGGAGACGTCGTTGGCATCCACGCCCATGACGGTGAAGACCTGGCGCAGCAACACGGGATCGGCGGAATTGATGTTCACCTTGCGTTCCAAATCAATGATCTTGAGCGAGACGGTCCCCTCGCCCACCTGATAGCCTTGCAGGGAAATGCCGTTCAGCGGACTGTTGGTTTCATCCATGCCGCCGGGGCCGCCGGCCCAAATCTGGTTGAGCGAATCGTACGGTTCATTGGGAATGGAAGCTTCCTGCGCCAGCACCCAGCGGGCGAGCTCCACGCCGGAACGGCCGAGCCAGTAAATCTGTTCCTCGGAATCCGCATTCTGCGCCAGCCGGATCTCCGTCTTCATCATCAGGGCCAGCCCCACGGCCAAAACGGAGAGCACAGCCACCGAGATCATCACCACGATGAGTGCGATACCGGCAGAGGCGGCAGTTGGTTTGCGCGAGGAAATGTTCATTTAACGTCCTCGTCCTGGGTTCAGCGGCGGCAGACCACCCGGCCCGCCCGGCCCGCCTGGCCCGCCTGGTCCTCCGGGTCCGCCCGGGCCGCCGCCATTGGGTTGCTGAATGTTGGCCGGCATCATTTCACAAGGCATCGCCACCAGGCGCACCACGGTCAGTGCGGTCGCATCGGCGGCATTGGCATCGCCATCCAGTTGCAGCCGGATGCGGACGACGGGCGGGATGGCGTTGGTATTGTCCCATTGCTCCACCCAGTCCAGTTTGTTGGTGTCCCAGCAATCCACGCCAAAAGTTTTGACACCGTGCGCCAGCACCAGTGGAAATTTTTTCTCATCCTCGTCCATGTCCATGAGGATGGGATTCTGGCGCAGCACCAGGTTTTTGCCATGCTCCTCGCCCGTGCCTTCTTCCAGGGTGAAGTTCAGGCGGCGCAGATTGATGTCGCCAAATTTGCCGTTGCGGGGAAAAACCTCGGGGACGCGCGCGGTGAAGCTAAGGATCGGTTCCTCGCCGTTGATCACAATGAAACTGTAATACTTCATCGAGGCCTGGAACGACTGCGAGCAGATCAGGGCATCTTCCACGGTGCGGACGGCGATGCGCTCGCGCTGGGCCCTGGCGGCCACAAACTGCGCCATGGCCGAGGAGCGGAGGATGAGAATCCACGTGGCGTAAATCGCGGAGACGATCATCCCCAGGATGGCCAGGGCCACGAGGATTTCCACCAGCGTGAAACCGCGCTGGCGCGGATGGCGGCGGGAAAGATTCATCGGCGCACCGTCGCTCCTTCCAGGCTGCCGGCGGGAGAATCCGGGCGGAACAGGAGGATCGTCATTTTCGATTCCACCGGCTTGCCCCGTTCCTGCCCGTGCAGCACGATTTCCGCGCCGAAGAGTTTGTTACTCTGCACTTCCACGACATCGGCGGTCCATTCGCAGCCATTGTAGGCACTGCCCAGCAGGTCGCCGAGATCGCCGGAACTGCCGCCTTCCGTGAGCTTGTTTGTCAGGGACATTTCGGAGGCCACCACACTGGCATCCAACAGCGGACGCTCCAGATGCCGCGCGCCGGAGAGCGACCCCGAGACGAGCCCCAGAATGACGAACAGCGCGCCAAAGAAGATAGCGATGGCGATCATCACTTCGATGAGCGAAAACGCGGCGCGGGCACCAGATTGTGCATTCACATTCATTTATTTGTCCACATCCGTCACATCGGTCATGGCAGTGGAATATTCCAATGTAACCTTGCGCTCCTGATCTTTAAAGCGGAGTACCATCACCATTTCATCGCAAGTGCCATTGGGGAAAAACCGGACGCGGCCCCATGGCGATTCGGCGAAGTCCTGGAGGTTGATGTCCAGCATTTCTATCTGCACATCTTCGGGCAGCACGCCACTGGTCTCGCTGCCACCGGCGGAGGTGGTGGCCGTGGAAGCCACATCGGCCAGCGCCGCGCCGCCCACCACGGGATCACCCCCAAGTTGATAGCGCCGGTCAGTCAATCCCGGATAGAAATAAACCCAGGTGGTTTTGTTCCCAAATATGGCCTGCGCCCGCGCGTTCCGGCAGACTTCCTCGACATCGTAGATGGCCTTGCGCATGCCTTCGCGTTTGAAGGCGGTGATGATGGACGGCATGCCCATGGCAATCACCAGGCCCATGATGGCAATCACCACCATGATTTCAATCAGGGTGAAACCCGGCGAACCTGTTCTGGAACGCGGCGGCACGGTCATTTGGCGGTGGTGGAGCTGATGTGCGAAATCAGGCTGAACATGGGCAGCATCACGCACAGCAGCAGGAAGCCCACGATCACGGCCATGGCAATGATCAGAATGGGTTCGATGAGCTGGGTGAGCAGGCGCAGGGCGATATCCAGTTCGCCCTCATAGGTGTCCGCGAGATTGTTGAGCGCGCCGGGCACATCGCCGGTTTCCTCGCCGATGCGCACAAGGTCAACCATCAGTTGCGGGAACACCTTGCTCTGCGCCAGCGGCTGCGCGAGGGTTTTGCCATCCGTGACGGCCTCGCGGGTTTTGGCGATGGCCTCCTTGATGAGCCGGTTGGTCATCACCTGCTCGGTGATCTTGAGCGCGGTCAGCAGCGGCACGCCGTTTTGCAGCAGCGTTCCAAGTGTGCGCGCGAACTGGCCAAAGACATTCAAGCGCATCACCTTGCCGAACAGCGGGGCTTTCAGGCGCCACACATCCAGCTTCCGGGCACCACTTTCGCTGGAGGAAAAGCGTTTGAACATGACGATCGCTGCAATGATGAGCATCGCCAGCAGCCACCAGAATTTGAGCAGCAGGGCGCTGCCACCCATCAGCATGCGGGTGGGCAGCGGCAGCTCAATATTGAACCCGGAGAAAATATCCGTGAACCGGGGCAGCATGAAAAACATGAAGAAGGCCACGATGCCCACGCCAAGGCAGGAGACGAGGGCCGGGTAAATCAACGCGGCGGTGACCTTGGATTGGACGGCGGCAAACTGCTGGAAATGCGCGGCCATGCGGCGCAGCACCTGCACCAGCGACCCGCTCTGCTCGCCGGCGCGCACCATGTTGATGTAGAGATCGGAAAAAATGCGGGGCTGGCGCGCCATGGCGTCGGACATGCTGCGCCCGGCGGTGACCTCCTGCTTCAATTCCTTGCTGACTTCCGAGGGAATGCCCTTGGATTCCAGGTTCACCATGCTCCCCAGCGCCACGGTCAGCGGCATGCCGGAGTTCAGCAGGTTGGCGAGCTGGGTGGTATAATTGGCGAGTTCCTGCAACTTCGGCTTGCGCTGCTGCTGCATGGACTCGCGCATGGACTGCGGCAGGAAGGAGGAAAGCTTGATGCCCGCCGCCGCCGCGCCCGGAGCGGCCGCCCCGGCAGCGCCGGCACGCGCCGCCTCCACGGACAGGGGAAACAACCCCAACCGTTGGATCTGCGTCAGCGCGGCCGCCCGGTCGGCGGCATCCAGCGCACCTTCGAGCAACTCACCGGAACGTTTGCGGGCCTTGTAGGAAAACTGCGGCATAGCGTCTTGTATCAAAAACCGGCGGCGGCCGAAAGTTTCAAATATTGGAGGATGATAATGGGGGGGCCGGGGGGGAGGCGGTGGTTCCCGGCCACCCCTGCCCTGCGAATCGGCTTGACCTGCGGGTCATTTTCGGTTGCATTGGGGCCAGTATGAAAAAGACTATTTTCGCTTTCCTGGCCGCTGCGGCCATCATCGGCACCGGTTGCGTGAGCACCGTGTCCGACACCCACACCTTTGCCTCCACCTTTGGCCAGGACTCCATGGCCGGCCGGTATCAGCGTACGCCGGAACAGGTTTATGCCGCCGCCGTGACCGTTATCCAGAACAACGGCGTGCTCGTGAAGGAATACGTGCCGCATGACAGCACCAACGTGGTCCGCTCGCTCGAAGCCAAGGTGGATCAGCGTACCGTCTGGGTGCGCGTCGCCTCCGTGGATACCGCCACGACCCAGGTGGATGTCCAGGCCCGCACCAAATGGGGCACCCGCGACCAGAATCTGACCCACGAACTCGAAAAAGAGATCGCCATCCAGTTGACCCGCTAAGCCGCGTCAACCGCCAGTTTCAAAATATCAGCCGCCTGCGGGTTTGCCCCGGGCGGCTGATTGTTTTTATGGCGGGATTTGAAATCTCAAATTTGAAATTTGAGATCATCATTACTTGTCCCGTTTCAGCAAATACTGGGCAATTCCTTCCAGCGCCACCGCCCGGCCTTTGAAAATCTTCAGCGCGGCAAAGGCTTTGTCCGTCAGTTGCGTGGCGATCTTGCGTGATTTTTCCAGGCCCACAATTGACGGATATGTGGCCTTTTGCACCGCCACATCCTTGCCGGCGGTCTTGCCGAGCTGTTCACTCGTCTGGGTCACGTCCAGGATGTCGTCAATCACCTGGAAGGCGAGGCCGACGTTGTAGCCGAAGTCCGTGAGCGCCTGCAATTGCGCGGGCGTGCAGTTCGCGCTCATGCCGCCCAGACGGACGGAACAGCACAGCAGCGCGGAGGTCTTGCGCTCGTGGATGTAGCGCAGTTCGGCCACCGAGAGCTTTTTGTTTTCGCCTTCGAGATCGGCCACTTGGCCGCCAACCAGTTGCAACGAACCGGACGCCCGGGCAATTTCCAGGATAAGTTCGCTATGCGGATAGCGCGGCCAGCCCTTGGCCTGCGCGGCGATCTCAAATGCCTGGGTCAGCAGCGCGTCGCCGGCCAGCACGGCAATGCCCTCGCCAAATACCTTGTGGCTGGTGGGCTTGCCCCGGCGGAAGTCATCGTTGTCCATCGCCGGCAGATCATCGTGAATCAGCGAATAGGTATGGATGCATTCCACCGCACAGGCCAGCGGCAGGGCATCCGCCGTCTTGCCGCCGCAGGCTTCCGCCGCCGCCAGCAGCACCGCCGGGCGCATCCGTTTGCCGCCGGCAAAAATGGAATAGCGCATGGCCTTGTGAATGGTCACCGGCCGGGTCTTTTCCGAGGGCAGGAAGCGGTCCATGGCCCGGTTGACGGTTTCGGTGCGGGTGACCAGATACTGGTTCAAATCAAACGGCGTTTTTTGGGAAGCCATAACGTATTTTCTTAAAATGCCGGAAACCACGGCATTTTTGAAGGGAATAATTGATGATTTTGTGGTTGCGCCGCAGCCGGTTTGGCGTATTATAACCAGCTCGATTTATCTAATGAACGCTGAACTTGCAAAACGTGCCGTCGAACGCGTCGGCAATCCGAACGTCCTGGTGAACATTGTGTCCCGCCGGGTGCGCCAGCTGAATTCCGGCAACGGCGGCTTCAACCGGCCGCTGGTGGATGTCCCCGCCGGCACCGGCGCGGCCGACACCGCCCTGCGTGAAATTCTGGAAGACAAGATCGGTTATGACCTGCCCGAAGCCTTGCCGGCGGTCCGCCCGACCCCTAAGAAGCGCAAAAAGCATTAAGTTATTTTCCACCCCAAAGCCGGAGGCTTAAAACCTCCGGCTTTTTTCGTGCCCGCATCCGGATAAATTTAACCGCATAGAACGCAGAGATCACAAAGACATGGCCAGCGCATCCGCTCTTTTGTTCTGCCGGCATTGGATGTTGGACGTTGGGCGTTCAATGTTGGTTGTTGGATTTTTCCCTATTCTGGATGTTGCCCCTTATTTCTTTGTGTTCTCTGCGTTCTATGTGGTAAACCAACCCGATTAATAAAAAAACGAGGCATCCTTGCGGATGCCTCGTAGTGTTAAATCAGGAACTGATCAGTTCGGGAAGTTGAAGTACGGCTTGGTGGTCGAGGCCGAGTTCGTGGAGTTGATCAAGGCCGTCTGGAGCGCCGAGGAGCTGACCTGCGCGCAGCTGCCGTCCGCGAGACCAATGTTACCGGCCTTCTGGTGCAGATCATTCTGGCTGAAAGCCCAGAAAGTGCCGACCCATTGCATGGTTGCGGGAGCGGCAACGTTGTTCGTGGTAATGGGAACGCCGCCCTGGCTGGTGGCCACACCAATGTTGCGATCCGCCGTGAGGATCATCTGGGGATAGGCGTCAGCCGCGTCACCGTCAACCGCATAGCTCACGGACTGCTGGTTCACCAGCGGAGCGTTGTAATAAGGCGTGGCACCATTGGCGACCGGCGCAATGAGCTGCACGAAGTTCGTGGCCGCCTGGCGATTCGCACCGGAATCCGAGGTGCAATACAGGATCTTGGGCGTGCTCAGTTCGTTGGACATCACACCGAAGATGATGCACACACCGGATTTATTGGCAGCGTAGGTACCGGCGACACCGCCAGAGTACACGTTTTCAGAGGCACCACCCTGGGCACCGGAGACGGCCATGGGGAAACGGTCGTTGTTGTCACCTTCCCAGATCTTGAACGCCAGACCCACTTCTTTGAGGTTGTTGACGCAGTTAATACGTTGGGCTTTGCGCTTGGCGGCCGCGAGCGCGGGCAAGAGCATGGCGGCCAGAATCGCGATGATCGCGATTACGACCAGCAGTTCGATCAGCGTAAACGCTTTCTTTTGGTTCGTTTGTTTCATAATTGTTGTTGTTGTTTGTTGTTGCTTCCTCTGGAGCAGGCCGACGACTTTACTCAAAAGGTATCGCGAGTCATCCAGATTACTGAGCCAGTAATAGCAATACTGATGCCAATGGCAAAACCGCAAAAGCCCTTGTTTTTGACACCCCAAAATCCGCCCAACCCCGATTTGGGTGAAATTTTCACGCATCATGCGTGAAATTCACGCATTGACGGGAGCGCAGCTACTCCCTGACCAAACTAAGGTCTGGCCGGCTAAAAGAGTTCCGCAACCGGTCACCCCAGCCTTACCGACCCGGCCGGTCGGGCAACGCCGGATCCAACCGCTGTTCCTCCCCCAATAATATGGCAGGCTCTAAAAGATTGATTTCCTCGCGCAATTGGCAAACACTCACTATCCCTTTTATGGCCGAACCTAAAGAAAACATGCAGATGGAAAAGATCGTGTCGCTGTGCAAGCGGCGCGGCTTTGTGTTTCAATCCTCCGAAATTTACGGCGGAATCAACGGTTTTTGGGACTACGGCCCCCTCGGCGCGGAACTCAAGCGCAACGTCAAGGAGCTCTGGTGGAACACCATGACCCGTGAGCGCGAAGACGTGGCCGGCCTGGAAGCCACCATCATCATGTCCCCCGCCATCTGGAAAGCCAGCGGCCATGTGGATACGTTCAGCGACCCGATGTGCGATTGCAAAAAGTGCAAGAAGCGCTTTCGTGCGGACCAGCTGTGCGATGACCAGGATCTGGTGCTCACCAAGGGCGCGGACGGCAAATTTGTGCTGCCCGCCGGCACCAAGTGCACCAGCTGCGGTTCCACGGAACTAACCGAGCCCCGCCCGTTCAACCTGATGTTCAAGACCTACGTGGGTCCGGTGGAAAGCGAAGACAACGTCGCCTATCTCCGCCCGGAAACGGCGCAGGCGATTTTCGCGCAGTTCAAGAACGTGCTCGAAACCTCGCGGCAGTCGGTCCCGTTCGGCATCGGCCAGATCGGCAAGGCCTTCCGCAACGAGGTGACGCCGCGCAATTACACCTTCCGCTCCCGCGACTTCGAACAGATGGAGCTGGAATTTTTCATCAAGCCCGACGAAGCCGTCGAAGCCATCTGCGGCAGTGTGCTGACCGTGCCCGAGACCGGCCATCCCGGTGAACCGCAGCCCAACTGGGGCTGGCAGGCGTGGCATCAATATTGGGTGGAGGAGCGCATGCGCTTCTATGAAGGTATCGGCCTCTCGCGCGACACTCTTGGTTTCCACCGGCAGACGCCCGAAGAACTGGCGCATTATGCACGAGCCTGCGTGGATATTCTCTTCAAGTTTCCCTTCAGCAAACGCAATGAAAAGGGCGAATTGCGCGGCGAAGAACTCGAAGGCATTGCCGCGCGCAGTGATTTCGATCTCAGCCAGCATGCCCGGTTCTCCGGCAAGCCGATGGGCGTGTTTGACGACGCCTTGCGCACCGCCTGGACCAAGCTCCCGAAGGAAAAGCAGGACGACCTCTGGCGCCGTTATTATGAGAACCGCAAACGGTATCTCACCAAGAGTGGCGTGGAAGCCGAGCCCGCCGCCAAACAGGCCACGGAGGACGCGAATGGTCTGGCCAAGGGCCAGTACATTCCGCACGTGATTGAACCCAGCGCCGGGGTAGACCGCCTGATACTGGCCCTCATCACGAACGCCTACACCGAAACCGTAAAGACGGACGACAAGGGCAAGAGCGAAACCATCTACACGATGAAGTTTCATCCGCGCGTGGCCCCCATCAAGGCGGGCATTCTGCCGCTGCTGAAAAACAAGCCGGAGCTCGTGAAAAAGGCCCTGGAAGTGCGGGATTTGCTGCGTCCCTGGATGAATGTCTATTACGACGACAGTGGTTCCATTGGCAAACGCTACGCCCGCCAGGATGAAGCCGGCACGCCCTACTGCCTGACGATTGATTTCGACACCTTGGGCGAGAAACCGGAGTTGCTGGATACGGTTACCATCCGGCATCGGGATGACGGGCGCCAAGAAAGACTCAAAATATCTGAACTTTTGGGCTGGCTGCTGTCTAAGATACGTTGATGAGTAAAGATTCGGACAAAAGCAAACCGGTGGCACCCAAGGCGCCCACGCTCTATTTAATAGCGGGGTTCAAGCTGTTGAAAGGGGTGATCGTGCTGCTGCTGGCCGCGGGCATTTTTGCGCTCTCCGGACATAATCTGGGGGACGTGTTTGACAACGTCCTGCGCTGGGTGCATCTCGACCCGGAAAAGCGGTTTTTTGCGGCCATTGGCGACCAGTTGGACACCTATACGCCGGCGAATCTAAAGGTTTTCGCTTCCGGCACCTTGATCTATGGGCTGTTCCTGTTTGGCAGCGGCTTGGGGCTGGCCTTGCGCGCCGCCTGGGCCATCTGGCTGGCCATTGGGGAATCCGCGTTCTTCATACCCATCGAAATCTTCGAAATTGTCCGCCAACATCCGGCCACTTCCGAAATTGCTCCGCACAAGCTCATGGCCCATCCCAAAATCGGTCTGACGCTCGTTCTGATCGTCAATGTGATCATTGTCTGGTACCTGTTCCGCAACCGGAACCGCCTCTTCCGGCATCATCATTAAAGCGTGGCTTTCGGGGGAATTTGTGGTTACTGTTAAAAAAACAGCATCAGAATTCCAAGTATGAACGCCATTCCGTTTGAGGTTGCCGAATTTGAACAACTGTTGCGCAAGCCGAACAGTGACCCCACCGGTTTCGCCGGGTATTTCAACAGCGGAGAAGTCTGGGTCGCCCGCGTGCCCGCCCGGCTCGATGTCATGGGCGGTATTGCCGATTACTCCGGCTCCAATGTCTGCGAAACCGTCCTCGGCCGCGGCATGCTGATGGCTCTGCAAGCCCGCACCGACCGTACCCTCCGTATCCGCTCCGCCCAGACCGGCGCGCGGAGTCTGCCGGTCGAAACGCGCATTCCGCTGGATTATTTCACCTCGGGCGATACCGTGGGCGGTTACGCCCAGGTACGGGACATCTGCCACGCCAATCCCATCGCCGCCTGGGCCGCCTACATTGGCGGGAGTATTTTCACCCTGCTCAAGGAGGAATCGGTCGCCCTGCCCTACGGGTTCAGCTTTCTGCTCCTGAGCTCGGTGCCAATGAACGTAGGTATCGGCAGTTCCGCCGCGGTGGAAATCGGCACGCTATCCTGTCTCAACGCCTACCTCGGGCTGAAGCTGGATGGCGCCCGCATCGCCCGGCTGGGGCAGATGGCAGAAAACCATGTCGTGGGTGCCCCGTGCGGCATCATGGATCAGATTGCCGTGGCCAGCGGCCGGGAAAGCCAGCTGACGCACATCCTGTGCCGGCCGGGTGCCGTGGTGGGCGAAGTGGAAATTCCGCCGGGCACGGGCTTTGTGGGCATCAACTCGATGGTCCGCCATTCCGTGGCCGGCAACGCCTATGGTAACGTTCGCATCGGGGCGTTCATGGGCAAAAAGATCATCAATGA
This sequence comes from uncultured Verrucomicrobia subdivision 3 bacterium, assembly GCA_903820285.1. Taxonomy (GTDB): domain Bacteria; phylum Verrucomicrobiota; class Verrucomicrobiia; order Limisphaerales; family UBA11358; genus UBA11358. The sequence goes on along the minus strand of CAIJGS010000001.1, from coordinate 24,232 downwards.
AGCCCGCGCCGCCACCGGCCGGGCGCCCGTCAACTATCTGACTGAAATCTCATCGCAGGAATTTGAAATCGAGTTTGAACGCAAGATTCCGGAAACCATGCTGGGCTCGGATTTTCTGAACCGCTATAAGACGCATGATGACCCGGTGACCATCATCCAGCCGGATGCCACCTACCGGGTGCAGGGTCCCACCCGGCATCCGATCATGGAAAATGAACGGGTCCTGAAATTCATCGCCGCCCTCAAAGCCGCCAAAGGCGGCGACCCGCAGGCGCTGGTCACCGCCGGCGAGTGCATGTATGGCGCGCACGAAAGCTACGCCAAAAACTGCAATCTCTCGGTGCCGGAAGTGGATTTCCTGGTGGAATCCGTCCGCAAGCGCGGTCCCAAGAGCGGCTTGTATGGTGCCAAAATCACCGGCGGTGGCACCGGCGGCACCGTGGCGGTGTTTGGCGAGATAGCTGCGCTCAAGGAGCACATCCCACACATCGCCAACGAATACTCCCGCCGCGTGGGCGGCATGCCGGATATTTTTGAGGGCACCTCCCCGGGGGCGATCGAATTCGGTGCCAAGCGCTATACTTTTGGCGCCAAGGGCTGGCAACGGTTTGATGTCTGAATTTCGAAGCAACATGAGCCAGCTTAACCACCGTCCCGTACGCAAAGCGGTCATCCCCATCGCCGGGCTTGGCACCCGTCACTTTCCCGCCTCGCATGCGGTGAAAAAAGAACTGTTTCCCGTGGTGGGCAGCGATGGCATTGCCCGCGCCCTGTTCCATTATCACCTGCTGGAACTGGAAGCTGCCGGGATCGAGCAAATCTGCCTGATCACCCAACCGGGCGAGGATGAGATGGTGCAGCACTATCTGCGCGGGCCGGATGATAATTATCTCAAACGCCTGGCCAAATACCCTGCCCTGCTCCGCGAGGCGGAACAGATGCGTGGTTTCGCCCAACGCGTTTCCTTTGCCGTGCAACACCAGCAGGAAGGCTACGGCCATGCCGTTTTCCAGACCCGGGGCTTTGCCGGGGGCGAAATGGTGCTGCTTGGCCTGGGTGACCACCTATTCCGCGGCCACCCGCTCTCCCCGTACCGGGAATTGGCCGACATGGCTACCGTCTCCGGCGGTCGCAGCGTCTCCGCCGTGAACCGCATTTCCGCCGGGGAATTGAAGGGCTACGGCACCATCGCCGGCCAGCGCCGCGCCGAAAATTCACGCCTGATTGACATCTCTCTGATCATCGAAAAGCCCGCCGTGGCGGTCGCCCGGGAACAGCTGCACGTCAATGACTTGCCGCCGGAAACCTGGCTAGGCTGGTTCGGCATGCACCTGCTCGCGCCGGGCATCTATGACATCCTGGATGAAATGATCCGGAACAACGTCCGGGATGGCGGCGAATTCCAGCTGACCCGGGCCCAGGAAATCCAGCGGCAGCGCGAAGGTTACCTGGCGCTGGAGATGGCCGGAGCGGAGCGGTTTGACTTCGGCGTACCCGATGATTTCGTGGCCAGCGTGCAGGCTTTCCGACGCCCGGCATGAGATTGTTAATGATTTTGCTTGCAGACCAACCCGGAATTGCTTAAAAAGTGTGTATTGTATCTATTAGCCAGACGATAGTTTTGATGCCATACATCATAATTCAGTCCCAACCGGTGAGGGTCGCTTGAGTCGCCCTTACCCCTCTCAACGTAACACCAACTCCAGCTCGCAAATGCGCGTGAACGGGAAGATCCGTGCCCGCGAAGTGCGTGTGATCGGGCCGGATGGTAAACAGCTGGGGGTTATCCCGCTGAACGACGCCTTGAATCTGGCGCGGCAGCACGGGGTAGACCTGGTAGAGATTGCCGCCACTGCCGTGCCACCGGTGTGCCGCCTCATTGAAATCGGCAAATACCGCTATGAGCTGGCCAAAAAGGAGAAGGAGTCCAAGAAGCATCAGCATGCTTCCACGGTCAAGGAAGTCCAACTCAGCCCGCGCATTGATCCGCACGATCTAGGCATCAAGGTGGTGCACGCCGTCAATTTCCTCTGCGAAGACATGAAGGTCAAGGTGGCCCTCAAGTTCCGCGGCCGCGAAATGGCCCACACCGAGGTCGGTTTCCAGGTCATCAACAAATTCATCGAGGAAATCGCGCCCTTTGGGCACCCCGATTTCCAACCCAAGCTCGTCGGCCGCGCCATCAATCTGATGATCAGCCCGCTCCCGCGCGCCAAACGGGCCAAAAACCCGCATGTCGGCGAAGTGGCAGCCCTGCATCAGGAAGATGAGGACGACGAGGATGAGGACGAGGAGGATGCCAAGCCCGCCGCCAAAGCGGCTGCCGCCCATCTCGCCCCGGATTCCAAGCCGTCCGAAGCCAAACCCAAAGCAGCTGTCGGAACCGAACCGGCTGCTGATGGACTGAGCACACCGTTCGCGAATCTGGAAATCAAGCCGTAACCGGCTGATAAGCGAAGTAACGAAGTTTTCAAATCATCCTCTCCCACCCGGGAGGGGATTTTTTGTGTCTATTTGTGTCTATTTCTCTGCGCTCTCTGTGTTCTTTGCGGTTAATCATTTAACCACATAGAACACAGAGAGCGCAGAAATATACGGCAGAGGCCAGCAGGAGGTTAGCTTGTGGTTCTTCCCGGCGTCACCCGCCAGCTCCGCACCAAATCCGGGAATCTGCAATCCGTGCAGATGGCGTTGGAATGCTCGCAGAAATCCCGGACGACTTGCATCAGGCCCTGTTGTTGCGCGGCGCCTTTCAGCACTTTCGCACTGGTAGTTCCCAACAGACGCTGGCGGGCCAGTTTCAGGACGGCATTATCTTCCCCGGCGGGCCAGGCGTTGAATCGGCGTTCCATTTCGCGCTGGAGCCGGGTGTTGCCACCTTCGCGGGCGCGGACCCAGAGCCAAGGGAGAACGGTGTTCACGGCCAAATCGGTGATCCGGGCGTCGCCCAGCAACGGCTGCGCCTTGGGCAGCCGGGCCGAGTTGAATGTCCAGTGCCATGACCAGAAGTCATCCGTGCCGGCCGCAAAGACCTCCGCCAGCGAGTCGGCCAGCCGGCGGTCCGGGATTTCCGAGATGCACCAGTGTTCAATGCGGGCCACCAGATTGCCTTCCGCCAGCCAATGAGAGGCCAGGGCCAAGCGGCGTTGCGGGTGATTGGCCGGACGCAGACCGTGAAATTTCCAGGTCGAGCGCGGCAGGGTCCAACCAGCCAAGCCATCCCGATCCCGCCACCAGCCGTCCCAGGCCCGGCGCAGAAAGGTGTCGGAACTTTTCTGGGAACGGGTCAGTTCCACCGGTAGCAACCCACTGACGCCCAATAGGCGCGACTGGATTTCCAGCGGGGATGCCGCGCCCGCCAGCCAGCGGGACTTCGTTTCCGCCAGATGCAGCATGGGCCAGACGTTGTGCCGGTAGCCGAGCCCGCGAAAGAGTTGTTCCCACAGCGCCTGTTCCCAGCCGGAGTGCCGGGCGCGGGCGAGGATGGCTTGCGCCTTATTGTGAAAACGGATTTGCGCGGCCGCCGTGAGCAACACTGACACCGAGGCGGGATCCAATTCCTGCAAAGGCGCGGAACATTTCCCACGCAAGGCGGCCGGCAGGCTGGATTCGTTTTCCAGCGCCCGGGCCAAGTCGGGCAGCGGTGAATCCAAAACCTCCGCCAAAGGCAACATCGGCAGCCGCGTGTCACGGGTTTTGCCCGCCGACCAGACCACCTGCAAAATGACGCCGTCAAACTGCGGATTACGGTCGTGCCCATGCCCATGCCAGCCGCCGGGCTCAAGATCCACCTCCACATCCCCGGAAACCGCCGGTTCCCCGCCGATTTGCAGGACGGCACCGCGAAAGTCCGGTACGCCCGTCACACTTTGAAAGCCGGGATGCAGCACGCGCACCGGGCGGCCATCCACCGTTTTAAGCTGGTCGCGGTGCAGCCGCTGGTGCAGCCAGATGGCCTGCAACAGCTTTTCCGGCGGCACACCAGCGGCATCCTGCAGCAGGCTCACGGCCCGGCAGCGTTCGCGCCAGACGGCATAAAAGTTTTCGGCAGAGGCATTCATGCGCAGGTGAATTCGCCCAGACCGAAAATAAAGTCAAATCATTTTGAACGCAACCATCTGGAATCTTGCCTGTTTAACAGAGTCTGACAGTCTGGCTGAAAATGAAATCGGCGCAAATTTTTGTTCGCCGCAACGGGTTTAAATGGGTTAAACTCCGCCTGAATTGCTGCAGTGCTGCTGCCAGCCTCCCGATACCATGATTGCCGTAGAACATCTGACGCGACGTTTTGCCGGCCGCACGGCGGTGGACGATATTTCGTTCAACGTTGCGCGGGGCGAAATCGTCGGCTTGCTGGGCCCGAACGGCGCGGGCAAAAGCACCACCATGCGCATCCTCTCCGCCTTCATGCCGGCCACCTCCGGCACGGCGCGCGTGGCGGGGTTTGACGTCTTCCATGAATCGGACGAAGTACGGCGGCGCATCGGCTACATGCCGGAAAACAATCCGCTCTATCCCGAAATGCGGGTGCGCGAATACCTCAAATTCCGCGCCCGGGTCAAAGGCCTCGGCTGGCGGCGCTCGCGCGAACGCGTTTCCACCGTCATGGAACAATGCGGGCTCACGGATGTGGGCCGCCGGATCATCGGCCAGCTTTCCAAGGGTTACAAGCAGCGCGTGGGCCTCGCGGACGCTCTGGTGCATGAACCCGAACTGATCATCCTGGATGAGCCGACCATCGGGCTGGACCCCCAGCAGATCCGCCTCGTGCGGCAACTCATCAAAAGTCTCGCCGGTAAACACACGGTTTTGATTTCCACCCACATCCTCCCGGAAGTGGAAATGATGTGCGGCCGCGTGCTGATCATGCTGGGCGGCCGCGTGCTCGCCTCGGACACGCCGGAAAATTTGCAACTGCGCATGGCCGGCGGCAGCCAGGTGATCGCGGAAATTGCCGCCCCGACCACCGCCCTGCAAACCCTGTGGGACGAACATCCGGACGTGGAGGAATTTGAGGTCACCGCCGGGGACGCCGGCTTCCAGCGCTGCGTGCTCACCCCGCGCGCGGGGGTGGACATCCGTTCCACCATCTTTGACCTGGTCCGCCAGCATAGCTGGGAAATGCGGGAACTAACCCGCAACCGCTACACGCTGGAGGACATTTATCTGCAGGTGACCAAGCCCAGCACGGAGGAGACGGAATGAGAATTTTCTGGGCCCTGCTGCGGCGTGAACTGGCGTCGTTTTTCTTTTCTCTCACCGGCTACATCATCATTGCGGCGGTGACGCTGCTGACGGGCTTCAGCTTTGTGGTGCTCATCAACACGCTCGGCACCGATCCCGTGCCGGTGCCCGTCACCGAACTGTTCTACCTGAGTTTTTATTTCTGGCTCATCCTGCTGCTCATCACGCCGGTAATCACCATGCGCCTGTTCGCCCTGGAAAAGGCCAGCGGCACGTTTGAAACCCTCATGTCCACCGCCGTGAGCGATTTCCAGGTCGTGGCGGCGAAATTCATGGCGGCGGTGATTTTTTATCTGCTCGCCTGGCTGCCGCTGCTTGCCTGTCTGGGCGTGATCCAGCACTTTGCGCACCAGAACAGCACGCTGGATGCCGGCACGGTGGGCGGGATGTTCCTGGGCATTATGCTCGTGGGCAGCGTGTTCATTTCACTGGGCTGCTTCGCCTCGTCGCTTACCCGCAGCCAGATGACGGCGGCCGTGATCAGCTTCGTGCTGGGCGTGGGCCTGTTTTCCCTCGCGTATCTGGCCAAGCAGATTCCCGTCACGGAACAATGGCAGGCCCGGGCGCTGTCCTACTTCAGTTTGTTTGACCAGATGGATGATTTCGCGCGCGGCGTGGTGGATACCCGCGCCGTGGTGTTTTACGTCACCATCACCTTCCTGTTCCTGTTCCTGACCCTGCGCGTGGTCGAAAGCCGCCGGTGGAAATGAGCCTGCCCGAACCATGAGCGACCAACCCCCAGCCAAATCCGCCAAGCCCAGCTTCTCCCCGGTTCACCGGTGGGGTATCGCGTTTGACGTGGTGCTGCGCACCGCGCTGGTGGTCGCCGTGCTGGTGATGATCAATATCGGGGCCGCCCGGTTTTTCCATCGCTTCTATTGGAGCGATCAGACCCGCATCAAACTCTCCACCCACACGGCGGCGGTGGTGCATGCGCTGACCAATGCCATGGAGGTGACGATTTATTATGACCGCAAGGATGATTTCTATCCGGACATCAACACCCTGCTCCGCGAATACCACGATCTGAACGGAAACATCACCGTCCATACGGTGGATTATCTGCGGGATGCCGGCGAAGCGGAAAAAGTGAAGGCCCGGTTCAACCTCACCGGCAAGGGCGACAAGGATCTGATCATCTTCAGCATCGCCGACGGCCGGTTCAAAATCGTGCCCGGCGACCTGCTGACCGATTACAAGCTAAGCCCGTCAGGCCCGTTGGATCCGGCCACCCGGAAGTTGCCCATGGATAAAAAACCGGTTTCCTTTCGCGGCGAAATGGCCTTCACCCCGGTCATTCTCGCGCTCGAGAATCCGCATCCGCTTAAGGCGTACTTTTTGACCGGCCCTGGCGAATCCCCGCTGACCGACTCCGGCAACACCGGCTTTCTGAAATTCGCCACCGTGGTCGGGCAGAATTACATCGACCTCACCAACCTGGACCTGTCCAGCAAGACCGAAGTGCCGGTGGATTGCAACCTGCTCATCATCGCCGCCCCGCTCCGGCCGCTGTTTGATCCGGACCTCCAGAAAATTGATCAATATCTGGACGAAGGCGGCCGCCTGCTGGTGATGTTCAACGGCTATGGCGCGGACAAACCCTCCGGCCTCGAACCCATCCTCAACCGCTGGGGCGTCGAGGTGGTCAACGACGTGGCCAAGGACGCGGAACACACCTACACCACCTACGACATCCTCGTGGAACAATACGGCCAGCATCCGATGGTGGCGCCGCTGAACCAGATTTCGCTCCAGCTGTATTCGCCCCGCCCGATCGCCAAGATCGTTTCGCCGCCCCCGCCCGCCAGCGCCCCGCAGGTGGACGAATTGTTTTACACCGGCCCCAATGCCACCCTCGCCAGTGACCGCACCGCACCGCCGCGCCGTTATCCGCTCGCCTGCGCGGTGGAGCAAAAACCCCTCGTGGGCGTGACCACCAGCCGCCGCGGCACCACCCGCATTGTCGCCGTGGGCGACGACATCTTCCTCGGCAACTATTACATTGATGCCGGCGGCAACCGGGATTTCCTGAGTTCCGCCCTGAACTGGCTGCTCGACCGGTCGCAGCTGATGGAAGGCCTGGGGCCGCGCCCGGTCACGGAATTCCGCCTGCAAATCACCACCTATCAGCAATCCCAACTCCGCTGGGTGTTGCTCGGCATCCTGCCGGGCAGTGTCCTGCTGCTCGGCTGGCTGGTGTGGCTGGCCCGTCGCAAATGAAATCCAAGACCACCGCCATTTGGTTCGCCCTCGCCGCGTCGTTGTTCGCGTTCCTCTGGGTTGCGGGTAAATATTTCCAACCCGCCGCCCCGGCCAACACCGGCCTGCTTTCCGGCCTGCGCGCCGCGTGGGCCACGGAAATCCATGTCATCCCGGCCGGTGCCCGCGAAGTGACCGTCGGCCTCACGAACAAAACCTGGCAGTTGCTCGCGCCCGCCCACGGTCCCGCGCAATCCTCCGTCATCCAGGTGTTGCTCAACACCCTCGAAACCCTCACCCCGGCCAGCCGCATCACCCCGGCGGAATTGGCGAACCCCAAAAATGCGGATGCGGAATACGGTTTCACCAATCCCCAGTTTACAGTCGCGCTGGACGCCGGTGAACAGCAATGGCAGTTGCGCATCGGCAAACGCACCCCGCTCGGCGACCAGGTCTATGTGCGCGTGGTCGGCGTGGACACGATCTTTGTAACCGATGCCGCGTGGCTCCAAATGCTTCCGCACACCGTGAATGACTGGCGGGACACCGCGCTCGTCAGCAGCACCGCCAACATTGACTGGATTGTCATCACCAATGGCACCAAGGCCATTGAACTGCACCGCGATGGCACAAATCATCTCTGGCGCATCACCCGGCCGCTCCCGGCCCGGGCCGATGCCGAACACGTCACCGCCCTGCTCCAGCAACTCGGCGGCGCGCAAAGTTCGCGGTTTATCACCGATGATTCCCGCGCCGATCTGGCCGGCTATGGCCTGCAACCGGCGGAGCTGGATGTCTGGCTCGGTCGCGACACCAACCTCCTCACCGCCATCCACGCCGGCAAGCCCACCACGGACAATCCGGACCAGATCTATGCCCGGCGCGAAGGTCTGGACTCGGTCGTGGCCGTGGCCGCCGACGTGCTGGCCCCCTGGCGCGGCGCGGTGAATGATTTCCGCGATGCCCATTTGCTGCCGCGACTCAACTCGCCCATAAATGAAATTGAATTGCTGGGTGTCAAAAACATCCTCCTGCAAAACCAGGGTTCCAACCGCTGGCAGGTGGCCGGCGAAAAATTTCCGGTGGACTTGGAGAAAGTGCAGGATTTTGTGAAGCTCGTGGACGGCCTGCATATTGCCGAGTTCGTGAAGGACAACAACACCCCGGCGGATTTGTCGGGCTTCGGCCTGAACCCGCCCGGACAGCAGATCGTCCTCCGCGCCCAGGCCGGCGACACCAACAGCACCATCGCCCGCCTGTGCTTTGGCACCACGGACACCAACCGGATTTTTGTAAAGTGCGACGGCGAAAATTCCGTTTACGCCCTGGCCAAGGACGACCTCGTCCGCCTGCCCGAGGGCAGCTGGGATTTCCGGGAACGGCACATCTGGAATTTTGCGACCACCAACCTTTCCCGCATTGTGCTCAATGAAAGCGGCAAGACCCGCACCTTCCTGCAGGTGGCGCCCGGGAAATGGCTCCTCGCCGCCGGTTCCAGCGGCAGCACCAAGGACCTCAATCTCGCGGCCGTGGATCAGGCCGCCCGCTATCTCAGCCAGTTCACCGTCACCGGCTGGGTGGAGCGCAACGTGACCAATCTCACCAAATTCAGCCTGCGACCCGAAAACCTGCAGATCACCCTGGAACTCAAAACCGGGGAGAAATACACCACCAGCTTCGGCCTCGAACTGCCCTCGGCCAACACCGCGCTGGCTTCGGTAAACCTGGATGGCGAAACCTGGGTCTATGTGTTCCCGCCCACCCTGTTCCAATATGTGCTGGCGGCGCTGACTATCCCACCGGACACCCAGTAATATGCCTGGCTTCTGGCGCAAATGCCGCATCGGCTTCCGCTGGTTCCGCCTCACGATCTGGGTCATCGTGCTGGCCGGGCTGTGCGCCTTCTTCTGGTTCAACCGGGTCGGCCTGCCTGATTTCCTGAAAACCCGGCTGGTCGCCACTCTGCGGGATCAGGGCGTGGACCTCGAATTTTCCCGGTTGCGCCTGCGGCTGGTCCGCGGCATCGTCGCCGAAAACGTCCGGGTCAGCCAGACCCGGGTCACCGACGGCCCCGGACTGTCCGCCCGCGAAGTCCAGGTGCGCGTGGATTTCACCGCCCTGCTCCACCGCGAAGTCCAGGTCGATGGCCTCATCGTCACCGACGGCGTGTTCACTTGGCCCCTCACCCCTGAATTCGCGCTCACCGCCACCAATTTGCAGGTCGACCTGCGCTTCGGCCCCACCGGCACCTGGACCCTCGACCACGGGCTCGCCACCGTGAACGGCACCCGGATCTCCGTGTCCGCTGAAATTGGCCATGCCATTGAATTGCGCAATTGGGACTGGTTCCGCGGCCAGGCGGCGGGTAATTCACCCGACCAGCTGGCCCGACTGGAGCAGATCGCCGCCACGCTAAAAAAAATCCAACTCCCCGGCCTGCCCCGCGTCGCCCTAGTCGTCAATGGCGATGCCCGCGATGCCCGCTCGTTTAATCTCCACCTGAACGCCAGCATTCCCGATGCCCTCACCCCATGGGGCCGCTTTCAGAAAACCGACCTGACCGCCGACGCCCGGCTGGTCAGCGCCGATAGCTGGCCGCAGCTGAACCTCCGCCTGACCGCCGATGAAGCCGTAACACCTTGGGGTAGGCTGGCCCAGGGGTTGCTCACCCTCCAGTCGGCGGCGGTACCCGCGCCGCAACTACCGCCCCTGACGATTCACCTGGAGGCAGCCGCGCTGGGCCACCAGCGCTACCATCTGGCAAATTTGCTGGTGGATGCCCAGCTGACCACCAATGCCCTGACGGTTGCGCGGGCGGACACCGGCCTCGCGTGGTGGACCAACCTGCAACCGTTTCAGCTCACGTGGCAGACGCACGCGGATCAACTGGCCGTTCCGGGCCTGGTCACGCACGACCTCGTTTGTAACGGCAACTGGCGGTTTCCGCAGCTCGCCGTAACCCGTCTCAGCGTCAGCGGCGGCGGCAATCTGTCCGCCAGTGCAAAACTGGATGTGGCCACCCGCGAACTGGTCTTCACCAATGATGTCCACCTGGACCCGCACACCCTCGCCAGCTTGCTCCCGCCCTCGGCCCAAAATGCCCTGGAGGAAATCACCTGGACCCAGCTCCCGTGGGTCTATGGCGAGGGCCGTTTGCAACTGCCGGCCTGGACCCAACCGCTGGCAGATTGGCCAACGGAAGTCCCCCCTACGCTGACCCTGCAGGGCGAAGTGGCGTTCACCAATGCCTTGGCCGGCCCGGCGCAGCTGGATCTGGTGCGCGCCCACTATGTCTGGACCAATCAGGTTCTGCGCCTGCCCGATTTGCACCTCGCCGCCGCCCGGTCCCAACTGGATCTGAACCTCGCGGCGGATACGCACACGCAGCAGTTGACCACCGGCCTGCACGGCATGTTTGATCCGGCGTTTCTCCTGCCTTTTTTCAAGGATACCAACGCGGTGGATGGTTTCAAAATCTGCGCCTTCACCGAACCGGTGGCGTTGGATGCCACCGTGCAGGCGGGGCTGAACAACTGGCAGGCCCTCAGCGTCACCGGCCACCTGGCGCTCACCAATTTCACCGTGCGCGGCCAGTGGATCGACAGCGTCGCCTCCGCCTTTGATTACAGCAACCGCATCGCAAATTTCTATGCCCCGCGCATGTGGCGGGCGGGCGGCGCGCAAACCGCGACCGCCGACCAGGTGGTGCTGGACCTGAACCGCATGTGGATCCAGTTCACCAACGGTTATAGCACCGCCGAGGCACAGGTGATCGCCCGGGCCATCGGACCAAAGACGGCGCACATCGTGGCCCCGTACCAGTTTCTGGCCCCGCCCACCGCCCGCGTGAACGGCGGGGTGGCGCTGCGCGAAAACGATGCCGGGCATGTGGATGCCGACCTGATTTTTGAAATTATCCAGCCGGCCCCGTTCCGGTGGGAGAATCTGCAATCCCCGCAAGTGACCGGCACCATTCACTGGATGGGCCAGACCCTGCTGTTGACCAACATCGTGTCCAAATTTTATGAGGGCGATGGCCAGGGCTGGGCTTACTTCGATTTCCGGCCCGTGCATCCCGGGGCGGATTACCAGTTCGATTTCACGACGACCAACTCCAATCTGCATCTGCTCGCCCTGGATGTCATTTCACCCACCAACCACCTGGAAGGCAGCCTGGCCGGCCGGCTGGTCATCACCAACGCCAGTACCGAAAACCTGCAAAGCTGGCGCGGTTACGGCCACGCGCATTTGCGCGACGGGCTCCTCTGGGACATTCCCGTGTTCGGAATCATTTCGCCGGTGCTCAACAAAGTTTCCCCCGGGCTCGGCAACAACCGGGCCACCGAAGCCACAGCCAACTTCATCATCACCAATGGCGTGATCAGCACCGATTCACTGGTGATCCGCTCCGCCATGTCCCGCCTGGAATACCGTGGCACCGCCGATTTCAATCAAAACGTGGATGCCCGCGTGACCCTCGAAATGCTGCGCAACACCCCTGTGGTGGGCGTGGTCATCAGCAACCTGCTGCGGCCGGTGAGCAAGGCCTTCGAATATCGCGTCACCGGCTCGTTCGACAATCCCAAGACCACCCCGGTGTTCGTCCCGGAAATTCTGCTGCTCCCGCTGCACCCCATTCGCACCATGGAAGACCTGCTCACCCCCGCCGGCACCAACGCCCCGGCGCATTGAACGGTCGTGGTAGAAGGTTAATCCCGAAGTTGGCGGCACAACCAAAGCACCGCCCAAGGGCTGAAGGCCCGCCAGATTATAGCCCAGGGTGCAGCGCGCAGCGCAAGCCCTGGGACAACGGTCATAATATTTCCCGGCCTGTCGGGCCGGTACGCCGATATGCATTGACACGGTGCCGGCCCTGCTTCTTTATATTTCAGCTTCCGCCGCTTTTCAGGCAGTCTTTTGCTTTGCATCTGAAACAATAGCTGTGGCGAAGGACGAGCAAAGTGTGTTCGCAGTTCGATAAGTGCGCGGCGCCCTCGACCGGAAATTTTGGCGGTTAGGCTTGCTTGCCTCATCCGTTTTCGTCCCTTGTTCCTTTCAAAGATACTGTTCGTTGATCAAAATTAATTCGACGAAAATTACGCGGGATTATTTCTGCTTAAAGGCCCCCTCAAATTCCACGAAATTACGCCAACTGACTGGCGGCGTGGGCGCTGCCAGCCACACTATGGGAGGACGTGCTCCCCAATTCCGATCTTAGGGGAAAATCAGCCGCCCATCAACTTTCGGCATTCGGCGAGCAATTCGTCCTCGTGCGTTGCGATGAGATATTCCTTGGCGAGCGCGAAGTGCCTTTTTCCCGCTGAATCTCCCTGCTTGGCGAGGACGCAACCGAGATAAGCGCGGGCCACGGCGAGATGCCCGTCGCGGAAGGGCCGCCCCTTGGCTTTCTCTACCATGTCAATGGCGGTTTCCAGCTCACGCTTGGCTGAGGCGAAATCGCCTTCTAGATAGGCGATGATGCCCAGACAGCGAATCCGAAACGGTTTGGCGAATTCGGGAATCGGACTCTTATCAGCCTCGGCCATAGCCGCGCGCGCCTTGGCTGGGTCGCGTTGGTATCGGGCATAACGGTTGGCGAGGTCGGCCCAAGCGGTGGAAGTCGGTTTTTCCGCAATGGACAGTAGATTGCATTCGATGGCTTTGTCGAAATGTTTGGCAGTGACGTAGAGCGAACCGACATGCAGCTTGTGCAACCACGACGGACAATCCGGACGCCCCTCGAACTGGTTGTATTCGGCCAGCGCTTCGTCGAGCCGGCCCAAACCCGTCAGCGCCCTGGCACGGTTCCGAATGAGTTCCGATTCCGGGACTTTGATGTAGCTGAAACGTCCGATGGTTCGCAAGGTATTTACCAACGACAACATTTCGTTCCAGCGGTTCCAATCGGAAGCCACGTGGAGCTTACGGTAATAAATCGACGGCAAACACACGCAGAGGATAAATGCCAGCCAGGCGACGAGCGCCACCATGAGGAGCACGACGGTAGTCCAATTTCCTCGATAACCGGCGAATGCCGCAGCGGCGATGAGAATGAAACATCCCAGTTTGCTTTCGTTGATGCCTTGCTTTAAAGAACTCCAAAATGTCGCGGGGGGAGCGTCATATCCCTTGATTCTCTCTTCCAACGACACTTTTACTTCTTCGCCGAGGACGGTAATTTTTTCCGGGAAACCGGGCCGGGCTGCGGCAATAATGTCGTCTTCTTTCAGCACCGGCTCGGAATAGCCCTGGGCCAGGAGAATCGTCTTAGCAGCTTCAGCCGATTCGGCCGCCACTTCTCTGACGACGATGTGGCCAAACTGATTTTTCGCGGTCCAGACATAGATGGTCATGGTTCTTCAGTTAAGTTGAGTTTGTACTGACCATAAAACAACCAAACAAACTAAGGCGCAATGCTTTTTGCTGGCAGGGGTAATCTTTCTTTTCATGTCAAAAGGTATAGTGAACGAGCTTTGAGTGATGACTTGACGGGTAGCCGGTTAAAACGCGCCCATCCCGCGCCCCCTGGCGGCGGAGAAATAATTTTCGCGGGCGCGAAAGCATTAATACCACTTTCAGCTTTAAATTGCATCGGCCGGTTCGTAAGGAGCGTAGGCTTCAATGTACGAGCAAGCAAGGTGTTGGTTTTAGGCCAGACCGCCTTTGCCTTGTACACTGAAGCGGCGTGAACGCCGCGCTCTGCTGGCGCCCAGCGTGTGCAACCCACCTGCACGAGGATCATGGTGCAGTTTCAAACTGCAAATGGTATAAGTCTCGTTATCCCCCAAAAAAAGAAGGTTGCACCGGAGTGCAACCTTCTTTGATTTCTAAATCCTGTCCGGCTGGACCAGCCTCAGGGATTCGTGACGGGCACCGCCACCGGCACGGTGTTCGTCACCGGTATACTGTTAGTGTCCACGGCATCCGCCGGGATGGTGACATTGTAATAGCCATCGGTATGGCCCTTCTTGGCGCGCGCTTTTTCCAGTTTGCGCTGGGCGTCAATCAGGGTGCGTTCATACTCGGCCTGTTCCGCCTGGGCGGATGAAATGCCCGGCAGACGCTGCTCTTCCTTGATGGTCTGGTGCGAGGCCGCCTCCGGCGTCTTCAGCACGGTCGGACGCATGAGCACCAGCAATTCTTCGCGATCCTTCGTATCGCTGCGGCTGGTGAAGAGATTGCCCAGCAGTGGAATGTCCGACAGCAGCGGCACGCCGGATTTGGCCTTGGACTTGTCGTCCCGCACGAACCCGCCGAGGATGATGGTGTCCTGGTCGCGCACGGCGATTTCCGAGGAAAGCGTACGCTTCGTGGTGGTGGGCACCTTGTTGCCGTCAATCTGGGTGTAGCCGTTCACATCGTCAATTTCCTGGTTGATGTCCATCACCACCAGGCCGTCCGGGTTGATGAAGGGCGTTACGTCGAGTTCCACACCCACGGAGAGCTGCGAATATTGTGAGCTGTTGCCGCCGGAATAACCGCCGCCATAATAGGTGCCCGTCACGTAGGGAACCGTCTGACCGACGAAGAATGTGGCCGCCTTCGCCTGCGAAGTCTGGATGCGCGGCTTCTGGATGACATTGGCCGAGGAGTCAGACTGGAGCGCCGAGAGGGCGACATCCCAAGTCTGGCCGATGTTGCCGAAGTAGTTCATGCCGCCACCGCTCGGCAACGCATTGCCAAATATCGAGGAAGAATTGGTGCCGATGCTGTAACCATTCGTGGTGCTATTCAAAAAGTTAAGGAAGGGAGAACCGCTGGAATTGTTAAAACCGCCCGCGCCAGCCAAGGTGTTATTCTTATTTACGACCGGATTCTGCGCCACCGACATGCTGAAATTAAACGCCTTGTTCAACGACACATCCAGAATGACCGCCTCGATCAACACCTGGGCCAGCAGCACGTCGAGCTGGTTGATGACGCTCTTGATGTTCACCATGTCCGATTTGGTGGCGAACACCAGCAGCGCATTACTACGTTGGTCGGCAATGATCTTGGCCTGGCCGAACACCTGGATGGCGTCCTGCTTGTTGCCACCCGCGCCACCGGCCCCGCCGGGGCTGGCCGCCGCATTCACAATGTTGTTCAGGCGCTGCGCAAAGCTCGTGCCCGTGGAAGGCGTGCCATTCGGATTCGCCGACGATGAACCGCCAAAGCTGGAACGGTTCTGGCTGCCGAAGCCGCCCCCGCTGTTCAGGCCGTTGAAGCCGCCGCCGCCGCTGCTGCCGCCAAAGCTGCTGCCCCCGAAACCGCCGCTGCTGCCACCAAAGCCACCGCCGGAACGGCCGCCGGACATCCCGCTCACCGAGCTGCTCATGCCGGAGGTGCCAAAACTCACCGTGGTGCCGCCGCTGCCGCCGAGGCTGTTCAGGGCGCTCGCAATGTCCGCCGCCTGGGCATACCGGATCGGAATCACTTCCGAGGTGTATTCAGCGGGAATGTTCACGTCAATCTGGCTGATGATTTCCAGCATGCGCTTCACGTTTTCCGCGTAGTCCCGCAGCACCAGCACGCCGTTGTTGTCAAAGGGCACCGCCGAATTCTGCAACTTGCCGAACGGCTGGATGATCGTGGCCACTTCCGAAGGCTTGGTATATTTCAACTGCACGATGTGGGTCACGTAGGAACCCAGGTTGGGCAGGTTTTCCGCGCTGGAATGATCCAGTTCCGCGCCGGCGGTGTTCGCCTGGTCGGATTGCAGCACCTTCACAAACTTGTCGCCAATGTTCACCACGGAAATGCCGTTCAGAGCCAGCACCGCCTGCAGGGCCTGGATGGCCTCCGTCTTGGTCAGCGGCGTCTGGGTCTTCAAAACAATCTTCGCCTCGGGCAGATTGGCGCGCAAAATCGTGCGGTTCACCAGCTGCGCGTAAACCTCCAGCACCTGGCTGACATCCACGCCTTGGAAATTAATGGTCTTGGCCGGAATCATTTCCTCCGGCGCGGCCGGTGCCGTGCCCGTGGTGCTGGCGGGCATGGTGGTATTACCCGCCATTTGGGACGGCGTGGCTCCCGGCAGGTTGGGAAATGAAGGAATGGCGGGCGTGGCTGCGGCGGCGCTGGCAACCGTGGCGGCGGGCCTCACAGCTGCGGCATTATTGGTTGCCCCGCGCTGACGGGCCAGCATCTTTTTTTGCATCAACGCCTGCCGATCGGCAGCCGACATCGGCCCCGGCGGCGGCGGCAGGCCCGGCATCGTTTGCTGCGCCTGGAGGCCCAGCATGGCCGCCCACAAAAACAGGAGGGTAAATTTGGTTTTCATTTTGACTTTGCGGTTGAAGTTTTGGGGGCGGCTTTCTGGTAGCTCGCCACGAGCTTGATGTTGCCGTTGAGCTTTTGCGGCGGATTGGCAAGCTGCAGTTCCAGATCACGCACGCGAATCATGGAGCCGCCCGAGCCCAGCTTGTAGAGGAAATCCACCAGCTGGTCATCCGTGGAACTCACGGTGATGTTTTCGATCTGCTCGACAAAAAACTGGTTCGTATGCGTGATCTGGCGGGAGGTGGTCACAATGCCCACACCGCTTTGCGCCGACTGCGCGTTGATCAGGCGCAGAAAATCGCTGGCCTGGTCTTCCGGCGCCACGGATTCGCCCTGATTTTCCATGTTCTTCACCAGCTTGGTGTAGCTGGACGAAATATTGATGGCTGTCTGATACAGCTTCAGCTTGTTTTCCGCCGCGAGGCTCCGGCGCGAATACATGTCCCAGTCCCCGAAGTGCGGCCAGACAAACACCAGGTTCAACACCAGAAACAACACCACCAGCACGCCTACGAGCAGGCGGCGTTCCAGCGGCCGGAGCTGTTCGAAATACTTTTTCATTTCGTTTCCTCCGCGTTTTGCAGCAGTTCCACCCCGAAACTCCAGTAGTCGGCATCGCCATGCTCGTTCCAGTGCAATTGATCCGTGGTCTTGCTCTGGGGATTGAACATGATCCGCCCGTCCAGCGTGGCCTTGCGGAGGTCCTTTTCAAAATCAATGATCTTGGTAATGTCCGTGGCTGGCACCGTGCCGCTGAGCGTCAGGGTCTGCCCGTCGGCAAAATTGAACCGTTGGATGGACAGTCCTTCCGGCAGCTTGTCCGCCAGCAGCCGCCAGCAGTCCAGCGCCGCAAACTTCAAATCCTCGCGCTCTTTCAGCACGTCATACCGCGCCCGCAATTGCAGCGCATTGGTGTAGCTGCCGCTCATGGCGGCCACTTTGGCTTCCTGATTGGTCGTCTGATAGGCCGCCACCCCGGCACAGGCAAAATAAATCAGCACGCCGGCCACATAGGCCAGCCCGGCATAAAACAGGCCGCGCAACCAGAGGCGGTCAATGAATTGCTGCCGGTAGCGCACGGCAAATTCCGCCGGCATCAGACTCGCTTTGTTGCCGGCCACCGCGCGTTTGGCCGTGCGGGCCGCCAATTCCACCGGCGCCGCCGGTGCCGTCACCTGCACGGATTCGCCGATGGCACTTCGTAAACCATTTTCCCATTCCGCCGCCACCACCGGATCCGCCACCAGATGCCAGCGGACGGTTCCCGTCAGCCAGCCTTCCAGTTCACCCGCCCACGAAATTAGCGCAATCTGCTGCTTCAGCTCCGCGACGGCATCACCCGTCGGCAGCAGCGTCAAAATGCTCAGATTGCGCAAGGCACCACCCGTCCACCAGCCCAGCAACGCGGCGTTCTGCCCGCCCACCGATTGCGGAAACACCCACGCGCCGTCTTCCTTCACTTCCACGGCTTCCAACTGGTCCAGCAGCGCCACCTCCAGGCGGTCCGCCTGAAATCCGTCGCTCTCCAGCTTGCCTAAATATTCCTCCACCACCTGGCGCGGCACGATCACCACCACCACGGTCTGCAAATTTTCCGCGCCCGCCTCCACGCTGGCAATGCGCGGGAACAATTGCATCGTCCAGACGATTTGTGCGACCGGAATCGGCGAAAGTTTTTCCAACTGCAACTCCACCATCGCCACCATTTCATCCGCGTTGCTGACGGGCAGTTCGATCACCCGCAGAAAAACATCTTCGGCCGGCAGCCACGCCACGTTCAGCTTCGGCTGCCAGAGCGAGGTCCAGGATTTGGCGACGAACTTGTACGGCACCGGTTCGGCGTACGGCACGCGCTGCTCGCGGCCCAGCACAAAACCGCCACCCTTCGCGTCGAACTGCCACAGTCGTTTGGCATCGGGCGCTAAGTGCAACAGATTGCAGGTATTCCAGCGGGCCATGATCGTTTAATCGGTTATGAAAGGGAGATTCTTCACGGGGTTTGCATGCGCGCCAGAATCTGGGTGCGCTCGCCTTCGTTCAAGGCTTCCATGTGCTCCTCGATCTGCGTCACGCGCAGGACTTCTTCAATGGTGGTCACGCCGTTCTTCACCTTCGTCCAACCGTCCGTCCGCAGCGTGCGCATGCCGGCTTCCATCGCGCGGGCCGCAATCGTCGAGGCCGGCGCGCGATTCATGATCAGCGGCCGCAGCGTTTCCGTGACCAGCAGCAATTCGTAAATCCCTTTGCGGCCCTGATAGCCCTGCTGCCGGCAATGCTCGCAACCCGCGCCATGCCAGAACTTGGCCGTCTCGATATCCGCCTCGGGAAACCCGATGCGCCGCAGATAATTGCGGTCCACCACCTGCTCCGTCTTGCAATGCGAACAAATCGTCCGGATCAACCGTTGCGCCTGCACCGCTTCCACCGAGGACGCCACGAGGAACGGTTCAATCCCCATGTCAATCAGACGGGTGAACGCGCTCGGCGCGTCATTCGTGTGCAGCGTGCTGAACACCAAGTGACCCGTCAGCGATGCGCGAATGGCGATTTCCGCCGTCTCTTGATCGCGAATTTCCCCGACCATCACCACGTTCGGGTCCTGCCGCAAAATGTGGCGCAACCCCATCGCGAACGTCAGCCCGATCTCCGGCCGCACCGCGATCTGGTTGATGCCCTTCAATTCATATTCCACCGGTTCCTCAACCGTGATAATGCGCTTGTGTACCGAGTTGATCGCGCTCAAAAACGCGTACAACGAGGTGGACTTGCCCGACCCCGTCGGCCCCGTCACCAGGAAAATGCCGTGCGGCTTGATGATGATGTCGCGGATCGCCGCCTCTTCGTGCGGGGAGAAACCCAGCTTTTCCAGGCTCAGGAAAATCTTGCCGCGCGTCAGCAAGCGCAGCGACACGCTTTCGCCGTACACCGTCGGCACCGTCGAAACGCGGATGTCAATTTCCTCGCCCTTGATGCGCACGTTAATACGACCGTCCTGCGGCAGGCGTTTTTCCGAGATGTTCATCCCGCTCATCACCTTGATACGCGAGATGATCGCCGCCTGAAACCGCTTCAGCGTGGGCGGCAGCGGAATCTGGTGCAAAATGCCGTCAATCCGGTTGCGGATGCGCAACTCGTCTTCCTGCGGCTCAAAATGAATGTCCGTGGCGCGATCCTTGAACGCTTCCCAGATGATCTGGTTCACGAACTTGATCACGCTCGCCTCCTGGTCGCCCTCGGTAATTTCCTTGTCGTTGGCGATTTCCAGGTCCATCGGCTCGTCCTCGCCCATTTCATCGAGCGTTTCGGCGCCGACACCGTAGTACTTCTTCAGCGCCTTCTCGATCTCCGCGCGCGTCGCCAGCGCAAAACTCACCGGCATGCGCGCATCAAACCGCACCGCATTCATCATCGCCGAGTCAAAGGGATCACTGGCCACCAATTGCAGAACCCCGTCGTTAATCCCCACCGGCAGAACGGAATATTGGAAGGCGATCTTCGTGGAAATCTTTTTGCGGACCTCGCCCGGGACCGTCAGCTTGGGCAGATCCAGAAACGGCCAGCCCAGTTGAGCCGCCAGCCGTTGCATGAACACCTCTTCGGAAATCCCGCGCTCGCGGGCGATAAAGGTAAGAAACGACTCCGTGGAGCCGCCATCGGCGGCCGTCCGCCAAGTCTTGCGCCAATCGTCGAATTGCGCCGGGGGCGCTTCCGCCACCGTCGCAACGAGCTGTTTGACTGAGTTAAATCCCATTTGTTGGTTCAGGTTGAACAACCGGGGCCGGGAAAAGTTGCAGAAAACCCGATCTTTTACAAACCTAAATGGCGGAATTTGCGGTCCCCACCCCGGTTTTCACCCCCGGTTTGAGGCAAAAACCCGGCAAACCGCAAAAAAAGCTGATTAACCGTGAAATACGCGTATGGGGGGAGGCCGATTTCATTTTCAAATTTGAGATTTGAAATGAACCAGGTAGCTCATGAAGACAATGCACCGAGGACTGGGCGAACTCCAGAACGCTTTGCACATACGGATGCCATGGCAATCGCGCCAGCGTCCAGTCCTCTGGTCTTTCCTCATGGCGAACGATCATGTCAGCACTGGCAATGGCAACTTTATTTGCCACCTGCATTGGTTCCGTAAAGGAGTCGGCCCATGGTTTTGTGCCATTCCAATTATGCCATCGGCCAGCCGCTGTGCCATTATCGCCCCGATTTATCGAATTTGGGCCCCTACGTGATATTGTGATATTGGTATCGCGCCCGGTTTTTGTCTCCCCCGCCGCGCCGGGCCTGCTTTTTTCATTGCGGAACGGACGGTGTCAGCTAGAAGTATTCAGATGAGAAGGTGTATTTTCACAGTTTGTGCCGTCATCGGCCTGGGACTCGTCCAACACAACGCGTTTGCCTGGGGCAGTGCCGGCCACATGGTTATTGCCGCCGAAGGATTTAGACAGCTTTCACCGGAGCTCAAGGCCCAGGTGATCGACGTGCTCAAGGGCCATCCCGAATTTGCCGACTGGAAGAAAGCCTACCACCCGAATCCCAATCTGGATTTGGCCACCTACATTGTGATGCGCGCCAGCAACTGGCCGGATGAAATCCGCAACAGCGGCGACATCTATGACCATCCCAACTGGCACTTCGTGGACTATCCCATCCGCCCGCCCGCATTTACCTTCGAACCGGACGCCTCGCCCACCAACAATGTGCTTTACGGCATTGCCCAGGCCGAACAGGCGCTGAGCGACACCAATGCGAACCCGGAATTGCGCGGCGCCATGCTTTCTTACCTCGTGCATCTGGTTGGCGATATGCACCAGCCCCTGCATTGCGAATCACTCTTCAACGACACCTACCCGAAAGGTGATCGCGGCGGGAATGACATTTATGTGAACCCCACCACGGCGGCCCAGAACCGGCAGCAGGGCGTGCGCTTGCACGGCCTGTGGGACGGCTTGCTCGGCAGCACCGCGGATACGCAGACGCAATGGAAGTATGCTGTAAAACTGGATGCCCGGTTTCCGCGCAAGGCCTTGCCGGAGCTCACCCAGCACACCACGCCAGTGGATTGGAGTCTCGAGAGCCGTGAACTGGCGATCAAGGTCGGCTATCTGGACGGCAAACTGCAAGGCAGCACCAGCGCGGATGCCGCGCCGCGGTTGCCGGAAAATTATACCAAAACCGCCAAGGCCGTGGCGGAACGTCAGGCCGCTCTGGCCGGTTACAGGCTCGCGGATGAAATTGAACATTATCTGAAGTTTAGCCAACCGGCGTTACTCGCCGCTGAATATACCAACCTGGCCCCCGCCAGTGCCGTAAAACATGTCATCGGCACCGCCGAAGCCGCCAATTTCTACGACGAGACCATGACGGTCACCGGGAAAGTGGTGTCGGTGAGCGTGCGCCCGACCATAACGATCATCAGCTTGGACAAACCTGCGCCGGGCAACGCCTTCACCGCCGTCATTTTCGACGCCAATACCGCCCTGTTCGGCGATTTGTCGAAGCTCACGAATCAAAACGTCGAGCTGAACGGCAGCATCTCCGAATATCACAAACGCCCGGAAATGATTTTGGAAACGCCCAACCAGATCAAAGTGCTGCCGGCGAAGTGAACGATAAGAGATTTGCGGAAATCGTTTGGATGACGCTCGCCCTCACCCAACCCTCTCCCCCGGGAGAGGGCTTTTCGCCGTCACACTTTTATTGAACTCGGCCATCCGTCCGACCAATCCAGCGGCTTGATTCGCAAAATTAACGGCAACCATTTCTCCTTCTCCCCGGGGGAGAAGGCCGGGATGAGGGCGAGCGTTAAACTATATTATCAGACGCTTTGCAACACTTGGCCGTTCGCTGCAAAATAAATTGCATTCTCACTCCGACTTCAGATCCGTAACGTGCTCGCTGGCGATTTGTCCGGCCAGGTAGGCGGGACTGTCCGGCTCCCATTTCGCGTGGCAATTTTTCATCGTCACGCCATCCACCCAACGTAGACTGAAGGCGGGATTCGCGCACGATTCAACCGGAGTCAGCACCTTGGTGGGACGATTATCAAAAACGCCGCCGGGATATTTGGTCCAGCGACCGAAGGTGACATTCACATTCTCCAACCGCACGTTCGTGATATGGCTTCCTTCAGTGCCATTCACGCGGATGCTATTTTCGGCGCGGCCGGTGACGTTTTGCACAAGCACATCGTGCAGGTGGCCCAGCTTGGTTTGCGCGTTGCGCGGCAGGGCGGTAAAGGAGATGGCTTCGCCCCGGCCCCACCAGGGATCGCTGTGGTAGCGGGAAAGAAATTGAATATCACGGAACGTAACATTGCCGATGTCGCCCTCATCGCGCAACTGGATGCACAAACCGCGGCTGCTCGAAATAATCTGGCAGTGTTCAAAGAGGACATCGTGGATGTCGCCCGTGGTTTCGGTGCCAATCTTCAGGCCGGCGTCCTGCGTGCGAATCACACAGTCGTGCACATGGATGTCGGCACAGGGGCCAAAATCATTCGTCTGCCGGGTGCTTTTCACCACGATGGCGTCATCGCCGCAGGTGAGGTGGCAGTTGCGGATTTCCACATGGCGGCAGTGGTCGGGATCGATGCCGTCGTCGTTCGGCACGTCAAGGCGGTTGCTGACGGTGACGTTATCCACGAGTACGTTTTCGCAGCCGAGCATGTGGAGCCCCCAGAACGGGGCATCGCCAAAGGTGATATCGCGCACCACGAGATTGGTGCAACTGGTGAGCACAAACATTTTGGGTCGCCATTCCTGGAAGAGCCACCATTCGTTCGGGGCGTCGTAATTGGTCATGAAGGCGAGCGAACGACCACTAATGAGGCCGGAGCCGGTGATGTGGAGGTCGGGCGCATTGGAAGCGGTGATGACGCCATCGCCGGAATAATCGGCGCGATTGGTGCTGATGACCAGTTCGCCCGCAAGATGAAAATCAATGCCCCCTTTCAGCTCCAGCGTGCCGATGAGAAATTGGTGACCGGCGGGAATGAGTACCTGCGCGCCGGTCTGGGTGGCAGCATCAATGGTGCGCTGGATGGCGGCGGTATCCACGGTGGTGCCATCGCCCCGGGCACCAAAATCGAGGACGTTCAGTGTGGCGGCCGGCAGGGAAAGCGTCAGCGCGAGGATGGCCCCGAGGGGGAGGAGTTTTTTAAAGTTCATTGTGCGGATTTAAAATTGGGGCGGAGATTGAATAAGTGTAGGACGCTCGCCTCACCCAACCCTCTCCCCCAAGTAGAGGGATTTTCCCTGGCACACCATTGTGTATTCATCCATCAGCCTGACCAATCCAGCAACTTGATTCGCTAAAGAGACGGCAACCGTTTCTCCTTCTCCTGGGGGAGAAGGCCGGGATGAGGGCAGTCGAAACACTAACTGATGCCCCTCGGAAACACGCTTTTGAGAAAGAGTCATAACCTCATTTCACCGCCACATCCCAAACCTTGGAGCGGCGGGAGGTGCCGGCGGGACCGGTGACATCCAGCACCACGACATAGTGGTTCGCGGTTTTATAACTG